>JAYVID010000025.1:0-72278 GCA_043770525.1 Ferruginibacter sp.
ATTTATGTGTTCGTATAATTTGTACCCATCCATACTGCGCCCACTGATGGCTGCATATTTTTGCCACACTTCTCTGTGTGCATAAATATAATCAGTAGCCCTTGTTTTAGCGGGCAGTGTAAACTCGTATTTTTTTATGTATTCAGCACCAAAGTTTAACCCTTCTTTCTTTAATAATGCCAACCAATATTTTCCCATTTGCAAACGTAAGTCAATACTTATTTCTTTATCGTTTCTTACAAATGGTATTTTCTTTTGCTCTACTTTTACTTCTAGTGGAATATTTTTTTCAAAATTTTGAACTCCTTTTTTTGCGGCATTGTAGGTATCTACATGCGAGGAAGTAATATGCACTTTTGCAAATACTGGCGAGCCAGCATCATCACCATTAAATTCGCCCATTTGCCATTGCTTGGTAATCATCCACAAGGCATCTCTTACCTCTGCTTTCAAAGCTTTATTAAAATCATGCGCCTTTGGTCTTGCTTCCAATCTGTTCCACATTACTACTGTAGGAAATTGTTTAATTGCCAAAGTTTGAGCAATATCAACGATTGGATTATATGGTAAAGTTGCCATTATTAATTATTTTTTACTTGTGCATAAATGTTGTTGTTTATTGCCAAATTTGTAGCAACCGTTATCCAATGAAGCGTAACAGCCATCATAGTTGCAGGCAAAAATTGTGCATAGGCTGTCGTTTCAATATTGTCGGGTGCTACTGCTCGTTTTTTTGCCATCTGCAGCGTTTCATCCATCGATTCCACAATGTCTATCCACTGCCAACTACCAGTTATTTTTGGTGGTACTACCAGCAGCATGGTTTGTGCCGGTTCACTATTGGGTTGGTCAAAATGAAATGCTACCCCTGTTGTTTCCTCTTTGCTTGGTATTACTTCTGTCCATTCATCCATTACAATACCGCACTGCGGTTTTGTTTTATCAAATGCAGTTGCAAAATGTGCGGTGTAAAGTAATTTGTCATTATTAATTTTAAACGCATCCTTTTCTATTGTTCCGTCTGGTAATATTTTATCTTCTCCTATAAATGTTAGTGCCGCCCATCTATCTGCAGTTTGAAAAGGAAATTGCAAAGGCGTTAAATCCATACTGCTTGAAGTATTAAATGCACTCGATAAAAATGTAGCACTTTCCCAATGTTGTAATTTTTCTCTTACCCTAGCTACACCTGCCAACCAGTCTTCCACAGGAAAAATTCTTTTTTCATTTGTTTTTACAAAATTTAATAACGAACTGCTAGTAGCATGTGCGCTTTCAAATTCATTGGCCTTAGCATCGCTCAATAAAAATTGTGGTAGCAACAACGCTTCATCGCCAAGCAATGCTTTTGCAGCTTGCATTAAATTATTAATTTTATCGCTATTTATTACGGTAGCATCTGCGTTTGTTATAAAAAGATTACTATCTGTTATTTTTTTAGTTATAGCTGTGGCAAGGTTATCCAGCGATACTTTAATATCTTCTTTCAACAATGCTAGCATCCATTTTTCTGTACGCAAATCATTTATACTATTTTCTATATCAAAAGAAATTACATCGAAATTGACAACTTCTTTTATTACTAATTCTGCATCTATAATAAATTCTGTTATATTTAATTTTGCATTATTGTTTATTGCTTTTAATTTTATTAATAATGCGTCAAATAATACTTTCTTGGCATCAATATCCATTTTGTATTGCGCAAATGCTGGCACAGGAAAACTTGTTTGTGAAGAAATAATTCTTTCCGCCTTTTGTAATAATGCTATTTGCACTTCGGGTACCCCTGCTGGGTCGTATGTTGCTATTTGGATGCCAAACTCAATTATTTTTTTATCCCATCTATCAATTATGGTTTTTATTTTTTCAAAAACACTGTTGTAAACATTATTAATGGCCTGATGCATAAACCCTGTACCGGTTTGCGTATTATCAAACATAGCCATTTGTAAAAATGCGTTAGATGTTTGTTTTACCAAACTATCAAAATTTAAAAAGTCTGTTACATAACTATCCAACAATATGCCGTATTCATTTTTCAGTGTAGCAATAGTAAGCGGCAACGCAATAGAAGATATGCTTATTTCATATACATCTAATATTTTTATTTTACTTGCAGCAGTTGCATTTCCTAAAAATGATTGTATATCTAATCTTAATTGGCCAGCTATTTTTTCTCTTAATGTATTATCAGAAATATGAGCGGCTAAACTTGTTTTTAAAGTGTCTGTTAGCGATTCAATAGATTTTGAAGCCGCAACAATATTTTCTACACTTGTTTTAACAGCCCCCATGTTTGTACTCAATTGTACAACTCTTGTTTTTAATTGTGCATCATTCATTACATATACAGGTTGCTCGCCTGTAGTTGGTAGTGTGATAACAGATGGAGATAAAAATTTAGCTCCCATTAAAATTTTTCGTAAATTTTTTACCAATGCTGCCAATTCAAAAAACGAAATTTTTGATTTATCTATTGCATCTATTTCTTCGGTATATTGGATACTAATGTCCGTTTTTGGGTGGGTAGAAACGGTGTATCGTATATAATTTGCAATTCTATCATCCAACTCTGTCATGGCCTGCTCTGTATCTAAATTAAAAGTGTAGAGTAAGTCTATAGCTTGTAGTCCGATATTTTCTTGCGAGACAAAAATTGTGGTTGCAGCTTTAATAGGACTGCTGTAAGTAACTTTACACAATACATTTTGTGGATTGGGTAATAAAGTAGAAAGCCATTTATTTACACTTGGTTCTGCAGTTGCTTTTGCTGTCATAGTAATTGCATTTGGCGATACAGCCCCACTAGCATCCGCATCAAATTGTATGGCTACTCTTTGTGTGAGTGTTATGCCACTTCTTGCCGTATTTATAATATCTATATCTGGCGGGTAACTACCTTTGCTAAATGCCTCAGCATTGCCAGACGCTCTTTCAAAATTTCCCTTTACCACTTGATATACTTGCTCAGATAAAACGAGGTCTGCAATAGCATCGTGTGTGTCAATAAGATTTTTTACTTCTACATTTATTGCATCAATGCTTTTTTTATTTTGTGGAGTTTGAGCTGGCAATGTTGTTAATCCAAATGGATAAGTAAGCACATTCTTTTTTTGTATATCACCAATAAATTTCAGTCCATCTATTACATTATTGGCTTCTATAGTTTGTATGGCATCCGTTGCATCTGATTTTGTCGTTACCAGACTATCAGCCACTAGAGGGAATGCTTTTCTAATCGGATAAATAAACATATCTACTTCACCGTTGCCTAAATTATGTTGGTCATGCAACCCTCTTTCAAACTGATAACCCAATAATGCTCCAAGGGTTTGTCCATTGCGCATTCCCTCTAAAAAAGATTTGGCTTTTCTTATTCTGTCTGATGTAAGGTTTATAGCAAATGGATTACCTGTGCCCGATGTTTTATTGGAATCGTATGCGTTTCGCAATATAGCAGCTGTGGCAGCTTGGTCTATAGATGGTGCATGTATGTAACCTAAATTTTTATTATCGGTTTGCAAAACGGTTTGATTTCCTTTATTAAAAATCTCGTTTATTTCTGGAGATAAATTTCCTACATTCACCAAATTTTTATTTTCTGGTTTTACATTTATTAACCAGCCGTATGCACCAAGATAAAGCCCTTTAACATTTTCTCCATTATTGTTTTTTGCTCTTTGCTCCGATAATTTATAATTTACCAAACCAGTTTTCCAAGCATCTATTCTATAATTACAACAATCCAAATGCTCTATTAACAATCTTTCTAAACGGGCTGTTGGTGTTTTTTCTAACACTTTTAAGGCGTCAATGGTTTCCCGTAATCGTATGGTTTCTGGAGATTCTCTAAGGATTGTATTTTTATAAATATGCTCTGCTACTTTTGTATCTGCATTACCTGTGATAGTAGCATTTTTACTGTACAAATGCTCAAATTTACTTTTGCCTGCCCCTTCTTTTTGTACATGTATAAATGCGGGGTCGTAAAACAGCTTTCTGCTATCTATAATTTTGTTGTTCACTAAAAATCTCGATGCAGCATCTGCTTGTGCTTGCATGAGCGAATGTTTTAGCAACAAAAAAAGTATTGCATTAGGCGCAGGTTTGCCGCCAAAATTTTGTAAGCGTATTTTTTCTGCATCAGATGTTGCTAACCATTCTATATAATTTTTACCATCGGTTGCATAAGCTCGTATGGCATTTATTTCCGATTCTGGAATATCATCTACCAAAGGTCCACTTAGTAAATTTGGTTCGCTTAAAAAATATTTTTCTAGAATAGGTAGTTTTATTTCGCCTATATTAATACCTAATTTATCTAAAATTTCTTTACCTCTATTTTCAATGGTTGTAGTTACTTTTTTTGCATAAAAAAGATTAGTTTGAAGAAGTAATTTATTATACAACATCGGGGTACTTTGTGCATATCGTTGATGAAACTCTACAGAGTTGGCATTTAATGCAATCACGTCTAATAATATTTGGTGTTGGTCTCCCGCTTTACCTACATGTGATACTTGAGGCAATAACTCATCCCAAGTAGTATCCATTTTCATTATCAAATTATGCAAGCGAACTAAGAATGGCATTTTTTTATTTACTACTGCTAGCTTTATATCAACATTATCAAAATCTAATTTTGAATAAACAGAAATAGGTAAAATACCATACGGCTGTTTACCAATTCTTATTGCAGGCACAGGGCCTCTGCCAGATACAAAATTGGAAAAAAATGTTTTAGTAGCATCTATATCTCTATCATCAAATAATGGATGCATCATCTCCTCTATAAAATACCCAAGCGTAGCAGGAAAGAGTGCTGTGTTCATAGCATTTGCTTCTAACTGATCTCTACCATTTGCATTTGGCACCTGCTTTAAAAAATTGCCATCTATTCCTAAAGCATCTGCTAATTTTTGCCCATCAGCTTTTTCTATCCACTCATCTTTTTCATCAAAATACGCCGCTTTTTTAAACAATCTATCATAACTTTCATCAGCATCATCTATCCATGAGTTTCCACTAGGCTTATCTTCTGTATTATTGGTGGGTGTACCTTGTTTTATTAATCCAAATCCATCTTTGCTATAAAAATGATCTGTAAGTAGTGTTTCTAATTGGGTTTTACTTGCAGTTTCGTTGGCAGATAATCTTATACCTATTACAAATAATTTATCAAAACCTCTTGTGGCTTCTTGTGGGGTAAGATTTATTTTAGTAGCCATACCATACGCTACAGCTTTATCAAAATCCACCATCCATTCTAATTCTTCTGTCATTATTAAATTACCATCCACATCTTTTTTTATTTGTTCATCTGCAGGCAATGTAGGGTTTGGCCCTACAGGTAAATGTTCTTTTACAGATTGTGTAAATAAAATTTCTCTTTTGTTATTGCCAGTATAGGCAACGGCCACAAATCTATCTGGCAATGCAATGGCTTCTGGCGCTTTGGTCCAAGTCGTTTGGGTGGTTGTATAATCTTCGTCTGTAGGCAGCAAAATGTTTTCAAGCAAAACTTTATCTGTAGTTATATCTTTAGGAATAGCATCGCCAATATTTATAGGAATATATTGCTCTGTTATTTCTATTGCTCTTGCATCGCCTACTTTTCCTTTCAATGTTAAAAGTGAATTAGCCAATTTTGCTGCATCTCCTTTAGCAAGCCATATAGCAGACCAATAATTTTTTGCAGCCGTTTGTTCGTGGGGTGTAAGAACAAGCGCAGAAGTTACTACCAATACTTTATAGTTAGCATCTGCTTTTGTAGGTTTATTATTGGTGGGTTTGTAATGCTCTATTATCCATGCAGCTCTACCTGAGCCATAGCTATTCACCAAGCTTCTCCATGCACCTCTTTCTTCCGTTTCTATGCCGGCTGCTTTCCACATTTCTATCCAAAATGTTCTTACATTTTTTAATTCCGATTCTGATAATAGTTCTTCTTTTTTATTGATGTTACAATCATCAGGATAAACCCTGAGCCAAAGTTGGGGTTGGTTTCTTGTTGCTTTAAATCTTGTTTCCAATCGTAATGGAAACATTAAAATAGGATAGTTGTCGCTCAATTGAGTAACAGCATCTATTGGATTTAGTTGCGGCAAAAAAATGGCTGACATACCATCAAATGCTTCTGCTAATTTTGTTTTTTCGATTTTTAATTTTCCTATCTGTTCTACAATTTCTTTTCGATTGTTATCAATCTCCGTTTTTCTTTTTTCCCTTTCATGCGCTGTCAATCCCTTCCCCTCTGCTTTTTCTGAGGCATTCAAATTTTCTAATGCAGCAGTTGCTTTTTGCAATAGAAGTGTTGTATCGTTTGTTTGTAAACGATGTGTATTGTAGTCTTGTTGTATTTTTTCTATTTTGCCCATTGTATAAAATTATTTTGGTAACATTCTAGAAGCGTGTACACCTACCAATACTGGCACTTGATACAATATATAAGCAAGTTCTGCAGCATTCGTATCGGGGCTCCACCTTGCTTGTACATCATCTTCGTTTACGGTATTTTCTTGGTCATTGGTTAAATTGTATGCATCAAAACCCACCGTTGTGTTTAATGTAATATTTGCCCCATCCGCTGTGCCAATATCTTTCCACGATAGATTATTCCAGTTAATAATCTTTTCTTCATTTGCTGCATTTTTTGCTTTTTCTATATCTAAGCCAAAACGAGGCTCACCTGGCCTTTCTTTAATTACAAAAAACCAACCAGCATTTTTTGTAGTGTCAGCAGGGTTTAATTCTCCCCTTGCTTCTTCATCATCTAAATCAAATCCAAAGAAATAAATATCTGGATCTACTTTGGCTTCAAACAATGGTGTTTTTATTTTTGATGTTGGTGGGTTTAATTCTTCTGAAGGTGTTAAGGTAGTAAACACTCTTTCTTCGGTTACTGTTTTTGTGCCTGTTTCGGGCCCCCAATCTGCTTTATGTGCATACACAACAGCTGTAGGATATTTTTTTAATAACTCACCTCTTATTACTAATACCAATTGTGTTTTACCACTAACCAATGCCCTTTGATTATGCTGTCCTAATTCGTTTTTTAGTGGCGATTTTGGATCATCTGGGTTTGCTTTAGCCGTGTCTATTTTTGACCACTTATGTATAGGCGGAATATCCCTTAGCGACTCTTTTAAATTTGCAGGCACTGGTTGCGGAGGTAAAAAACTATTTACATCCCAAAACTGCCTAAAGTAAGTTCCCCGCTGATCTGTAGGATATTCTCTCCATAGCAATTCTCTACTCATTTCATGGTTTATACCTACCATGTATGCTTCAATAAATTTTTGATTGTTTTCTAAAAGTGTAATGCTATTTTGTTCTATCAAATTAATATTGGGTAAAAATAATTCTGATGACATATCTGCCAACGGCTTGTACATGGGCAAATCAATTTCTGGATATACCATCACAGGTGCAAATGTTTCTATCATATTTACCCTTACCCTATCCGGAATAAAAATACCATCAAATGTTCTTTTTGGAATCGTAATGGCTGGGTTTAGAGATTGAACAATGGTAGTAGTTATATCTGCAAAATTTATTTTCTTTCTTTCAGGTGCTTTGTATTTTATTTCTACAATGCTAAACACATCTTTTAAAGCTGTTTTAAATTTTTTTGCTTCTTCATTATCTGTGCTACCTTGTGCTGGTGCAAAGTTGGAACCTGGTTCTGTTATCACAAAATTGGGGCTTGTAGGATAATAATCTACCGCTTGTGGTGTTTGACTCTCCTGTGTTACAGCTTCTGCTTGTTTTATTTCTATATCCCATTTTTTTAACTTGTTGTACAACCAAAATGCTATAGCCCCCGCAACTGCTAGTACTGCAAAGCCAGCTGCATTTCTAAAAAACAGTAAAATAATAATGGCTATAACGATTAAAATAATAAATGGTAAAAATTTAAACCATTTGTATTTCTTTAATAAGTTTTCTATTTCACTTGGAATATTTTTTGGTTTGGCTTCTGCCGCTAAGTCTGCTAAATTTATTGCAGCTTTTGGATCAGTTTTTGGTGGAGCTACAATTACTTCACCATCATTTACTCTTTGTATTATATTGTTTGTATTTATTGCATTAGTGAAAGCCATCTTTTTCATTATGCTACCTCTCGGTCTCGTAATACTTCTAAAAGTGCCTGTGGTAAGTGCTAGTGGCACCATACTGTCTTGCACTTGTTTAAAAGCAGTAAGATTTTTATACATTACCCTTTTTTGCACAGGTGCCGAAAACAAAAATGCTCTTTCGTTTATTAACGGCAAAAAGTGTTTTTGATAAAATTTTCCAGACACTTCTTTTGCCATTTGTGCCATGCGTATTTTATTATTGGCTTCTATTATTTTACCCACTTGCTCCCATGCCGCTTGCATATATTCTTCTTGCCCTTTTTGTACAACCTTTGTGCCCAAGCCCGCAGATACTCTAAAGCGTGGGTCTAAATTTAATTCGTGTACCCAGTTTTTATTGTGTGGTAAGTCGGCATTTGTTTTATCTTTTAACAATCTCTCTTGCAATACATGCCACCTGCCATACAGCGGAGAAGTAATTACTGGATCAGGGTCTCCAACATTGTTTGCAATTTCTATACCCGCTTCTTTATTTAAATCAGCAATATTTTTTGTGCTATCTACATAATCATCGGCTAAGTTTATGCGTTTGGCAATTGCAGTAGAAAACTTGTGCGGATACGGATGTTCATCCCATTCATCATATTTTGTTACTTCTAATTTATCTGGTTCCTTCATGCTATCAAACGGTACACGTAATGCCCCACCCAACTTTAATATTCCATTCAATCCCGCATCATCAATAAGAGGCAAGTTAGATCCCGGGTGCAGCACATCCATATCTCTTACACCTACACTTTTGTCTGCTGGCTTAGGTTGTAATAGATTTACGAGGTATTCAAAATCGCCCACATTACCAGTTCTAAAATACCAACGATGGTAATACGGAAATTCAATATTGGCTGCATTTTTCCAAGCACAATCATTGGCTAATAAAGTTGCAGGTAAATCATATCCCAAGCCAGACAACCTTCCTGTTTCATACGTAGGAATTAAAAAAGCATAGTACCCAATATTGGCTTCTAATTTTCTTGGGCAAATAATTCTTGAATAAGCATGATCCGGATTTTTATTAATGAGGTTCGTAATTTCTGTATTTACACTTGCAGCATTTGCAGTATTTGGCGCAGCACCATTGCTCAAATCTTTGTTTACATGCACATGCGCCCATGCCCATAGCGTATCTGGTTTTGGAAAAATATCTTCCGTCTTTTTCCCATCTTTCAATGTAAAAAATGGCAACGGCTTTTCTTTCATATTTGCGCCATCTACAAACTCATCTTCTTTTACAACCACAAGTGTAAGCCATGGTGTAAGTCGCTCTCCTGTTTGTCTTGCAGGTGTGTAGCGCCAAGGAAAATCTTCTTCATAAAAATCTATATAGGGTAAATAGTTTGGTTCAAAATTGGTAATCCAATTATGTGGTTCTGTTTTTACAATTACCTTGCTATCTATGCCTACAATATCGCCAGGGCCATACAATTGTATATCTTTTTCTACAAATTGTTCTGCCTCGCTTGTGCTACTCCCTTCCGCCTTTGTTGGCTTAATGGTAAGTTTTACTTTTATACCTGCCCGAAGTTTTACATCACTTGTTTCTCCTGTAGTAATATTATTGGCAAGCCCCTGCCTAAGCCATGGCAAAAACGAATATGTAGCTAAAGTATCGCTCATGATGTTTGCAATTCAGATTGTAAAATAATATGAACCTCTTTTTTTAGAGATGGATTTTTAGCAATTTGATCTTGCATAAAAGTCTGCGCCATCATTTCGCTAGTAAAGGTTGCATCAATTGTATATGCTTTATTGTTTGCTTGAAAAGCCACAGTGTATCCTTCTTCTAGCATATTCATTTTTTCAGCAAATGGTTGCAATTTTTCTGTATAATTTTTAGACAAAACAGATTTGGAAACACTGTTTCCCTTTAAAAAATTGGCAAACAATATTCCTATTTGTCCAAAAAACAATCCTTTCTTACGCTTCACAGGTTCTTTATCAATAATAGTAGTTTCGTATTTTACTTTTTTACGAACAAGTTTTCCATTTTTTATAGTGTTTGCTCCAAGCGTAAGGCTTACACCTCCAGCCATTTTTTCAAAAGATGGTTTTGATAATTTTTCAGCATCGCTCAGGTTTTGATATTGCGCACGAGCAAAGTTTTCATCTACATCTTTAATAGTAAGAGGGTCACCACTGCTAGTTGCATCAGTTATTTCTATTTTTTGTACGTCGCTAGTTTTTTGATTTCCTATTTTATCAAACTTTACTTTTAGTGGTAAAAGTTTTTGTTGTACTACCAACGAGCCAGCTGGGTGCATTACTAATAGCTCCGCATCAGCCAAATTATCAAACTTGCGAAGGGACACCAATAAATTTTTACTTGATGATAACACGGTGCTCCACAATTCTTTTTTCTTTACCTCATCAATAAAGGTTTGCAGAATAGCAATATCAGGAAGTGCCGTATTTTTCTGATCTCCCCATGTTACATCAAAGTCGGCAGATATTTCAAAGAACAAAATAGATACACTACCTGTACCCCTTGCTCTCCAAGGAGTAGGGCCTTCTAGCGACATGCGTACACGTACACTCAATAAATCTATACCTGCAGCTTTTAAAGAAAAACCTGCTGCCACTTCTATAATAAAATAGAAAGGAGAGAATTGGAATAATGCATCAAAACTTATAAAGCCAGTTATAGAACATGCGCTCAAATCAAACATGATATCTGCCCTTGCACCAAACTGCACCGTGTTAGATGTTATGGCTGAATAGCACTCTACTCTTATTCTTGCAATATCTGTGTTTAAAATATTTATGGCCAACCTACGCATGGTGGGTAACGCCAATGGTGGCGGTGTGTATGATGGGTGAAAGCCACCAACCGATAAAAGAAAATCGGGATTATCGCCCCACTTCAAACGCACAGCCATATCGCCTTCTATCGTCATGGTAAGTATAAAAGATTCATACAAACTTGCATCAAACGTGAGCATTTTTTTATCGAAATCTATGGTACCTACAAACAATACCTGTATTTGTACCAATGGAATTCTTTCTTCTGGCAATGCAATTTTAAGCACACCAAGTATGGCAAAATTGCCAGGTATTTCTATAATTAACCCAAGCGAAAGACTAATTAATGTTGGTGTTCCCCAACCCAATTTAGCCATTGGCCCTATTAAAAATTTACCTTCGTATGGCGGAAAAATGGCTTTTAAATCACTAATAATTCTTGGCGCATTAGCCACAACATTTTGTGGAAACATGATGCTTGTAACTGCACCAGTTCGCACCGCATCTCTCAATGGATCTAGCAACACTGTTCTATTAAGCCCTAGCAAACCACCCACACCTATTAGCGTAAAGCCATACCCCAATTGGAATGCAGGCATAAACTCTGCAGTGATGATGATGAGCATAGAAAACCCTTTGCTACCATCAGGCATTTTTGTAGTAATAAGCCCAATGGCTTTTGCAGCAATAAAACCTGCAATGGTAAGTTCTAATACGCCTGCATATTCTTCTTTTTCAAAATCGAAGAAGAGATAGCCACCGCCGATGACTGCGCCAGCGTTGATGGATAGGCCGAGGCCGTTGGGGGGTTTGAAGCCGAGTTCAGTATTTAAGTCGCCGAATGTACCTGCACTTTCTCCATTTTCTATAGCACTTAATTTTAGCTGTACACCTATATTTTCAACTACACATGTTAATGGTCCTAAATTTAATGATAATCCCAATCCTATATATGCTAGTAAATCTTTTGCAGAAGCCTTCATTCCAATATACAAATCATTAATAGCAAGAGGTCCTAATTGAATATGAGGAGAAAATTTTATTTCAAACCCAACTTGTCCATTAAATACAACTCCATGTTTTGAGGACCAGCCTATAAATCCTCCTAAATCTATTCTCTGTGGTTCGCTTCCAAGTATTTTCTGAATAAACCCATCACTAGAGCTAAAGTCCATAATGGCAGAAATAGTTGGCTGGTCTGAACCACCTGTAGCACTGGTGCCTATTCTAAAAATAAATTCTGGATCGGTTAAAGTACCCTTCAGCTCAAAATCTGTAAAAAATCCATTAACCTCTAATCTTGTTCCCCCCGCTGAACCAATCATTATCCAAGGTGAAGGTGGATTAGCAGCTAATCCAATTCTCCCATTAAGTGAAACTAAAGTTGGATCTATAATCATATCAACTTCATCAGGCCTTACTTCAAATCTAAATAAACCATCAGCTTTAAAAGAACCATCTACTGTTACAGAAATAAAATTGGTTGAATTATTTTGTATGGAAGATAAATTCCCTCTTAATAATGGCGTAATAAGAAAACCTGTTGGGGCTGAATTCAAATCACCTTTTGCTGTTATAGGCATTATCCCTAGTCCAATTTCTGCAGTGGCTTCCCAGTTAGGAGTAGCAAAAAATACGATAGGGATTTCTAATATTTTTACTTTGTTAAAATGGGGGTTATCATGGTTATAGTATAAATGTTTAAGGTCATGAGAAGGAACCGCTCGTTTAGCAATTATACCAGTAAATTTTATCAATATTTGTAAGGCTGTTATAAATCTTTCATAATCTAATTCATTCACTCCATCATCCCATTTATATACTTCTTTAAACAGCCTTGGAGGGTCTATTATGGCAGTAATTAATCTGTCCCAATGAACAGTTCTTTTTTTATAATTCCAACGATTTATATCTAAAGGCTTCTCTTCTTTTACATTTAATATTCCTAAAAGATAAAGTACAGCATAAAGTTTTGGCACCTGATTTATTAAAAACTTTTCGAGTAAATAACCGGGCAATTCCTCACTCATTTGATTCCAAAAATCTGCCCGATCAAATGGATAAGCTTGGCCTACTGTATTGGTTGTTGCAAGACCTTTTATTGTCTCGTACAATGATTTTGCAATATTGTATATTCCACTGCCTATTGCATTTTTATCAACATTCTCTTTTTCAATTTCGGCCAATAAATCCCTTAATCTTAATATACTTTCCGTAATGTTTAATGATGCTTGAAGTGCAGACATAGAGGAGTTAGACAAAGTTGTAGGCCAACCCATATCTTTTAAGAAATTTTCTACATTATATTTATTTTCTAAAACTGTACCTACAGTATTTAGCAACTCTCCTAAAGCAGACACAAACGATGTATTTGAATTTGATGGCATGCTTAAGGAGTTGATAAAGTTATTGAAGATTCACAATCATATTTGTAACCAGATCCAAGCTTTGGATGTACAACTGCATCAAAGTTTTGCCAATTCAAAACATCAGCTGCCCTTACATTCATTTTATAAGCATCTGTTACTGGTAAAGATTTCCAAGGTTCCATTAAATCTGTTTTTCTATGCCCTGGAAATAACCCAAATTCTGGATATTGTAGCGATCGTCTATGCTCTCTTTGCCATCTAGACCAAATTCTATCTACATTACAGTGATGAAGAAAAAAAGTAGGATCATTTGGAGATAAATTTACAGCAGACATCTGGCCTACTGGAGATCCAGTAATTGTATTGCCACCCACCCATACATGTACTAGTCCATGTATATTTTCCAACTGTGTTCTAAAATGATTGCTAGTATCGTAAGATGGTAAATCATAATCATTAATTGTTATTAATGTATCTACAATATTTCCAGGGGCCATATTTGAAACATTACCGATTGGATGCCTTTTTAGATAATTATGTGCAGCCTCAGATGTTACACCTCCTGTTTCTTCATATATTATCCAATCCCCAACTGGCACTGCATTTTTTGCCCTAAAGTAACCACTAGTTATTCTTCCATCAGCCTCATTTGTAAACGGACCTAAAATATCATTTGACCAAAGTTTCCAACTCTCAGACCTATCGCTATCCCAATTCCAATACGGTAATGCTATCTCACCGTTGTTTCCTCTTTGCCTATCTGCATGTTGTAAGTCTAATTCTAAAAAGCGTATAAACACTCTATGCCATGGCAAAAACAAAGGATTTCCATGTGCAATATTTGGAATTGATAATTCAAAATCTCCTAAATCGGGGCCTTTTGTGAAATTTATTGTTCGAGAAACGCCTCCTACAGTTAGACTCACACTTTCAATTAAAAAAGGAGAATTATTGCATCTTAACTGAAAATTAGCAGCTGCACTAGAAGCACTGAAAATAGCAAATGATGCGGGATCGCCATGCGAAACAAGAGCGTTCAAATTAATTTGAATGCTGCTTGGATTATTTAAAGTTGGGGCAGGCAAAGGCAATACAATATTTTTCCCATCAATCCGCATTTGAGTTAATGTATCTGTGGCTGTAAATGGATCTGTAACAGCAAGTGAATAGTTGTTCAATTTGGCAAGTGCAATTGCAGTGTCATTGGCGTGCCAATTCACAAATTTTTGATACATACCCCCAGTCGTATTATTTGTGCCATCATGATTATGTAGCTTTAACCATTTAAAGGCCTCTAGTAACCTTACCAGTTCACTAGAATCTAAGTCTTTTATATTTTTTCTTACATCCAATTTATTTAATTTTTTATGAATGAAATGAATGATCTGTTGATATTAAATATTTTGCCAAAATATCTAGTGTTTCAAATGTTTGAAAACTATGATGTGGCGCTTTCCATTTAGAGGTGTTTTCATCAAAAGCTATATGCACATGGTGATCTTCTATCATAAGCATAGGAAAACCATCATTCTCAATACTTATTTCATAATTAATTGTATTGTGGCTAAATAAACCTGGTACTAAAACACCAAAAGATCCATGTAGCCTAATAAAAAAAGCTTGTGAGCACGGTAGTCTGTTATTGTCGATAATCCATACCATATAGTAACCTGATGGCGCTATATTATTGTCTGTAGGAGCATTACAAATTAGATGATCTGCCCCGCCTACCACAAAAACAATATCAACAGATCGTTGTTGGGGGTCTGTGTGATGTGTCATTGAACCAGGTCTCATTAAAGTAACCCATTGTATAGTTGCAGCATTGGGAGTTTCTATTACAAATTGGCTTCCATAATTAATATTTTGTATGCTTCTGTTTCTAGCCAAATTTGCAACTGTAACAATTGTTGGTTGAGGTCCTTTAAAGAAATAGGGAGGTTCATATAATTCGTAAGTTTTTCTATTTAATGTAATTAAATCACCTACAAAATTTGGTTCTGTCTGCGATGGATCCACACCTCCCGCTACCAAAACTCTTCCACTTGGTAACAAAAGTGCAGCTGAATGATATGTTCTAGACTCATGCAATGATGCTGCAACAGTAAAAAATGGAGCTACAGTTGCTTCTGCATCAAATAGCTCACATTGGTTAGAAGGAATAGAAGCAGGATCCCATTTAAAGCTTGAAGTTCCTCCTAATATTAATACATTTCTATCTGGTAGTACAACACAACTACAATTTATTCGTGGATGATGCATGGGCCCCACATTTTGCCAGCCAGCGGCAATATTATTTATGTTAAGCACTTCTGCGGCAGATAAATTAGACCCAGCTACATGTCTACTGGCTAAAGGTACACCCGCCCCACTTTGGCTTGTGGTTTTTCCACCACCAACAACTAGTATTTTGCCACTTTGAACTGGCGGTAGAATAATTGATGCTCCCTCTTCTCTATTTGGTTGTAACCTTGGTCTAGACTCATCAACCCATACTGCTGTGTCATTTGTAGGATTAACAGTTAGCGAAAATGTTTGTATTGGTGTTTTTATTGTTGTAACATCAGATGGGGGAATAGTACCTTCATACCTCCAATTTGTTCCTGTATGATAAATTTTGCCATTACCCATCATGTGAAGACCAGGGTATGTAGGAAAAGCTCTGTTGCCTCCAGCTAATGGTATTGTATGATATGGAGACGCTACATTTCCTATAAATGGAGGGTGAAATATTTCTGCTGACCTAGCTATTTGTGGGGAGTTTTGACTCAGCCCTGAAAAAGCAACGAAACTTCCATCTCCTAAAGGAACAATGGTTGGATACCATCGCCCTTCTTGCATATCTCCTATTTTATTCCATTGCAAATTAGTTGGGTCATAAATACAAATATCTTTAATGCCTATAGCATGTCCAGAACTGTGGTTTCCAGTAGTTTGTTGAGAACCTCCAGCGGTTAAAATTTTTCCATCTGGCAAAGAAACCATGTGGCAACAAAATATGTCAGTATTAGGAGGAAAGGGAACACGAACAGCAGTAGTTCTTACCAATTCAGGATTCCAAACCCATGATTCTGCCAAATAATGCATTCCTTCTAAATGCCCTGAAAATATCAATACGTTACCTGTATGAAGCAGAGCTGCATGAATAACAAACACACCTAAATCGTCTCCACGGGTTCGTGAATCTCCAGGTGTTTTCACCGCTGCACTCCAAGCTCCTAAAGTTGCTGACATCTTGCTTTTATCTATTTATGTGTATTAATAAATATTGTTTTCTTTTCTTAAATGTTAACCAGGCTTAACATTTATACTAAAAATTACATAAGATAATTATCAAAATAGGTAGTGACCTATAAAACATAGAATATGGGCATCTCATTGGTATTACTATTAAACTCTTCTGGAGCACTTGGGGGCTAAATACTCAAGAATCAAAATTGTTTACTGCGCAGTATTTTCTCAACTCAAGAATAACTGCTTTTCACTTGGGGGAGATACATAAATTTTGTATAGCTTTTGAAAGGATAAAACAAATATAAGCAAAATAAAATATATAAAATAAAATAAATTCGAAATGAAGTTATTTTCAATAAATTAATCCATTTATTTGTGGTAATTAGAAATGATTATTTTAAAATTCAGCATTCATTAAATAGCATTTTTTATTAAACCCTTCAACGTATACAAAACCTTAAATCTTTCTATCACCGAGTTCGATAAACAGTCAGCCTCGCCCACTTGTTACACTACACTAATTTTTTATATTACAAAAATTAATTGCAAAAAAACAACAAGTAAATTGTTTATAATTTAAAAATTTTTTAAAAATGTTATCTAAATAAAAAAACAATGAAGCTGGTATTAAACATTTTTTCAATTTAATTTTCAAATTTTAAAATTACTACCATTTCCCTACTTTTTCTTAAATTGTATTTTTTAATACAAAGCTTACCTCAATGAAGTATTTTTTTTCACTTATAATTTGTGTAGGGTTATTAGCAGCCTGTGGCAAAGAAGGTAAAGGTATACCCGAAGCACAAGGAGGGTTATTGCCTACAAATTATATAATTATAAAAGATGGTAGTTTTTCTCCAGCAGCAAATGTTGGTGTGAGGGGTTCTAGTTTTACATTTGTAAATCAATCTGGCAGTACTAAAGGTGTTTACTCAAACGATAGTATAGTAATAAATAAACCTACCATCGATAATAGCAGTTCTTATTTTTTTAAAAAAGATACTGTAGGTACTATTAACTTTTTTATGGCGGGTAAGCCAAGTGTGGTAGGCAGTATAACACTTACGCCTTAGTTATTCATTAAATTAGTATGGGTAAGTATTTTTTTGCACTTATCCTTTTTTAAAATTATTACTAAAAATGGTACTGCCTTTTTTAGTAGTATAATATTTATTTTTGTAACCAAACAACTATTTTAAAACTACAATGCGAAAATATTTTATATTATTATGTTTATTAATTTCTACAAAATTATTTTCACAAGATGTACCGTTTATAAGACTAGTAGAACTTACCAAAGCAAAAAATACAGTAACCACTCCACGCCAATTTATAATAGGTAGCACCTGTAAAACCTGCACACTTACTATAAATGATACTATAGTAAAAGTATACAGCACGGGCGCTTTTGCTTATGAATTAAAACTGCAAACAGGCGATACAAATTTTGTAATAAAAGCTACCAATACTAAAGATAAATCTGCAACCAAAGAAATTGGTTTTTCTTATACTGCAGCAAAACCAATAGAAGCGGTAAAAACCCTTGGTATTGAAAGTATACAAACTATGCCTGAGGGTAACTTGGTATTGATGACAGGAGATAAAATACAATTTAAAGTAAAAGCATATCCAAATAGCAATGTGACAACTATAAATGGCACGGTGTTATATGAAATGCCTTCAACAGCTACAAAGGGAATGGCAGGCATTTATCAAGGTGAGTATGTTGTAAAAGCTACCGATAATTTTACTGCAATGAAACTCCCGGTTACCATAAAAAATAATGGGCAACAAATAAGCACAGATACAAAAAATATTTTTGCTATAATGAACACACAAAGTAGTGATGTATGTTTTACAAAAGGCAGGCTTGCACATCTGCTCTATGGTTTAGGCGAAGATAGACTAGGTGGTGCTAAAATTGGTTATATAGATAGTATGATTCCGTTAAAGATTATTGGTAAAGTAGGAGATAATTATAAAGTGGCTCTTACACAATATCGCAGTGCATACATACCCGAAGATGTTGTAACACTTGCCCCTAGAGGCACATTTGCAGGTGCATCATTAACTGAGCGCTGGCAGGTATTTGGAGATAGTGCTTATGATTATGTTACAGTAGGGCTTGCAAGTAAGCTTGCCTATCAGTCTATACAAGAGCTAGAGCCTAGTCGTATTATTGTAGATGTGTTTGGTGCTACTAACAATACTAATTGGATAACACAATTACAAAATTGTAAAGAAATAAAAAATGTAACTTATGATCAATTACAAAATGATATTTTTCGTGTAACAATTTACTTAAAACACAAACAACATTGGGGGCATAGTATTTATTACAAAGGCAATTTGCTTACTATAAAAATAAAACAACAGCCAGCTAGCCTTGCATTAAAAAACCTTGTAATAGCTGTAGATGCTGGGCATGGCGGCAGTAACACAGGTGCTGGTGGGCCTACTGGTTCATCTGAAAAAGAACTCACACTTGCTATATCTCTAAAACTGCAACAAGCCTTACAAAATGAAGGCGCAAAAGTAATAATGACTCGTACCACCGAAAAATTTGTAGAAAATAAAGACCGTATACTTTTATTTAGAGACAATAGACCAGATTTGTTAATTAGTGTTCACCTTAACTCATCTGGTGATCCTATAAAAAGTGGTGGCACAAGTTCTTTGTACAAATACATTGGTTTTAAAAACTTAAGTGCTTGTATAAATAAACGAATGCTTAAACTTGGCTTAAGAGAATATGGCAATATAGGCGCATTTAATTTTATGCTCAATAGCCCTACTGAATATCCCAATGCATTGGTAGAAACATTGTTTCTTAGTAATCCTGCTGAAGAAGCCTTGGTTTTAGATCCTGAGTTTCAACAAAAAATGGCAGATGCTATGGTGGCGGGCTTGAAGGATTTTTTGGCTGGGGTTGGGGAGGACAAGTAAAATACGAATGCGAACTTTTAAAAAGTTGGCATCCGTATTTTATCTTTAATTGTAAAACTTTCCTTCAAATTGTGCCTAAGTTAATATGGTGAGTTTCTTATATTTCGATTCAAGAATAGTTTTTTGAGAAAGTATATGTTTATCGCCACTTGTTACAAATCCAGCACTTTGTTGTAATGCTAATGCTACGATATACGAGTCGTTTTCATCATTTGGAATGTATTGTTTTATTGGATAATCTATCAAAGCAGCCGCACCAATGCTTTTCACAAATTGTATAGCTTTTCTTATATCAATCTTGTACTTTTTTAAATGCGGGTAATTTAAAACTCTTTCAATTTCATCTAACAATTCTTCACAATACAATAACCTGATTTTATTTATTGCTACTTTCTCAATTAAAATAGTTAACCTATTTGTTATAAAATAGCTAACCCAAATATTAGCATCTAATACGTATTTTTTACTACGCATTTACTTTTTGTTTTCGTGACTTATGCTTTATAGAATCTATTTGAGCCATCGTTAGAGGTTTTAAATCCTTAGGCAGTGTAGCAAGCTTTGGAACGCCTTTTTTCAGCATTACAGCTGCATTAATTTGTGCTAAAATTGATTGCTGTTCTTGCACATCTAATTTTTTTAAACCAGCAATAATTTTTTCTATATTTTTATTTAGAGAATTTGTTGATTGCATAACTTTAATGTTATAAACAAATTTAAGTATTTTTTATCTTTAAGAATACTACAAATATTTAATGGAAATGATTTTCAACAAAAAATGGCAGAAGCAATGGTGGCTGGGTTGAAGGGTTTTTTGGCTGGGGTGGGAGAGGAGAAGTAAAATATTAATGCTTTTGTATTACATTCTAATGGTTTTAAAAGTAGATTTTTTATGTACATCTATTAATATTTTACTTTTAATAGATGCATTTTTTGCAAATGTTTACTTTATTATTTCTCCGATAAGCTTTTTATTTTCTATATTTATTTACAAAACATTTCTGCAAAGAAAGAAACAGTTTTACTTAAATACCCCATTTAAAACCCCTGCTAAATGCACCCCAGCTTTTAATAGTTGATCATTCATTGGAGCAACAAATTTAAAATTGTATAAAAAATCCAGTTTTGTATCTGGTACTGTTTCTGCATATACTTTTTCGGTAAGTTTATAAGTATCAAACATCCATTGGGTAAGGGTTTGATTTTGCCAGTCTGTACGTTGTTTTAGGGTTGTAAAGTTTATTGCATTTGCATATTCTGTATAACTTAGTTCTTGAAAGCTAATTAATTTTTCATCCCATATTTGGTGAAGGTTAGCTTCATCGTTAAACCATTTTACTTTTATAGAATTGCCTCCTCTATCTTCAAGCCTGCCTAAGTGTAATGGTTGATGTATATCACCAATTAAGTGAATGAGTAAGCGCACATACAATTGCTTTGTTTCTGTAGGCAGCAGTTTACTTTTCTTTAATTCCGTAGTTAAAAAATTAATTTTAGTGTAAGCATTTGTATTTGTATCTGCTTTTAAAAAGGCGTCCATTTGCTCAAAAGATAAACCATTTTGTAAATTTACATAATGCCAATTGCTTAAATATTTATAAGCAGGATCACTTTTTATAAAATCTGGCCAGTTACTTGCCATAGCTACACTCTCAAATCCTAATATTTTTTGTATTTCAAGTTTTGCTTTAGGCGTAAGATAGCTATCTGCTATTTGCCCTACAACACGGTGGCCTAATACACCCCAAGCATTGCTTGCAAGCGGAAAGTAGATGAACATGCAAACAATAATAAGCTTTTGAAACATTTTCATAAATAAAATTTAAGTAACAAATGTACTTATTTTTATGCCTAAAAAAATATTTTGACTTGGAGTGGGTTATCTTAAAAATGTAGCTGTTTAAAATTAGGGTTGTCATCCTTTTGTAGTAATTATAAACTTTAAAGTACCATTGCAAAGGTTGGCAACCCTTTCTACAATTTAAAATGCTCGCTTCAGGGTTATACAATATTAATTTTCGTTAAAAAGCATAGAAATAAGTTAATTTTCTTAATATAGGTGGTGTGTAGGGTGTAACTTTGTTTTCTAAAAAAATACAGATGCAAGATTTAGTAAAAGAATTTAATGACTATAGAGTAAGAATGAATGAGCTTATTTTAAGCAAAGAAAACCTGGTAATAAAAAGACTTTGGAACCTAGATACCAATACTTATGCAGCTGGAGCACTGGATGTAAAAACAAAAGAACTACTTGGTTTGGTAGCAAGTATGGTGTTAAGATGCGATGATTGTATAAAATACCATGTAGGAAAAGCACATGAATTAAATGTAAGTACAGAAGAATTATACGAAGTATTTGCAGTAGCAAATATAGTAGGTGGTACAATTGTAATACCACACACAAGGAGGGCAGCTGAGTATTGGGAGGCTTTAAAAGTTGAAGGTTAAAAGTTGAAGGTTCAAGGTTTGTAATCCCAATTGTCTAATAGTTTTCTATTGCTGTTATATTTTAATAAAATTGAAAATAAAAATAACCATATATTTTTTTTTATTTATTGCTGCTGCGCTAATGATGATGAGTGCAGGTAAAAATGCTTTGGCTCCCAAGCCTATTCCTTTTGTAATTCCAAAAGGATTTCCCAAACCAGCTACCAATATTTTTGCAAAAAATGTTTTAACAGAAGAAGGATTTGAATTGGGCAAAAAATTATTTCATGATGCAAGGCTAAGTAAAGATGGAGAGGTAAGTTGTGCCAGTTGCCACCAACAGTATGCTGCATTTAGTACGTATGATCATGATTTAAGCCATGGGGTATTTAATAGTTTTAGCACACGCAATGCACCCTCGTTGGCAAACCTTGCATGGATGCGGGAGTGGCACTGGGATGGAGGCATCAATCATTTAGAAAACCAACCCCTAGCGCCACTTACAGCAAAAAATGAAATGGGAGAAAGATTGGATTCCATATTACTAAAAATAAAAGCAGATAAAGCTTATATTAATTTGTTTTTAAAAGCTTTTGGTACTGCAAATATTACCACTGAGCGCATGCAGAAAGCATTTACCCAATATGTAGGTAGCCTGGTAAGTAGTAATAGTAGGTACGATAAAGTAATGCGTGGAGAGGATAAATTTATTTTGCCCGAAGAAAAGGGGTACCAAATTTTTAAAGCAAATTGTAATACTTGCCACAAAGAACCATTGTTTACTGATAATAGTTTTCGCAACAATGGAATAACGCTTAATCGTTTTAATGATATGGGCAGGCAGCAGATAACGTTAAATAAAAAAGATTCATTAAGCTTTAAAGTGCCTACGCTTCGCAATGTGGCATTGAGTTTGCCTTATATGCACGATGGTAGGTACAATGATTTAGACAAAGTAATAAACCATTATACAAACTTAGACACTACCACAAGAAATCTCGACTTTTTGTTGCAAAAAAAGATTACATTAACCGAAAAAGAAAAGAAACAGTTGGTTTTATTTTTGTATACATTAACAGATACTAGTTTTACAAAAAATAAAAGGTTTGCACCATAAAAATTCAATTCCTTACTTTTATAAAAAATAAAAAATCATTGAGCGGTATAAAAAAATTAGCAGGAGAAACATTGTGGTATGGCGGTAGTACTATTGTAGCAAGACTTTTAAATTATTTCCTTACCCCATTACTTACTTATTACATGATTAATAAGAGTGATTATGGTAAGATTGGGTTAATTTATTCACTCATCCCAATTTTTAATGTAATTTTTACTTACGGTTTTGAAACCGCATACTTTAGATTTTCTGGAGCAAAAGAAAATAATAAAAACCTATACAATACAGCAGCTATATCTTTATTAAGCTCTACTATTTTTTTTACAAGTGTTTTATGGTTGTGCAGAGATTTATTTGGGCAGTCCATAGGTTTAGAGGCATTTCCTACAATTATTAAACTGGTAATTTTAATCATTGCAGTAGATACACTATCTGCTATTCCATTTGCAAAACTACGGCAAGATGGAAGGCCTATAAAATACGCAACCGCAAAAATTGTAGGTATTCTTGCCAATATCTTCATTACAGTATTTTATATAATTGTATGCCCCAAGTATTATTCTCCCGATAATCTATTTTCACATGTTTATAATCCAGCAGTAAATCAAGTCACTTATGTAGTATTGGCAAATTTGATACAGTCTATTATTACTTTATTATTTCTTTTTAGAGAAATAATGCAAATACGCTTTCAGTTTAATAAAGCTTTGTGGAAACAAATGATGGTATATGCTGCACCTTTAATATTGGTAGGCATGGGAGGTGTAATAAACGATACAATGAATAGAATTATGCTACGTTGGTGGCTACCTGGTGATGCATCTTTTGCGCAAGAACAAGTGGGTATATTTAATGCCTGTGCAAAACTTGCCATATTGATTACCATTTTTATACAAGCTTTTAAAATGAGTGCAGAGCCATTTTTTTTTAAACAGGCTGAGGCAGGTAATCCACAAAAAATGTATGCTCGGGTAATGAAATTTTTTGTAATTATTTTATCCTTTGCTTTTTTAGCAGTTAGTTTATACATGCCTATTTGGAAATATTTTATTGGAAAGGATTACCGAGAGGGGCTAAATATTGTGCCTATCATGCTTATGGCAAATATATTTTTAGGTATTTATTACAACCTCACAGTTTGGTATA
Source organism: Ferruginibacter sp. (assembly GCA_043770525.1). Lineage (GTDB taxonomy): Bacteria > Bacteroidota > Bacteroidia > Chitinophagales > Chitinophagaceae > Ferruginibacter. The sequence goes on from JAYVID010000025.1 coordinate 24,117, forward strand.
AGCTTACTAATAAAACAATGTATGGAGCATGGATAACATTGTTTGGCTCTGCCATTTCGGTTGTTATTAATTATTTATTTATACCACGCTTTGGGTTGATAGCTTGTGCATGGAGTACACTTATTGTATATGGTGTAATGATGGCACTATCCTATTATTATGGGCAAAAATATTATCGTATTCCTTATGCATGGAAAAAGCTGGCAGCTTATTTAGGAATTGTGGTAATCATTTATTTTATTCATAATGGCATTACACATTTTTGGAATAATAGTATTTTTAGTTTTTGTATAGCTACTATATTGGTTTTACTATATGCAAGGTTTATAACTTTGGTAGAACACAAAGAATTTTCTAAATTGCCAGTCGTTGGAAAATATTTTACCAAAAAGATTATTTAATTTTAAAATAAATTACTCAAATGAAAACAAGTATTATTCGATTCGCATTATTGGCATGCATATTATTTACTACATCTATTTCTTATGCTCAAAACACAGTTGTTGGCAAGTGGCTATCTGAAAGCAAAAAAGGTATTACAGAAATATACATAGTAAATGGAAAATACTATGGTAAACTAGTTTGGTTGAAAGAACCTACCGATGCAAGTGGTAAAGCTAAATTAGACGAAAATAATAAAGATAAAACTTTACGTTCTGCTCCTATTTTAGGCTTGGTAATATTAAAAGATTTTATATTGAAAGATGGTGAGTGGACAGACGGTACCATTTATGACCCTGAAAATGGAAAAACGTACAAGTGTACTATGTGGCTAAAAGATGCCAACACCATAAAGGTAAGGGGTTACTGGGGGCCGTTTTATAGAACACAAATTTGGACAAGGTCTAAATAATTTTTCAATTTACTAATTGTTGAATGAAAAAACTGCTGCAATACATTTTTAAAAGCCCATTGGTTTGGCTAGCAAATAAGTTTTCTGCGGCACCTAAAAAAGATAAAGTATTTGATTCTCTTTCAAATTTATTTTTATCTGCACCTATAGAAAGTGACAGAAGGGTAAAGTTAATTGACACGAATTTGAAAGATGCTAGGTTTATAGTTTTTAGTGATCAACACAAAGGCGATAAAAGTGCAGCTGATGATTTTGCCAATAATGAAGAGAATTATGTAGCAGCTTTAAATTATTACAACAAAGAAAAATTTACATTTATTAATTTAGGAGATAGTGAAGAATTATGGAAATTTAATCCATTAAAAATATTATCATTAAATGAAAAGTCTTTTGCAGTCGAGGCAAAATTTCAGCCCAATCGCTTTTATAAAACATTTGGCAATCATGATTTGGTATGGAAAAATAAAGCCGATGTTTTTTTATTTTTAAGAAAGTATTTTAAAATGCCCTTAATTATAAATGAAGGCATTGTAATAAAAGTAAAAACTGAAAAAACCTCTTTAAATATTTTTCTTACGCATGGGCATCAAGGTGATGCAATGAGTGATAACAATTGGTTTAGCACCTGGCTAGTTGCTCATATTTGGATGCCAGTACAACGGTTTTTGGAGGTAAATGTAAATACACCTAGTAAAGATTTTTCGCTGCGCAATAAGCATAATATAATGATGAGTGATTGGAGTGCACTGCAAGAAAAATTAATTTTAATTACAGGACATACACATTCGCCTGTTTTTGCTTCTGGTAGATATTTAGATCACCCCTCTAATAATATATATGGCGAACAAGTAAAAAACATAAAGCCATCTTACTTTAACACAGGTTGCTGTTGTTTTGATGATGGTGATATAACAGGTATTGAAATTGACAATGGATTTATAAGGCTAATTAAATGGCACAAAGAAAATGCAATCTCTAAAAAGATGATTTTAGAAGAAATTGAAATTAATACCCTAATTAATGATTTGTAAAATACTTAATAAATACGCTATTCTATTTTAAGATGCAAAATACAATATGCATTTTACCCTTAAAACCTTTTGCGTTTAGATTATTTATTTTCTTTGTTAAATATCTTTTTAAATTACATATTCCTCCTGTACTGCCCACCCACACTATACAATGCATTAGTAATTTCTCCTAAAGAACAATGTTTTACTGTTTCCATTAATTCTTCAAATAAATTTCCATTGGCAATGGCTACTTCTTGTAATTTTTTTAGCATGGTAGCACTTTTTGCTTTGTGCCTTTCTTTAAATGCATTGAGCATGGTTATTTGCAATTCTTTTTCTTCGGTGGTGCTTCGTATTACTTCTGCTGGCAAAATTGTTGGTGAGCCATTTTTATTTAAAAAAGTATTTACACCTACTATCGGAAATTCGCCTGTGTGTTTTAATGTTTCGTAATACAAACTTTCTTCTTGTATTTTATTGCGCTGGTACATTCTTTCCATAGCACCTAGTACACCACCACGTTCTGTAATTCTTTCAAACTCTGCTAGCACAGCTTGTTCTACAAGGTCAGTCATTTCTTCTATTAAGAAAGAACCTTGGTTAGGGTTTTCATTTTTTGTTGTACCCAATTCTCTGTTTATTATTAATTGTATAGCCATTGCTCTGCGTACACTTTCTTCTGTAGGTGTGGTAATGGCTTCGTCGTATGCATTTGTATGTAAAGAATTGCAATTGTCATAAATGGCATACAATGCTTGTAGCGTTGTACGTATATCATTAAAATCTATTTCTTGTGCATGCAAACTTCTGCCACTTGTTTGTATATGGTATTTTAATTTTTGGCTACGGTCGTTTGCTTTGTATTTATACTTCATGGCTTTTGCCCATATACGGCGTGCCACTCTGCCAATTACAGAATATTCAGGATCCATACCATTACTAAAAAAGAAAGAAAGGTTTGGCGCAAAATCATCAATATTCATTCCTCTGCTCAAATAATATTCTACATACGTAAACCCATTAGATAAAGTAAACGCAAGCTGTGTTATAGGATTGGCGCCTGCTTCAGCAATATGGTACCCGCTTATACTTACACTATAAAAATTTTGTACTTTGTTGGTAATAAAATATTCTTGCACATCGCCCATTAATTTTAATGCAAACTCTGTACTAAAAATACAAGTATTTTGTGCTTGGTCTTCTTTTAAGATATCGGCTTGTACTGTACCTCTTACACTAGATAATGCTTTTGCTTTTATGATTGAATATACATCGGCAGGTAAAACATCTTTACCACTCAAACCCAATAAACGTAAACCTAAGCCATCATTACCTTCTGGTAACGCCCCCCTGCCCCCCAAAGGGGGGTTCTGGGAAGTCTGTATATTTTCAGTAGCTTCTTCTTTATTAAAGCTGTTTAAAGTTTTTGGAAGATTGCTGTGATGAATCGGCTTGCCATCTGTGCCAATATATTTCGGAAGATTTTCTATATTATATTTTGCTTCAATAATTTTGTTTACTTCTGACTGTAAATTATTTTCAATAATATATTTCTCACACATTTGGTCAATAGCAGCGTTCATAAAAAATGCTAACAACATTGGTGCAGGGCCATTAATGGTCATGCTTACCGATGTTTTTGGGTCGCACAAATCAAAGCCGCTATACAATTTTTTTGCATCATCTACTGTTGCAATGCTCACTCCACTGTTTCCTACTTTACCATATATATCTGGACGATGTGCTGGGTCTTCTCCATATAACGTTACGCTATCAAATGCCGTACTTAGGCGCTTTGCAGGCTGCCCCACACTTACATAATGAAAACGCCTATTGGTTCTTTCAGGCCCACCCTCGCCTGCAAACATACGTGTAGGGTCTTCACCATCTCTCTTTAAAGGGAATACACCTGCGGTAAAAGGAAACTCACCTGGCACATTTTCTTGCAACTGCCATTGCAAAATATCTCCCCAATCTTTAAATTTAGGTAAGTACACTTTGCTCACTTTTGTACCGCTTAAAGAGGTAAAGGTTAGCGGTTGTTTTATTACTTTATCTCTTACTTTAAATTCAAAAAAATCACCTTCGTATTGTTTTAATACGCTAGCCCATTGCTCCATTAATTTTTTATTATCTGGGTGTAGTTGCTCTTTTAGTTCGTTGTATTTATGTTGGAGTTGCTCTGTAGACATATAATAAATGTGGTTATTTTTTTGTTTTTACAATTTTATTTCTTTTAAGAAAACGAGTTACTTCTGCTTGTAATAATTTAGCAGATGGTAATTTATCTTTTAAATTTTTAGGTAATGATTTGCTAAAATGATACTCACTTACACCTATTGGATGGTTAATACTTGTTAAGGCATAATCTACTTCAATATTATCTTTAGCACCACATAAAATAATTCCAATAGAAGGATTGTCATATTGCTGACGAAGCTGTTTGTTTACCATATTAAGATATCCATTTAGCTGCCCTGTATGAGACAATTCAAACTCATCCATTTTTAATTCTATTACTACATAGCATCTTAAAAATAAATGATAAAAAAGCAAATCGATAAAATGGTCTTTACGTCCTGCTTTTAATTTTACTTGCCTACCTACAAATGCAAAACCTGCACCAAGCTCCATCACAAATTCTTGTATATGTTTTACCAAATGGTCTTCTAACTCTTTTTCATTAATATTTTCACCCACTTGCATCAATTTAAAAATGTAGGGGTCTTTTAAAATTTGATTGGCCAAATCAGCTTGTGGCTTTGGTAAGGTTAAATGAAAGTTAGATGCTTTTTTAGTTTTATGTTGTCGTAAATACAAATCAGTTTCTATTTGATATTGCAATACGGCACGGCTCCAATTGTTTTCTATGGTTTTATTTATGTACCAAAAACTTTCTTCTTCCTCTTTTATTTTATCTAATAGCAGCATGTGGTGCCCCCATGGAATGCTTACTAGTAAAGCGTTTGATAGAAAATAGGTTTTATTGCTGAATTGCGCAGCAGGCTGCTGCGTAATTGTGTTATTGTCTTCTAATAGTGCAGCAGGCTGCTGCACTATTAGATTTTTTTTATTTTTTTTCAATTGGGCAGCAGGTTGCTGCCCAATTGGAATTTTATTGTTTTTTTGTAATTGCGCAACAGGCTGTTGCGTAATTAGGCTTTTATTATTTTTTTGTAATTGGGCAGCAGGTTGCTGCCCAATTAGATTTTTTTTACTTTTGTTCAATTGCGCAGCAGGCTGCTGCGTAATTAAAAATTGTGGGTAAACAGAAGCAAACTGCTTCATGTATAAAAGATTTCTAACAGAAAAACCTTTCATATCTGGAAACGCTTTTTGCAAATCAACGGACAGTTGCTCTATCACTTTTGTACCCCAACCTTCTGCGTCTATTTTTTCTACTATTTGCTTGCCCACATACCAATATAAAATGAGCATATCACTATTTACTTTTAGTGATGTTTGCAGGCGACTGTGATTAATGTTGTTTTTTAATTCGCCCAACCATTGGTTATATTTTTTTACAACTAATTTCATTTTTCAACCTCCATCATTTTTATTACAGCATCTAGTTGGTATAGTTTGGTAGCAATGGCTGCTTGCTCTTTAGCCCATTTATTGTATTCATTTATTGTTTCTGCTATTTCTGCTAAGTAACGCACCCGCTTTGGCGGAATAATTGAACCATCCATACCGCCACTTTTTTCAAATGCTGCATGTGTGCCAAAATCATTGCCTGTTTTTTCAGCTATTACTTTTATCAATTTATCAAACAAGGTATTTACACCTGCATCGTTAAACTGTGCAGCTATTGTACCTACCACAGGCAAGTCTTCATCTTTAGCATCCCACAAATTATAATTGCGTTTGTATTGTTTGCGCACATCATGTAGGGCATCTAGCGCACCTGCTTTATCAAATTTGTTTAAGCAAATTACATCTGCATAATCAAGCATATTTATTTTTTCTAACTGAGATGGTGCACCATACTCAGGTGTCATTACATACATGCTCACATCGCAATGCTCTAATATGGATGCATCACTTTGGCCCACACCTGCACTTTCTAAAACAATTAAATCAAACCCTTCTGCTTTGCATATTTGCAATGCCTCGGTTACATATTGGCTAAGTGCTTTATCACTTTCTCTTGTAGCAAGGCTTCGCATATACGCACGAGGGCTTGATATAGAATTCATTCTTATTCTATCTCCCAACAATGCACCACCTGTTTTCTTTTTACTTGGGTCTACAGAAATTACAGCTATTGTTTTATCTGTATAATTATTTAAAAAACGACGAACAATTTCATCTGTTACAGAAGATTTTCCTGCGCCGCCTGTACCTGTTATGCCCAATACTGGCGAACCTACAGCCCCCCTACCCCCCGAAGGAAAGCCCCCCTGCCCCCCGAAGGGGGGTTCTACCGATTCGGAGATTGAATCGGATTTTAGTTTCGTCAACTCTCCATTTTCCGCAGCGGTTATGGCTTTTGCAATTTTAATAATATCCTTATACTCTCCTAATGCAAATTTTCCATTTTCTTGAGGCGTTGCCTTTGAACCCCCTTCGGGGGGCAGGGGGGCTTGGCCGCATTTATCAATCACATCTTGTATCATTCCTTCCAAGCCCATTCTGCGTCCATCGTCTGGGCTATAAATTCTTGTTATACCATAGTTGTGCAACTCTTCTATTTCGCTTGGTAAAATAGTACCACCACCACCGCCAAATATTTTTATGTGCCCACAACCATTTTCTACCAATAAATCTTTCATGTATTTAAAAAACTCTACATGCCCGCCTTGGTAGCTTGTAATAGCAATGCCTTGCACATCTTCTTCTATGGCACATTCTACAATTTCCGCTACGCTTCTGTTGTGTCCAAGGTGTATAATTTCTGCACCCTTGCTTTGCAAAATTCTGCGCATAATATTTATAGCAGCATCATGCCCATCAAATAAAGCTGCGGCGGTTACTAGTCTTACTTTTGTTTCTGTCATATTTATTTTTTAATTCACGCAAAGAAGCAAAGATTACAAAGTTCGCAAAGAGGTTCAATTTTGCGAACTTATTTAACTTATTTGCTTTGCGTGAGAATTTAACTCATCCTAAATGTCAATGCTGCAAAATCCTCAATACTCAATACCTCTGCACGTTTATTAAACAATTCATCTTTTAATTCTTCAGGTGTAAATAAAGCCTTTACTGCATTACGCAATGTTTTTCTTCGTTGGTTAAATGCTGTTTTTACCAACACAATATATGCCCTTTCAGATTTTACAACAAGGGCTTCTTTTTTTCTTGTAAGCCTTATCATACCACTCATTACTTTGGGTGGCGGTGTAAAACTGGTAGGCGGTACATCAAATAAATATTCAATATCATAAAAAGGTTGTATCAATGCACTTAGTACGCCATATATTTTTCCACCGGGTTTTGCAGCTGCTCTTTCTGCCACTTCTTTTTGAAACATACCAATAACTACGGGTACTTCATCTTTCCAATCTAATACCTTAAATAAAATTTGCGTAGAAATATTATACGGGAAATTACCAATTATAGAAAATATTTCATCAAATGGTTTTTCTATATCTAGAAAGCTTTCATGTATAATTTTATCTACCAGTACTGGGTATTTTTGTTTTAAAAATGGTACTTTTTCATCGTCTAATTCAACCGCTTTAAAATTTATGTTGGGTATCTTTATTAATTCCTTTGTAAGTGCTCCACCACCAGGACCAACTTCTAATAAGTTTTTAAATTCATGTTCATTTAAGGCGGCTACAATTTGTTTAATAATAGCTTCATCTTTTAAAAAATGCTGCCCTAATGACTTTTTCAACTTTAACATACAACAAAAATAAGGTAAAAACCCACTTTTATTAATCTTTGAAAAGAACTACAAAAAAATAGCTTAACAATTTGATAATGCAGTAACATTCTTATAACACTACTATGACTGGATAGATGCTTTACATTTGCTTAACAATTTAATTATGAGTACTACAAAAAAAATTTTAATAGCAGATGACGAGCCAGATATTCTTGAAATTCTTTCTTTTAACTTAAAAGGGGAGGGCTACGAGGTAATAACTGCAAAGAATGGAGATGAAGCTATAGAAAAGGCCAAAATAAGTAAACCGGATTTGATTATTTTGGATATGATGATGCCAGGAAAAAACGGTTTAGAAGTATGTAATATTTTACGTTCTCAATCAATATTTGCAGGTACTTTAATTGTATTTCTTACTGCTATTAGCGACGAAACCACAGAAATAAAAAGCTTAGAAGATGGTGCAGACGATTATCTTACCAAGCCCATAAGCCCAAAAGTATTGTTAAGCAAAGTGAGCAGTCTTTTAAGAAGAATAAAAACAGATGGTCCAGATATTTTGTCAGTAGGAGATTTTGAAATTGATAGGGAAAGGTATATTGTTAAATTTAGTGGAGCTGAAATTGTATTAGCAAGAAAGGAATTTGAATTAGTAGCTTTATTAGCATCGAAACCTGGCAAAGTATTTTTACGAAATGAAATATTAAGTAAAATATGGGGTACTGAAGTAATAGTAGGTGATAGAACAATTGATGTACATATTAGAAAAATTAGACAAAAATTAGGCGAAGATTGTATTAGTACCGTAAAGGGGGTTGGGTATAAGTTTGAAATATAGATGTTAGATTTTTAGACATGAGATATTAGACTACTCTTTAATTAATTGGTAAAATTCTTTTACTAAAACACTCTATAATTCAAGCATAGTGCTTATAAATTTTACAAAACAATATTGTCAGCCACCTATACTTAGTCGTGTTGTTTATCTTGCTTATCTTGCATGTAATATCAATAAGTCTAAAGTCTAGTGCACAATGTTTTCTCCAAAGAATTTATCTCCCCAACAATTATCTGCATTTACAGCTGCAATTTTATGTATACCCATAAGTATGGGTAGTTTATTTTTCGGTGCAAATTGGTGGCAAGCACTTGTTTCATTATTAATCGTTTTTGTAGGCAGCTATGCACTCATTTTATTTACATTACAAAAATTTATTTATAGAAAAATAAAACTCATTTACAAACTTATTTATCAAACCAAGGCTACTAAAAGAGAAGAGTTTTATTACAATAATATTTTACCACAAAAAGGTATAGATGAGGTGAGGGAAGATGTGGAAGCTTGGGCAACACAAAGAACAAATGAAATAGAATTACTACAGCAAAATGAAGCTTTTCGAAAAGAGTTTTTACAGAACTTAAGTCATGAATTAAAGACACCGATTTTTGCCATACAAGGTTATGTAGAAACTTTACTTGATGGAGCTTTGCATAATAATGAAGTTAACGAAAAGTTTTTGGCAAGCACATCACGTAATGTGGTAAGGCTCGTAAGTTTATTAAAAGATTTAGATGAAATTACAAAGCTGGAAAGTGGAGAAATGATTATGCTTTTTGAACAGTTTGCGATACAAGATTTAATAAAAGATGTTTTTGAAACCCTCGAACTAAAAGCAAATGAAAAAGGAATAAAATGTTTTATAAAAAAAGATTGTGATTTTACACTTACAGTATATGCCGATAAAGAAAAGATACGGCAAGTATTTACGAACTTTGTAGAAAATGGTATAAAGTATGGTAAACAAAGCGGTATTATAGAAGCAAGTTTTTATAATGTAGATGGCAATAATGTACTTATAGAAATTAGTGATGATGGCGATGGCATTGCCGAAGAACATTTACCTAGAATATTTGAACGGTTTTACAGAACAGATGATGCACGTAGCCGAAAAGTAGGTGGTAGCGGGCTTGGGCTTGCTATTTGCAAACATATTATAGATGCACATAGGCAGACAATACATGTGCGTAGCAAGCTAGATGTGGGCACTAGTTTTGGTTTTACTTTGCCCTCAAAAAAAGAGTTAAATTCTTAAAAGCTGCTGCGTATTTATTTTTCTGTTCTTATTACTTTTAAAGTAATACCGCTTATTGGAATTATACCCACTATTCATTTTTTTAATAATAAAGTAGGAGCCAAATGCTGGCAGTACCCCTAAGAGTATTGCTGAAATTGATTCTTGAGCAATTGCTATGCGTGTAAATGTTACAAAGAAGGCAACAATAAAAAAGAGGATAGTGTATTGCAATTTTTTGATATGCATAGTGAAGAATAATGCCAAAGAAAATACAAGAGCAGTATGAGAAGAAATAAAATTTGGATAGAAAATATTTTGTGTTTCAGGTAAAATAATTCCTGACTCAAAGAAAATTTGAAAAGGTTGGGTACTGCAAATATTCTTTATTATTTGTACAGATGCAAGTGTAAATAGTGTTGTAAAAAAAAGTTTTTCAGCCATCTTTTTTTTATTAAAATAAAATAATAAAAAAAATACTAATCCAAATGCAAAGTAACTATCTCCTATAAAAGTAACATTTATTAAAAATGTGCTCCAATAAAACTGCATAGGGTTTGCCATAAAACTACCTACATAAAATGTAATCATAAGTGATATTGCAGCAGCAAAAAAGAATATAATAGCTTGTATTGAAAGTGATTTTTTCATTTCTTTAATTTTATGCAAGATCCAAAATGAATGTTAAGTAAATATGAACTGAAGATTATAAAAAAATTAATTTCTGTAAAGAAAATAGCTTGTTAAATGTTTTCAGTTTCCTAATGTTTTCTTAACGGTGCATTTACTTTTAAGTAATATAGTTTATCAACCTTTGCTAAACTATACAACATGAAACGAAGAACAATAGATGTAGTAGTAATATCTGATGTGCACCTTGGTACGTATGGCTGCCACGCAACTGAGTTACATACTTACCTACAAAGTATATCTCCACAAATTTTAATTTTAAATGGCGATATTATTGATGGATGGCAGTTTAGTAAACGTTATTTTCCTCCAGCGCACATGGCAGTAATAAAAGAAATTTTAAACTTTATTACCAATGGTACACGTGTTATTTACATTACTGGTAATCATGATGAAATGCTACGTCGTTATGCTGGTTTAAGCATGGGGAGTTTTATTTTAGCAGATAAATTTTTATTAGAAATTGATGGAAAATCTATTTGGGTTTTTCATGGAGATGTGTTTGACCATAGCACAAAAGGAAGTGCAAAAATATTAGCAAAACTAGGTGGGCATGGTTACGATTTATTAATTCTTCTAAATAGGTTCATAAATTTTATTTCTAAAACATTTGGCGGCGAAAAAATTTCTTTCTCTAAAAAAGTAAAAAATAGTGTAAAAAAAGCCATAGCATTCATTAACAATTTTGAAAATACAGTTGCAGAAATTGCTATAGAAAAAAAATACGATTATGTTATTTGCGGTCATATACATCAGCCAGAAAAAAGAATTATAGAAACTGAAAAAGGTAAAGTTACTTACCTCAATTCAGGTGATTGGATAGAAAACCTATCTGCATTGGAATACAGTAATAAAGAATGGAATATTTTTTATTATAACGAAAAGCAAATGCCTGTGCGCATTATACGTAAAGAAAAACCTGATTTTAATGTAGTGTCGGAGGAGGTGAATTATTACATTAATTCATTGGTAGTTTATGAAGAGATGAGAAATTTCATATAGAGAATTATTATTCTAAGCATTTTAGAATGTGACGTTTCAAAGTGTTTAATAAAAAAATTATATTTCTAAAAATTACTAAACGTAGGTTTTGAAAACGCTTCTTTAAAAATTTATTTTTCAAAAAAACACCAATTGTGAAAATATTTTATGCCATACAAGCCACAGGCAATGGGCACATAAGCAGAGCAATGGAAATATTACCATACTTAGAGCAATATGGCTCTGTAGACTTATTTCTTAGTGGTAGTAATAGCCATTTGCAAATGAACGCTAATGTACAATACCGTAGTAAAGGTGTTAGCCTTTTTTACTCTGGCAATGGTGGACTAAGTTATAGCCAAACTTTAAAATCATTGCAACCAAAAAGAATATACAATGAAATTAAAAATTTACCTGTAGAAAAATACGATTTGGTAATAAACGACTTTGAAAGTATAACGGCTTTGGCTTGTGCGTATAAAAAAGTAAGTAGTGTAAACTTTGGTCATCAAGCAAGTTTTATGAGTAATAAAACACCTAGGCCAAATAGAAAAGATTTAATAGGTGAATTGATTTTAAAAAATTATGCAAGAGCAAGTAAATATATTGGCTTACATTTTGAACAATACGATGATTTTATTTTACCCCCTATTATTAAAAATGAAATTTGGAATGCAAGCCCAAAAGACAATGGATATATTACAGTTTACCTAACTGCATATTCCGATAATACACTTGCAAAGTATCTAAACACTATAAGCGGATTTCAGTTTGAGGTATTTTCAAAAACGGTAAAGTGTAAAACGCAAGTTGCAAATATTACTTACATTCCAGTAGATAAAAATGCCTTTAATGAAAGTCTTATAAATTGCCATGGCATTATAACAGGAGCAGGTTTTGAAGCTCCTGCAGAGGCTTTGTATTTGCAAAAGAAAATACTTGCTATGCCTGTGAAAGGTCAATATGAACAGCTTTGTAATGCTGCTGCTTTAGAGAGATTAGGGGTGAAAACAATAATGAGCCTGGATAATAATTTTACAACTAAATTTTACGATTGGCTAAATAACGCTAATCAAAAAATAGTAAATTATTCCAACAATACAGAAACTATTATAGATAGAATGATGGAGATAGCTGGTCAATTTACAGAAAAGCCTTATTACAATTTGAGCGAATTTGCTTTGTAGGGTTAAAAAATTAATAGTTAGATAATGATTTCGTAATACGCTTTGGAAACAACTTCTTTAATTTTGTTTTTCCAATATTATTTAAAGCTACAACAGTATTATACAAATTGCAAACTGAGTTTTTTATTCATATAATTACTACTAAAAAAAAATCATTATGAAAAAATTATTCTTTTTATTTTTTATTGTTTTCCCATTTTTTGGTTTTTCGCAATCTATAACGGCAGACCCTGCCTTAGAGCCAATGAAAATAAGCACTTTGCTCAGTGGTAATATAAACGTCACACAACTTCCTTTAAATGTAATCATTAAGTTAAAAGTTCCAGTTTTAAATAGAAACAATGCGAATAGTTTGCCAGCAGGTACTTGTAAAGTAAAAATTAACTTAGGTTCAAAACTGGTACTAAATCCTTCGTTTAATTTAAATACAGTAAATACGAGTAACTTCTTCAATTGGTCAGTATCATCATCTGGTGGTATAGTGCAGCTTACGGGAGATTTATATAATGAATTACCTGCAAACTTTAATGATACTGCGTACTTTGATGTAAAAGGAATTATTTTAGGTAGCTCAACCATTACTACAAATTTTCTTGTAACCAATCACAATACTTCTGTAACACTATCCGATGAAAATGGAGCAAACAATGTAGCCTCTATTGCTTATACAATCGTAAATGGTAATACGTTACCAGTAACCTTTACTAATATTTTTACAGAAAAAAAAGATTGCTCATTACAAGTAATGTTTGATACTGAAAATGAACTAAACGTAAGTAAGTATGAGTTAGAAGTAAGCACAAACTTTAATACTTTTGAAAAAGTAACTTCTATTCCAGCAAATAATCTTAAACGTTATACATACAACAGCTTTACTCTACCTAAATCATACCAAGTTGCTGTTTTACTTATTAGGGTAAAATCTATAGATTTGGATGGTCGTTTTCAGTATAGCGAAATATTAAAAACAACAGGCACTTGTAGTGCACAAGTTGGACTATCTTCATATCCTAACCCTGTTCCAAAGAATAATAATGGTTTTTATATACAAAAAGAAAATGGTCTTTTTAATGGTAATTATTTAATATCTCTCCTAGATATGTCTGGTAAAGTAATTAAAACTAACGAGGTTAAATTAGTGAATATTGCAAGATTTAATTATGATGTGGGTAATATTTCAGGAGGGCAATATTTAATAAAACTATTTAATACTGGTAATAAAACTATTGAAATAATAAAAGTTTTAAAACAATAAAAGTTATACAAAATAGAAAGTGATTTTAAAACCTTTTAAAATCACTTTCTATTTGTATTAAAAGAAACAGCTGTTTAATAAATATCATTGGAAGCTAAGAATAATTTAAAATGAATTAAAGAATACTTTTAACAGGTTTAAAAAAAAGGTTATTGTTTGATGATAAACAAGAATCCGAAATTAGTTATAACTGTAAATATAAAAATAGACTAACATAGTCTTCAAATCATCAATACAAATATGCAAGGCATTCTACACTCTCATTACAAATTAGTAGAAGAATATATTAATAAACTACAAGAAGAAAACTTGACTAGTGCATATTGTCCTTATTATGAAAATATTGAGCAACACAAAGAAACCTTAACAGAAATTTATAGAAATTATAGAGAAACTTTTGAGCAGATAATTATAATCATAAAACAATTTGAAGAACATAAACAAGCAGTAAGAAGATTAATTATTCTGCAAAAGAAAAAGAAGAAGGAAATGCTTAAAACCAAAACCGAGTCATCAAAAAACTCTTGCTAATACTAAACAGCGTGTTATTGCATAACGATTTTTAAACTGTTTTCAATCTCCACTTTATTCCCCATTAAATAAATAAAAGGAATTAAGTGTTTATTATAATAGGTCATCAATCATTCTTAAAGAGCTATCAAAATTTTGGTAGCTTTTTTATTTTTTAATTTACTATCTTTTTAAATAATACTATTTTATATACTTCCTTTTGATTAATAATGAAATTGATACCTCTTAAAATAATGTAACCGTAATAAAAAGCCACCAAAATTTTGGTGGCTTTTTTATAAATGTAAGTACATCTTTTAATGACTGATAGAAACTTTTATATTCTTATCAACTCCGTTTGTATCTTTAATATTCAACACATAAATACCATCAGCAATATTTAAAACGTTTAAATAATTTGTACCATTGGTTATTTTATTTTTTAATATTACTTGACCAGATATTGATGACAAAGTGGCTTCAACAATTCCGTTTGTACCCGTTAGGCTAATGAATAATTTTCCATCTTGTACTGGGTTTGGATACACTAAAACATTTGCTGTTTTACAATTGCCCAATACAGGTATAATTTTTGAATTTTTATAACTTCCGTCTTTATCAATCATTTTTAATCTATAAAATACTTTTTCAGAAGAAACAATAAAATCTTTGTCTGCATAACTATAATCAATTTTTGATGAGCTATTTCCGTTAGCAGATACAGTTGCTATAAATTTCCAATCACTACCATTTGCATTGCTTCTTTCAATTTCAAAGCGATCTGTGTTTATCTCAGATTCAGTTGTCCAGTTTAGTTGTGGTTGGCAATTTTTTAGAGTAGCACTAAAATTCGTAAGGCTTAATGGTACTACTCCTGCAATTACTTCAATAGAGGATGTAGCAAAATCATCTGCAGTATTATTGCCAGATACTGAAGCTCCAGCAGCACATGTAGTTCCATTACCAAAATTTATTTGGCCTGTAAAAGTATTAGCAGGAGCAATTGTAACGCCCACTACTGTAAGTGTAATAGTACGAGATTCGCTTGCTGCAATAATATCAGCACTATTACAAAGACGAAGCTGTTGTCCTGTATTTGTCAAAATTGTCCAACCAGTTGGTAAACCTATTTGTGTAGCACTCGCCTGAAAACTTACAGAGGGTGGTATAGTAATTATTGGTCTTAGTTTAGAAACTGCAATGCCAGCTACGCCAGTATTACCAACAGTTATCGTAAGTGTATTTACTGCTCCCACAGATACTATACCAGCATCTGAAGGTGCTACAGCAATAGTAGGGTTAGCTTGCCCAAATATACTTGTGGTAGAAAAAACAACTATTAAAGTTAGAAACGCTAATTTAATTTTTTTCATTTTGATTTAGTATTATGATTAATAAATTATTTTACATTCGTTTTTATAAATTTCATTTCCTTTCTTTCTTTGCCACTTACATACACTAGTAAATAAGTTGCACTGGCTAGTTTACTAATATCAATAGTGGTTATAAAAGCATTCTGTGAAATAGACTTAGAAATAATTAAAGCTCCATTTATTCCAAATATTTGAATGGTAGAAACTGATGCTGAAGCTGGGTGATTTACTGTAATATTATTTTGAGCAGGGTTAGGAAACACCCTAACATAAACACAACCTGGAGGTAAAATAGTTACTTGCGAAGAAGCAATACAGCCATTTGCATCTGTTACAGAAAAACTCCAAGTTCCTGGTCCTTTAATAAAATTACCTATACCAGCGTAAGGAGCTTTTCCTCCTGTAGCAGAAATTTTCACTTCTGTACTTCCTCCACAAAAACTTATGGGTGATGCTTGGGCTTTAGCTATTAAACTATCCGGTTCAACTAAGTTAATAGAAGCTGTGTTGGTAATACATGTAGGATTTGCTACTGGTCTTACTTTGGCTGTGTATACACCTGCTACTACATTACTAAAGATATTGCTTGGTTGAAAAAAACCTGTATTGTTTAAACTGTACTCCAATACACCAGTGCCACCTGTAGCTAAAACAGTAAGCGTTGTACTACCACCTTTACATACAATTGAACCGCTAGTAAGCGTTGCAGCTATTGCAGATGGTTGTGTAATGGTTAAATTACTTGTATTACCTGTGCATCCATTTGCATCTTTTATTACTACGGAATAATTTCCTGTTGTAACATTAAATATATTTCCTGTTTGAAAGGTTCCATTATTATTTAAACTAAATTGATATGGTAAGCTACCACCTGAGCCAATAACAGTTAAAGTGCTAGCACCGCCAGAACATGTAATTATACTTGCTGATGCTGTAGCAGACGGAGATGCTGGTTGAACATTAACAACTATATTATTTGTAACAGAGGGAGTACAACCGCTGTTGTTTTGCACTTTTATATCATGTGTACCTGAAGATACTAAGGAATATCCTGCTGATGGATAATTTTCAAAAGCTGCATTATCTAAACTAAACAGAAGTCCTGTTGTATCAGATGTAACAATTATAGTTCCTGTAGAAACTGTGCAAGTAGGTTGCAAAACATTAACTACAGGAGCTGCTGGTGAAGCAGGTTGAGCATTAATAACAATATTTGTAAAAGGGGATAAACAGCCGCTTACATTTTGAACTATTAGTGTATGGTTACCTGAAGCAACACCTGTAAATCCTCCAGAAGGATATGATATATAAACTCCATCATCTAATTTAAACAACAGCCCTGCGGTAGGTGAAGTAACAATTATACTACCTGTAGAAACTGTGCAAGATGGCTGTACAATAGTAACTTCAGGAGCAGAAGGAGCCCCCAAAACAATATTTATATTTACAGTAGTAGCGGAAATAGAACTGCACCCTGCATCATTTGTTACTATAAAATTGTATGTACCAGCTGGCAAGTTATTTAAAGTAGTGCTAGTAGTATTACCTACAATATTACCCGGGTTTAATATCCAGTTTCCAATTGGTAAATTACTTAAAAAAATAGAGCCTGTAGAGGCAGTACAATCAGGTTGAGATACTGTACCTACTAAAGGTGCAGCTGGTATAGTGGGTTGGGCGTTTACAGTAAAATTTGTTATTGTCGAAAAACAATCGTTAGTATTCTTAGTTCGAATTGTGTGTGCTCCAGTAGGCAATAAAATTGGAGTTGTATATGGAAGATAATTTGCACTTCCATCTACACTAAAAGTTAAACCTGTTGTAGCAGAAGTAATAGATACGACTCCCATTGCTTCTGCACAAGTAGGTTGAATTATGTTTACTACAGGGGCTGCTACTGGAGCTGGCTCAGGTATAATTAAAGTTGTACTATTTGTACAAAATGTATTAGATGCTTGAACAGCACCAACAATGTATGTGCCAGCTGTAAGTCCTGTAAAAATGTTGCTTGTTTGATAAGCACCACCATTAATTCTATATTCAATTGGGCCAGGTACACCAGCACTCGAAGCTGTAATAGTAGTAGTACCTCCATTGCAAAGTATTGTTCCCGCAGAGGCTACTATTGTTAAACCACAAGGAGAAACTACTTGCACGGTAGAGGTAGCAAAATCATCTGCAGTTACGTTGCCCGACACAGATGGGCCTGCTGCACATGTAGTGCCATTACCAAAATTTATTTGGCCTGTAAAGGTTGTAGCTACTGCAACTGTAACACCTCGTATTTTAAGCACTATGCTGCGTGTTTCACTTCCAGCAATTACATCGGCAGTATTACAAATTCGAAGTTGAGTTCCTGTGTTGGTCAAAATTGTCCAGCCTGTCGGTAAAGAAAGCTGTTCTGCATTGGGTAAAAAAATTACTGAAGGTGGCACCGTTATTATAGGCCTTAGTTTGGCAATTGGAATACTAGCTGTACCAGTATTACCTATCGTTACTGTAATATCTATTGTAACCCCTACAAACACAATACCAGCATTGGAAGGTGCAAGTGCAATTGTAGGATTTGCTTGTGCAAAAGCTGTACTAAAAATATAATTGCTTGCTAAAAAAAGTATAATTAATTTGAATATTTTCATTATTTTCTGTAGTAAATAAAGTTTATAGAATTTATGTTAGATCACATTCATTTTACTACCATTACAGTAGAGCTGGAAATATTATCTGCTATATTATCTCCAATAGTGGAAATGCCTGGAACAGAGCCAGGTTCTATACCATTAGAAAATAATAGATTTCCTGAAATTGTAGAAGGCCCGCCAAGCTCATTAGCTTTTAAAGAAATAAGTATTTTTCGATTATCATTTTGATCAATGTTATCAGTGCCATTTGAAAGGATGACTACTCCTTTAGTATTGGATATAATTGTCCAACCTTTTGGTAAAAGATGGCCAGTTTCTTGTACAGTAACAAGAGCCGAAGGGAAACTTATTTGTGGTCGAAGCTTGTACTCAGAAACGGCTTTGGTGGCACTTGTATTAGTTATATAAATCTCAAAAAAAATAAGTTCTCCTTTTTTTACTACTCCCGAACTTTGAGTAACCACATTTAATGTTACATTTTGAGAAATAGCTTTTTTAGAAACAAATCCAAGGGATGCAACAAAAATAAAGAGTTTAGATAGTTTCATTTGAAGATGATATTTTTTTTAGTAAAATGCTTATTGAAAAAATATAAAGAGAAAAAAATTATTGAGATTGTTGCTTGCGCATTCTTTATAAATACGAAACAAAATTATCACTATGCTTAAAAAAAATTCTATTAATCGTATTATGTAATCATTATCTAAATGTTACTAAAAGTTGTTTATTTTTTAATAAAGAAATTATATGCAATGCATCAGTCTTAATTATTATTAGCAGATTATAATGGAGGTTAATTTTAAAATAGTAAAGAAATATTACCCTGTAACTTTTTTATATTATTAACGCCTGTGAAGAAATTTTTTATAAAAAATAGGTTTAAAAAAAACATGCATGAAAACTCATGCATGTTTACAATCATACCCCCCAGTCTGATTGGTCTATTTACTATAATTTTTCAAATTGCAACAAAGCAGATTGAGCGCCATTTGTACTTACCATTTTAAGTGAGTACTTACCAGCTGCCCAATTAGCTATTTTGTATTTAAAATTAAGAACGTTGTTAAGTTCTACTTGTCTTACTTCTACTAATCTACCTGCCATATCTACAAGCGTAAGCGTATATTTTCCATCAAATGAACCTTCTATTGCTCTTATAGTCACATCTTCGTTTCCTTTTGTAGGATTAGGGTACATGTTTACCGCCCATTTACCATCACAAATTCCTGAAACAGATTTTGCAGAACTGTAAGAAACAGTTCCATTATTAAATAAAGATTTTACCCTTACATAAACAACTGGAGATTGCAACTCTTTCGGTATAGCTATTGTAGCATTGTATGAAGCTAAATTTGTAGCATTTGTTTGATAAATTTTTACAAATTCAACTCCGTTTTTACTTGCTTCAAGTTGGTAGTTTGTTACATTTATTTCTTTATCAGTACTAAAATTTATTTTCAAATCACAAGCTGCTTTTACCAATTCATCAATAGTAGTTATTGGCGTTGGTGCTGCTACATTTGTAACATTATACTTTAAAAAAGCTGCATTATTATTACCGTCATTATCCGATAAAATAGTAACGGTATTATGATTTGTAATTAAAAAATTAGCTGTTATAGTAGATTGACCAATCTGATTTCCTACTACTTTAAAAGCTACTGCTACTTCTTGAAAACTAGCTGGCAAAGCAGTATTTAATTCGCCAGTAAGTTGATATTGACCACCTGAATTTACAGCAGACCAAGTAAAATAGTTGCTAGCGTTTACTGTTGTTAAGTCCAACAAAGGATCTAGCATAAGTTTCGAGCCTAAACCTATTTTTACTTTACAACTTCCCTTTGGTATAGCTGCATTGTGATCAGTATTTGCTACAGGTATAACTAACTTTACCAATTGACCAGGTTGAATAAAATTTTCATTTATTTGATTTCCTTGCTCATCAGTAATTTTTATTGATCCCAATTTTGGATCGAGTGTTACAGCTCTTTGCTGAGCAACACTACTAAGCGAAGCTGCTAGCAAACCACTAAACAGTAAGCTCTTTAAATTTAATTTCATAAAAATGTTTTTAAAAATTGTTAAATAACGGAGGAGAAATTTTCTCCTCCGTTTATGTCATTTACTCAGCTGTCATAATAATAGAGTTCAAGTTATTCGTTAGAATCAACTCTCCGTTTGCTCTTCTCAATCTAGCACTCAATGTAAATGTTGAAATATCTGTAGTGTTACGAGTTAACGTAACAGCAACATTTACTCTTTGGTTACAAAGTAAAGTACCAGGGCCTGGAGCTGATGGATTGGTTAAGATGATAGAAACAAAAGAAGGGTCTGTATTATCAATTTTCCATCTTGAGTTGTCAAGTGTGTAAGTTGTAGAACCAACTACTGTGCTAAATATAGCAGTGTTTAAGTTGATAGTAAAACCAGCAACTCTTGTAATTCTGATGGTATCACCCACTGCAGGGTTACCTGCTATTTCAGATACATTATATACAATAGTTTGAGATATACCAGATGTAGCAAAGAAGCTTGATGTAATATCAGAACCTAAAGAAATATTAGGAGCTGTGCCTGTAGGTTGTGTAACAGATGATGTAGTAGTAGTAGTACAACCATTTGCATCTGTAGATGTAATGGTGTAAGCACCAGCTGCAAGACCTGTAAATATACCAGAAGTAGCACCTGTTGTATTTACTGTAGGACCAGCAATTACATAAGTGTAAGGAGCTGTACCACCTGTAGAAGTAGCAGTGATAACACCATCTGTACCTGCGTTACAAAGGTTGTTTGCAGTAGTAGATGAAGCTGCAACTAAAACCAATGGTTGTACGATTGTAACATTCACAACATTTGAACAAGTGTTGCTCAAAGGTGCATCACCAGTAGCTGTAGCTGTAACTGTATAAACACCTGGAACTAGACTTCCGCTTGTTACAATAGCGTTTGCAGAATTTCTAATTACAAATGTAGCACCAGGGCTAGTTGTTACATTTATAACACCATTTGCAGCACCATTACAAGTTACATTTACTTGTGTAGTAGATACTGTTACAGGTAATGTGTATTGAAGCTTAACAGCGTTATTTTGTAAATCTTCATCTATCAATAATGCTGCTAAGTTTACAACATTAATTTTAGTAGAAACATTAGCAGTACAAGACAATCTACCTCTTACATCAAATACTAATGTAGAAGCGAAATCTTCTGGGATGGCTGCTATTTGAGTACCAGTAATAATTACACTATCAGCTACAGTAGCAGAAGTGAAAGTAAAGAAAGTACTTAATGGAGCTGTAGCTAAGTTGAAGCCTGGTGCTAAACTAAGTTTTGAACCAAGATTTATTCTAAGACTGATTGTTCCGTTTGGTACTGCATCAGTTTGGCTTAAGTTAAAGAAAGGAATTCTTAACTTATAATTTTGTGTAAACAATAATGCGTTTGCACTTTGAGATGCATTAGCAATAGTAGTAAAGTTCATTTGAGTTACCGCAGGATCTGCAGTTACAGGAGTAGAGAAAGGATTAATGGTAACAGATGTAGTACCTGTACAACCATTAGCATCTGTAACTGTAAAACTAAACGTACCATCTACACGTACAAATGCACCAGTACCTGTGTAAGGAGCAGTACCGCCTGTAGCTGTTACGTTTACTGTAGTAGTACCACCAAATACTGTAATAGGAGCAAAAGTAGCAGCAGCTACTACAAGAGATGGTTGAGTAATTGTACCTGTTACGGTATTTGTACAACCGTTAGCATCTGTAACAGTAAATGTGTATGCACCTGCAGTACGAGTAAATGTACCAGTACCAGTGTATGGAGCTGTACCACCTGTAGCAGTTACAGTAACAGTAGAGTTACCACCATTACATAAAATTGCTGTGTTAGTAGCACTTGCTACTACTGCTGTTGGTTGACCTACAACTACCGCAGTAGTTGTAGCAGAGCAAGAAGTATTACCAACTTCTCTAGCTGTTACTGTATAAGTTCCTGCTGGCACTGTAAAAGTTGCAGCTGCTTGAAATGCACCACCATTAATGCTGTATTGAACCGCACCACTTGCACCAGTAGCTACTGCTGTAAGTGTTGTTGTACCTGCATTACAAAGAATAGTACCTGCAGAAGCAGTTGCAGCTATATTACAAACTGCAGCAGTAACTGTAGCCGTAGCTGTAGCTGTACAACTATTTGCATCGGTAATTGTAACTGTGTATGTACCTTCAGCTAATGCAGTAGCGGTAGCAGTAGTTTGACCACCAGGAGCCCATGTATACGTATAAGGAGCAGTACCGCCTGTAGCAACTACAGTAGCTGTTCCATTTGTACCACCCGCTGCACTTACAGGGGTTGATGTAGCAGAACCAGCAACCGCAGTTGGTTGACTAATTACAACAGCCGTTGCAGTTGCAGTACAAGTAGGTGTAGCTACTTCTCTTGCTACTACTGTATAAGTACCTGCTGGTAATGTAAATAAATTACTTGCTTGAAATGCACCAGCATTCACACTATATTCAACAGCACCTACCGCACCTGTGCTAGCAGCTGTAAGCGTTGTTGTACCAGCATTACAAAGTATAGTGCCTGCCGAAGCAGATGCTGTAATAGCACAAGCTGCCGCTGCAGTTACTTCTATAGTAGAAGTAGCAAAATCATCTGCTGTGTTATTACCAGCTACCGAAGTTCCAGACGCACAAGTGGTACCATTACCAAAATTTATTTGTCCAGTAAAAGTATTAGCTGGTGCCACTGAAACACCTACAACTGTTAATGTAATACTACGAGATTCACTTCCACCAATAACATCAGATGTATTACAAATACGAAGTTGTGATCCAGTATTCGTCAAAATTGTCCACCCTGCTGGTAACCCTATTTGTGCTGCATTTGCCTGAAATGTTACTGATGTAGGCACTGTAATTATTGGTCTTAGTTTAGCTACTGCAATACCTGCAGTTCCTGTATTACCTATAGTTATTGTAAGTGTATTTACAGCACCAACTGATACTATACCAGCATTGGATGGTGCAACAGCTATATTGGGATTTGCTTGACCCAATGCACTAGATGCTATAAAAAAAGCACCTATGCAAAAAAGCATTAATAATTTTATAAATTTCATTTTTTATATTTTAAATGGTAAATAGTTTTTTAATTAGTTTGTTGTTCCTACACCTGAAAGCGCACCATCATTCGTAGCATTCGTATCTCCTCCACCTGCAACGCTTACATTTAAATTTTGGTTGGTTCCTGCTGGTACACCCGTGTTTCTTTTTATAGTAAAGCCTAATGAAGTTTGGCCACCCACTGGTACACTAAAGCCAGGTTGAGAAACAGCAATTATGTTTAAACCACTTTTGTAAAATTTCCAACCTGCTACTGTGTTGTCGTAAGTAGCACCAAGGTTAGTAGAAGTACCCGCATTACCACCTACTGCAGTTGCAAGCGTAGTTGGAAGTGTAGTTATACCATTTACCGAAGCAGTAAAAGAAGGTGGTACTGCAATGGTAATTGTAATTGTACCGTTTGAATTACCAACAGCATTTTCAAATATATCTAATACAAATTCTTGAGCTGTGGTTACTGTAGAAGGATTAAATAATGAAGTTTCTATTTGGATTCCAGGAGTAATATCACAACCTGATAATGCAGCACCAGTAGAACCTACAGCTAAGTTTGGACGATAGTCAGGGTTTAAAAAATCCCAAGCATTTACTAATACATCGCATGGTGTGCTTACTATAGAATTGGTGTTTGCTACAGCTGTTAAATAAGTTGAAGTTGCAGCATTTTCAGAAGCCAATGCTAAACCTGTTGCACCTGTAACTGTAGAATTAAATGCATAATCCATGGCAATAACATTATTCTTAAACGCAGCGCCACCAGTTGCACTGTTTGTTAAAACATCAGCATCCATTACCAAACCTCTCCAGTTATTCATTAAAATACTGTTGAATATTTTTAATTCTGTATTTCTTCTTAAACGAACACCTCTTCTAAAACCATTATCAGGAGCAGTAGGGTTTGTAATACCACCTGCATTGTTTGTACATCTATATGCACCAATTTGAGTAATGTTATAAAAACTTGCACTTGTTTTTGGTGTAGGCGTAAATGGAGCTGTAGCATTGTTGTCTGACTCAAAACCTTCAGATGTAGAACCTGGAGGCAAATCAGAAACCGTAGGATCTTTTACTGCTAAACCAAATTGCACTAACCCA
Organism: Ferruginibacter sp.; assembly: GCA_043770525.1. Lineage (GTDB taxonomy): Bacteria > Bacteroidota > Bacteroidia > Chitinophagales > Chitinophagaceae > Ferruginibacter. Next base: position 48,747 of record JAYVID010000025.1, read on the forward strand.
CTATAACCAAAATCTGTATCAAAATCATCATCTAACGTTCTATAGGCAACCAAATGCTTACAGTTAACTGCGCCACCAAACCATTCAAAAGCATCATCATTACCAAATGATGTTTGTACATAATCTACTGTAGTACCACTACCAACACCACCAAATGTTATTGAATTTAATTCATTACCAGGAGCTATTGCAAATCCTGCGTATTCTATACGAATGTATTTTAAAGAACCTGAGTTGTCCGCATTGTTGCTTCCACCAAAACGAGCTCTTGGTTCAGTAGCACCAATACCTTCTATGTTTACATTATTCCCTTGGTTAGTAATACCTCTACCCAAAATGGTTAAACCACCCCAATCTCCTCTAACTCTTGAGCCAGCAGCTTTGCTAGATGTAAATATAATAGGGTTACAAGGAGTACCATTCGCAACGATAGTGGCACCTCTTTGTACTACCAAAGAGCTAATTACAGTAAGTGCATCTCCACGTATAACTGTTCCTGCTTCTATGGTAAGCGTTACTAAGCTATCTACATATACTACTCCTTGTAATAAATACACATTATTTTTTGTCCATGTTGTGTTTGCAGTAATAATACCTGTTACGTTTACTGTAGGTGCTGGATAAAAAGTATTTTGAGGATTATAATTTGTCCAGTTGTCGGTCCACTGTGCTGCAGGAGCAGGGGCAAAAGCACCACGATAGGTTGTAGCTTCTATAAATTGAGCATTTACTAATGTTGCAGTAAATAATAACAAAGGTAAAATTGATAATATTTTCTTTTTCATTTTAATTTTTTTTTGTAAAGATTGATGATTGTTTTTTTGATTTTTATTTAAGTTAATAGTGTTGTTTTTACTTCATTGGCGAATAATTTTTAAGTTTAATAATTTGAGCTTTGTGTGTTGTGTGTATAGCAGTTTTTATGTAAATAATTATTACTTAATCGTAAACAATAAACTTGTAGTGGCTGTTGTATTGTTAAACCTATATAAAGCATATTAATAAATAGTTATAGAGAATTAAATAACCGTGAAACCCTTTAAATACAGGTGTTTTTGCACTGGCATTGGAGGATTTATAAAGTCCTAAACTAGATTGTAAAAGTATATTTTATGTTAAAGTTTTTTGGATTTTTACCATTACCAAAACTTAATCAAATTGTGTTTTTTGAATGAAGAAATTGTTAATTGTTTTTAAAAAAATTAGAGAGTTTTAAAAAAAAGAATAAAATGAGTGGAGAATTGCAAAAAGTATAAGCTTGGTAAATTGTAATAACAGATAATATCGATTGTAAATAATCTATTACTATGATTGGATATTTATAAAAATTTAGATAAATATTTTTTATCGCAGAGAACCGCAAAGGTTAAAGGAAATAAAGCAAAATTTTTCTCTGCGAACATTACGATAAACAGAAAGATTTTAAAATAGAATTGGATACTTTTAAAAATAAAAAAGTCGAACGTATAATTAATATTTATCCGTTCGACCATTTACAATATTTTTTTAAAATTCGATTAAATAAATATTGTATTCTTAATTTGATGTATCAAAATTTAAAACTTGCACTAAAACTAAATACCCTTGGTACTATGGTAGAAGAAAAGATTCTGTCTTGTTCGGTATAAGATTTTGTTTTATCGTTATCTAAATATACAGTGATATTTTGAGCAAGTATATCTCTAAGATTTAATTTAAATTCTACTTTATTATTTAAAAAAGTTTTGGCAAGTTGAAAGTCTATAACTGTTCTTTCTTTTTCATAATAGTCAGGCAACACTCTACTACCAGCTAGGGCTAATCTTTCTCCAATTCTATTTAAAGAAATTGTGCTACTTAAACCTAATACATCATCATTAAAGCCTAACGATAAATTTACTATATATGGTGATTGCCCTTGTAGTGGACGAAATAGTTCAGATGAGTCTTTAGCTTTTCCTTGTGGTACTTTTGAAATTATATATGCTCCATTACCTGCTAAAGTAAATTTACTAAGCAGTGCATTTTCCTTTTTTATGCCAAATAATGTAGAAAGTAAAATCCTAAATTCAGTTTCGGCACCATAAATGGTTGCTTTTGGTATTTGATAATACGAGGCTTCACTCGGATAGAAAGGAGAAATAGAAAACTCTATGGGATTATTAAATGTTTTATAAAAAGTTGAAAAAGATAATACCTGTGCTTTGCCTGGAAAAATTTCGTACCTAAAATCATAGTTATTAATTTTTGCACGAGTCAAATCTTTATTGCCACTAATGGCTAACCCACTTACATATTCATAAAAAACAAATGAGGCTAATTCTCTAAACTCTGGTCTATTAAGTGTTTCGCTATAAGAGAAACGTAAATTTGTTTTTGGAGTAAGTGCATATACCAAATTGGCAGATGGCAAAATATCTAATTTAGTATAATTAATATTTACTGCACCAATACCTCTTTGAGGTGCTTCTAACTTTTGCGTAAAATTTTCTATACGTGCACCATAAATAGCCCTCAGTTTTTTAAAGAAACGTTGGTCATTCATAATGTAGGCATGTGTATTAGTAGAACTTGCATCGTATGCAGAATTAGGTATAGAGCCATCTTGCACAGATACACCTGCTTTGCCATTGGACATTAAACCAAGATATTGCTCTAAAAATCTTTGATCATCAGGAAGTTTATACACATCATAGTCGGGCTCATACATACTTCCAGTTGTTATGCCGCCATGGGCAATAAAATTTAAACCTCTAGTAGTAAAATCTCTTGCTCTTATCTGATGACCAGCACCTATTTTTATAAAATTTTGGCTATTTTTCATAAATGTATAAGGCTGTGTAATATCTAATTTTATGTTGCGTATATTTTCTTGTGAGTTTGTAGATATCATACCACCGCTTGCCCCATTAGTGGCTACTCCTGCACCTGATAAAAAACCAACAGTTGTAAGCAATTGAATAGGCATTTCTCTATTTACTTTGCTGTATCCAGCTAACCAATTTAATTTAGTTTTATACTTACCTATTTGGTGCTCTCCTGCAAGTTGAGTATTATAAATTTTATCAGAAATATATTGCTTAAGAGTTTCGGTCATCACATTTGCTGAATCATCTGTGTAATCTCCATTACCAAACCTTCTTACTAACTTATTATCGGTATTTACTGATAAATTATTTTTCCAACTAATGCTATTTCGGTTATTAATTTTTACAGAAAAATTACCTAGTGCTGCCCAAATTATTTCATCGTTATAAATACTATCTACTGCTTTTCTTCTTTGTGTAGGAAAATAACCTGGGTCAGTTGGGTTGCCAGTATAACTACCAGGTCCATCAAAACTATTTCTTTCACCCGAGGTAAATACAAAACTATTGTTATAGGTAATTGAAAATAATGAAGATATAAATTCTTGTTCTTTTCTATCAATGTTAAAACTCTTTGCAAGTTGAAAATTAAAATTTGGTCTTGTATTAGCATTTTTAACACCCCATTTGTATTTTGCAAACTTTTTTGCTGTAAAAAGCTTTTCATCAGGTGACAAATTAATAAACCCATTTTTATCCGCTGGTATTCCATCAGGTAGTGCTCTTGTACCATCATCTAAACCTAACCAATCTTTACTGCCCTTCATTTCTGAAAACAATCTATTTTTACCCGTTATTAATGAGTTATAACTTTGCCCAATTGAAATGATACCAATTGGTTTTGCTGAAGTTGCTTTTGTGGTAATTTCAATAATTCCACCAGCAAATTCTGCAGGTTTGTCGGGCGTAGCAGTTTTGTATATCACCAAATTATCTAGTATAGCTGATGGAAAAATATCAAATGCAAAAGCCTTTCTATCACTCTCTGTACTTGGTAATGGAGCTCCATTTATAAAAGCTGCATTGTACCTATCGTTTAGCCCACGTATTACAGCAAACTTATCATCTTGTATGCTTGCGCCACTTACTCTTTTTATAACATCACTACTGCTTTTATCGGGTGTTTTTTTTATACTTTCTGCAGTTATACCATCACTTACACTAGCACTATTTTTTTGTGCTATTAATAATGACTCTACAGTTGCTCCAGCAGCTTTTAATCTCTTAGGTGCCGTTACAACCACAACATCAGATGCCCTTACTTCTAAAGAAATACTTATATCAGTATTGTCATTATCCTTTACAATAATTTCTTCTATTATTTTTGCATCGTAGCCAGCGTAGCTACACTTTATGGAGTAATTACCAGCTTCTAGTTTAGCAAAACTAAAAATACCATTTTGGTCTGCCGCTTTTGTTCTGGTTTTTTCCATTAATGTAAGTGTAGCTCCTGCCAACGGTTGGCCAGAACTTGCACTAATTACTTTGCCAGTAATTTTCCCTGTTTGCGCAAATACAATTTGTGATAAAGTAATTAATATAATTAAGTAGTATACTCTTTTCATTTGTAACAATTTTTACAAAGAAAATTTAATATTGCTGTGCTGGGGTTAACAAAACGTTATGGAAATATTAACTCTTTTTTTGAAAAAATACTTTTGCTTTAAAATATTTTTTGTAGAGAATATCATTAGATGAATTTTAAAAATTTGTAGTATAAAAAAAGAGCCGCAATAATTGCAGCTCTTTTAATGTATAACACCCCCCAGCATTAAAACTTTGTCCAACCTTTCCACCAGCTGCTTTCAGTACCTGCTGGTGCAATACCACCTCTAAAAGTTACAGATGTAAAAAACCCACCTCCAAGTTTTGAATCTGTAAAACTTGCCCCAGTATTTATTAATGCATTGCCATTACTACCTGCAAATGGTGTAGGGTCAACTGCTGCATAGTTATAGGGCTGTATCAATTTTGCATCAGCCACATTTGCAAGCATGGCGTTACTAGATGCTGGATCAGAAAACCAAGCAAGCATACTTGCGTCTGTTGCTCCTGTAGGGCTAGCACCGCTAGCAGTGTATTTTACATTTACAGTATTACCAGCAAGTGTTGTATTTTTTATTCTTAAAGAATTATCTGCAATATTCAAATCAGTTGCTGTACCTGTACTTGCATCTATTAAAATACCTACTGGCCATCCAACAATAATAGAGTTGAAAATAGAGATACCTGAGTTTCTACGAATTTGTGCTCCTGCACGAAATAATGAACTACCAACATTGTTTAAAGTAGCCCTTGGTCCAATAGCAGTAATATTGCTAAACACAGCAGCAGTCTTAGGTGTAGCCGTAGTGCCACCAGAGTTATTATCGCTTTCAAAAGCTTCTGAAGTAGAGATATCGGCTATCAATGAATCTCTAATTATCAATCCAAATTGTACATTCCCTCTGTAACCATTGTCTGTATCAAAATCATCATCCTGTGTTTTTGTTGCTATTAAGTATTTACAATTTACTGTACCACCAAACCATTCAAACGCATCATCTTTTGCATAAATAGTTTGCACATGGTCTATCGTTGTTCCACTACCTACAGCAGCAAGTGTAAGGCTATTTATTTCTTTGTCTGGCTGAAATGCATACCCTGCATACTCTATACGTACATAGCTTAAAGTACCAGAATTATCTGTATCTATTGCGGTAGGTACTAATACATCTCCACTGCCTGCAAGTCCATCACCTTGTGCATTATCTACACCGCCTTCTACTTGATACAAACCTTGCACGGCATTAAAACTAGTGTTAATGCTAGCTTTGCCACAAATAATTATTCCTCCCCAATCACCACTTTGTGGGTTTGGCGATGCAGAGGTAAATACAATTGGTTCAGTAGCTGTACCATTCGCTATTATTTTAGAACCACGTGTAATCGTTAAAGCCGCTACATCTGTTCCACTAAATGAACCTTTAATGGTGGTGCCAGCTTGTATGGTTAATGTATGATTACCTACTATATAAACCAACCCTTTTAAAATGTAGGTGTTTTCTTTCTTCAATAAGGTATCGGCATTTATTCGACCTTGCAAAATAATTGTTTGTCCTATAGTAGAACCACCGCCACCTTGGTTTACAAAAACAATTTCTTTTTCTCCATCTGTTTCAATTTTTCTACAGCTTGTTACTGCTAAAGCTGAAATTGCAATTAATAATAAAATGTACTTTTTCATTTCTATTGTTTGTTTTATGTTATAATGAATAATTGAATGTTAAACTAAATGTGGTACCATTAATCCTTGTAAACCTATAAGCATCTTTTGTTTTATCAAATTCAAAATTTCCATTTATGCTGTTGTTTTGATAAAAAATTTGCTTTTGGTTTATGATATCTGAAATATTTAATTTAATCTCTCCCTTTTTTTGTAATACTTTTTTTGCTATTTGAAAATCTAATAATGGTCTTGGCAATTCCCAAATATTTGGTGTGCCAGAAAAAGCAGTAGCCCCACCTACTACATAAATTCTTCGCCCTATCATATTAAATAGTGCGGTTGTACTCAATCCATATTTTTCTAAATCGTATAGTAAGCCGGCATTTATTACATAGTTACTTTGGCCTTGTAATGGTCTATTCAAATCTAAAATAGCATCTTTTACATTACTTTTTATTAGCGATAAATTTGATTGAAAAGTAAAGTTTTTGAAAGCAGGCAATAAATCTAATTTTTTTCTAACTTCAATTTCTACTCCATAAGAATAAGCTTCTGATGGATTTACAAAACTAAAAGAACCTCCTCCATCTTCATTATAAAATTGTTCTATAGGATCTTTAAAATCTTTATAAAATAAACCAATTGAAAACACTTCGCCTGCTCTTGGATATAACTCATATCGCACATCTGTATTTAATATTTTTGTACGTTTCAATTTTGGATCTCCATTTACGGATGCATTTAATTCAAAATCGTATAAGCTAAGACTAGCAAGCTCTCTAAGTTCAGGACGAATAACAGTTTGAGAACCAGAAACCCTAATATTGGTTTTACTATTTAATTTATAAGTAAGGTTTACACCAGGTAAAAAATCAGTTTGGTTTGTTGTAAGATGGCGTGGGTCATACTTTTTTACACTGCCAATAAGTTGGTCATAATTTTCTATCCTTAGCCCCCATACAGCTCTAAATTTTTTTCCAAATTGGTTATCTAACTGTAGAAACCCTGCATTCAAAATAGTGTTAGCTATGTACCTAAAGTTTTTATTTTTTATAGCATCAAAACCAAACTTTGCACCAGTACCATCTCCAAAATTTTCACGAGCAAATATTTTATCAGGTGTTAATAATCTCAAGGCATCATTATCTTTTGGCAAAAAATTTGCAAACAATTGTGCATCATACAACCTGTCTTTTACTTGAAACATATACCCCCCTTTTAATGTTTGCTTCGTGCCAAAAGCATTGAAAATATATGCAATATCTCCACCACCAGTGTATATGTAATCACTCAAACTTTGAAAAATTCTACTACCGCTAGATTGTGATAAATTATTTGAAATAATGGCTTTAAAAGGCTCTGCCGTTGTTCCCCTTTCATACATCAATCGCCTTTGATCTGGCACGTAACCATCCAAAATATTGAATGCGCCATACCATTTAAGTTTTACATTTTTCGTTATACCATGCTCGCCATTAATTTGTGTTGTAAAAAAAGTATTTTGCTTAAACGTAAAATCATTACCTCTTTGAAGTGGATTTGGACGAGTACTATCTGCACCTATTCTATCTAAAATAGCATTTGTGCCATTTACATTAACAAGTACTTTAGCAGATAATTTATTTAAAGAATTTATCTGCAACGAAATACTTGCAATACCTCCCACATTTATTTCTTGTGTGTATTTAATATCATCGTAGCTACTATTTATTCCAAAAATATTTTCAGTACCATTTGTTGGAATAATTAGGTTGTTATTTCTATTTAATAATAATTGGGTTCTATAATTTTTATTGTATGAAACTCCAACAGTACCACCAATTTTTTTATTAAATAACTTCCCTGTAAAACCTCCATTTATTTGTATAGATCTATTTAAAGGTGCAGATACTGCTACAGGAGACCAAGCGTTGCGTAAATCTTTACCCACTTGTGTTTTACCACCAAAAAACCCAGTAGTACCAATGGTATCAAAATTAGATTTGCCTTTGTAACTTGCTGGCAAGGCTCTTGTTCCATCATCTATACCCAACCAATCTGTTTTACCTCCTTTACTTTCTTTAAGAAAATTTTTACCTATAGCTTGGGTATTAAACCCAGAACCGATTTGTATATTAAAAAAGTTTTTTGCTGGTATATCTTTTGTATTTACTTGTATCAATCCACCTGCCCATTCTCCAGGGTACTCAGGTACAAATGCTTTGTTGATAATAATGTTATCAATCATTTGTGCTGGTATCAAATCAAAAGAAAATGTTTTTCTATCAGGCTCAGTACTTGTAAGCAAAATACCATTAAGCATAGCTTGGTTGTATCTATCTGCAAGGCCTCTTACTATAATAAATTTACCATCTTGTATGCTCGTGCCTGGTGTACGTTTCAAAATCTCTCCTGTATTTCTATCGGGGCTTCTGCGTATAGCTTCTGCAGAAATTACAGAGGCAACCGTGTTGGTATTTTTTTGAAAAGTAATTAATGATGCGGCAGTCTCTTTTCTTGCATTACTTGGAGATCTCACTACTACAGCATCTTCCGTTTTTTCTCGTTGAGATAATGAAAAATCTTGAATGGTAACACCTCCATCTTTTATTTCTATACTATCTATTTGTTGGCTAGCACCATTGTAAGAAAATATTAATGAAACAAATTTTTCACCTTGTATGTTTAGGCTATACCTACCTTCTACATCTGTAGCCGTACCTCTACCATTTTGTTTTACAATTACAGATACTTTTGTAAGTGGTTGCCCAGTTTTTGTATCTGTTACTTTTCCTTCTACCTTTCCTTTTTGTGCAAAACCAAATAGTGAAAATAATGATAATGTAAATGATAATAATAATGCTCTCATACCTTTCGTAATTTGAGTGTAAAGAGAACACTTCAATGTTATGCGATTGTGAAGGCTATGTTACCAAATAGTTAAGTAACTCATTTGTCAAGTATTGTTTGCTTAAAATCTTTCTATGTTAAGAAATAGTTACCAATTACAAAGCAAAGCCAAAGAAGTGCTATAATGCTATTTTTGCTAGCAAAACATAACTACTATGGCAGGTTTAAACTCTATTTTGAAAATTTTTTTACCTAAAGACAGAATTTTTTATCAATTATTTGAAAGCGTGGCGAAAGAGCTAGTACTTATGGGAGATAAATTAAAAGAATTGGTAAATGAACCAGATTTTGATAACAGATCAAAAATGGTAAAAGAAATAGAAGATATGGAGCATGTAAATGACGAACTTACACATCAAATTTTTATTGAGCTAGGCAAAAATTTCATTACTCCTTTTGATAGAGAAGATATACATCACCTTGCATCTGCACTCGATGATATTGCAGATTATATTTATGCTACTGCTAAAAAAATAAATTTCTATAGAGTTAACCCAGATGATATTGGTATAAGAAAATTTGCGGATATTATTCCACTAGGTTGTGTAGCTGTACACAATGCAGTTACAGAATTGAGAAATATGAAAAATATGCGTCAGATAACAGATGCACTAGTTTCTATAAACAGTATAGAAAACCAAGCAGATGATATTTATGATATGAGTATTGAGCGTTTGTTTGCTACTGAGCCAGATGTAAAAGAATTGATAAAGAAAAAAGAAATTTATCAGGTAATGGAAATTGTGACCGATAAATGTGAAGATGCCGCAAACGTAATAGAGAGCATTATTGTAAAGTACGCATAAAGGCAATTTGCAAATTTGCAAATATGAAAATTTGCAAATTGAAAACGCAGTCAGTTTAATTGATTTGCACATCTGCAAATTTTCTCATTTTCAAATTTTTTCTCATGATCTTAGTAATTGTAATCATAATTCTAGCACTTGTTTTTGACTACATCAATGGTTTTCATGATGCAGCAAACTCAATAGCTACAGTAGTTTCTACCAAAGTGCTTACCCCTTTTCAAGCTGTGTTGTGGGCAGCGTTTTTTAACTGTGTAGCATATTTTATTTTTAAAGACCATGCAGTAGCTAACACCATTAGCAAAACAGTACACAAAGAATTTATAACTCTCGCTGTAATACTTTCAGGCCTTATAGCCGCTATATTTTGGAACTTGCTTACCTGGTGGTATGGTATTCCATCTTCTTCATCTCACACACTAGTAGGTGGGCTAGCAGGTGCAGCTATTGCACATGGTATAGCTACTAAAGGTTTAGGTGTAAGTTGGGAAAGTATTTTAGAGTCAGATACTATTATAGAGATTGTAGTGTTTATTTTATTTGCACCATTAGTCGGCATGGTTATTTCTATTTTTATAACCGTGGTTACCATTATGCGAAATGTGTGGTTGCGATTAGGCATCATTGCATTGGCTACATTTCTTACTTTTTTAGCGTTTAATAAGTTTGAGCAAAGTAAAATGGATAAGGGCTTGCAAAAGTTTTTAAAAGTAGATAAATATAAAGCAGAGATAAAAGAAGGAGAAGAAAAATTTGCATCTAACCCTGCTGATAGTGTAAACATAAAATTTTTAGCTACGGCAAAGGAAAAATTACAAAAAGCTTTGCCCAATTATGAAAATATAAAAGCAGAACTTGCCAAATATGATAAAGTAGGCGCAGGTGTAATTGCAAAAAATGCTTACGAAAAGGGTTGGTTAAAAGATATAGAAGCAAGTAGGCTTAAAGATGATGTAAGAAATGCCAACGGATATTTAGTATTAGAATCAAAATCTACTACAGATGCAGCAATAAATGCGGAATTTGCAAAGGCAAAAAAATTGACGGAAGAATATAAAGTACCGCTAAAAAAGTTTAGCAATAAAAACCTTAGCTTGGATAGCACAATGATAGCTCTCAATGCTATTTATCCAATTGCACCAGAATTAGCAAAAAAGGTACAAGAAAAATTAGCAACATTTAGTATAGAAAATGTATTTGCAAAAGATGTTGAAAAATCTGACAATAGTATTGCCTGGTACATTGTATTAGGTATTGCAATTGTATTTTCACTTTCTTATTTGTATATAGAAAAAGTAAGAACGCCTAATGCTTATAAGATGGCTAATATGTTTAAAAAGCTACAGTTATTTAGTAGTGCAGCATTTAGTATTGGGCATGGTGTAAACGATGCACAAAAAGTAATGGGTATTATAGGTGTAGCATTAATTACCAGTGGGCAAATGCAAAATTTTTCAGACTTGCCTAATTGGGTTCCCATTGCATGTTATCTTGCCATAGGTATTGGTACTATGAGCGGTGGTTGGAAGATTGTAAAAACTATGGGTACAAAAATTACTAAAGTTACGCCACTAGAAGGTGTAGCTGCAGAAACTGCTGGTGCATTAACTTTGTTTTTTACAGGGCAAGCAGGTATACCAGTATCAAGCACGCATACCATTACAGGTAGTATTATAGGTGTAGGTGCTACTAAGCGTTTGAGTGCAGTGCGCTGGGGTGTTACGGTAAATCTTTTATGGGCATGGGTATTGACTATTCCTGTAAGTGCTATACTCGCTGCTATTACTTATTTTATTGTACGCTTTTTCTTAGGGCATGGGTAATAACTAATAGAGATTAAAATAGTAAGGTTGTTAGTTTTGAAAAAGCTGGCAACCTTTTTTTATACAAATACTTTTTTCTTTTAAAAGCTATAAAAACATAAATTTGTACAAACAGTAAATTATGGAAGCAATAAAAGCCATAGCAAAAAAAACAAAAACGGGCAAATATAAATTTTCACTTCCATCATATATTACTGCGACTAAATTAGAAGTCATCGTAGTTTTTATTCAACCTAAGAAAAATAATAAAATATAACAGGTTATTAAAACCATCCTATTTTAATGCAATCGCTTGTTGTCAGTTTATTATTTTCAAAAATAACATCTTGAAATTTCTTTTCTTTGCAATATGAACACAATACTCGTTACAGGCGGCTGCGGCTTCATAGGTGCACATACAATCGTAGATTTAATTGAAAATGGTTATCATGTTATTTCAATAGATAACAACAGCCGCAGCAATTCATCTATTTTAAATGGTGTAAAAAAAATTACAGGCATAGATGTAAAAAATTACAAGGTTGATCTTTGCAATTTTGAAGAAACCCATGCCATTTTTCAAGAAAATGATAACATAATTGGCATCATACATTTTGCAGCTTACAAAGCAGTAGGCGAATCTGTAGAAAACCCGTTGGATTATTATACAAATAATTTAAATTCATTAATAAATATTTTGCGATGTGCTACTGAATTCAATATTTCAAATTTTGTATTCTCTTCTTCATGTACGGTATATGGTAATCCCACATCAATTCCAGTAACAGAGAGCTTTCCATTACAAGCTGCATCATCTCCTTATGGTGCTACTAAACAAATGGGAGAAGAAATTGTGCAGCATGCCGTGGCAGCATCAAATGGTATGAATGCAAGTTTGCTTCGTTATTTTAATCCAGTGGGTGCACATCCATCTAATGCCATTGGCGAATTACCCATAGGCAAGCCACAAAACTTAGTGCCTGCCATTACACAAACTGCTATTGGAAAACTTACACAATTAAAAGTTTGGGGCAGCGATTATGATACCAAAGATGGCACTTGCGTGCGTGACTATATACATGTATGCGACATTGCCCATGCACATACACTTGCCATAAAAAATTTAGAAGAAAAAACTACAACTAAAACTTGTAATGTGTTTAACTTAGGTAGTGGTAATGGCTTTACTGTTTTAGAATTGATAAAAACATTTGAAAAAGTAAGTGGGGTACCTTTAAATTATGTATTGGCAGAAAGAAGACATGGAGATGTGGTTGCTATATATGCAAACAACGAAAAAGCAAATAAAGAATTAAATTGGCTTCCAAAATACAATGCAGAAGATATGATGCGAAGTGCTTGGGAGTGGGAGAAAAAATTAAAGGCCGATACAAATTTATTTAATACCGTAAACGCAGATTTAAACTAACGAACCTTAAATTGCACTAAATTAAAATAAAAACATGTTAAGCGAAATAGAAGTAACAGGAAAAAAAGATACCAGAAGTGGTTTTGGTGATGGAATATTAGAAGCTGCAACCGCTAATGAAAATGTAGTAGCATTAACTGCGGACCTTGCTGGATCTTTAAAGCTTGGAGGTTTTATAAAGGCTTTTCCAGAGCGTTTTATACAATGCGGTATAGCTGAAGCCAATATGATAGGCATAGCAGCTGGCCTAACTATAGGGGGTAAAATACCTTATACCACTACTTTTGCAAATTTTAGCACAGGTCGTGTATACGATCAAATAAGACAAAGTGTAGTGTATAGCGGAAAGAATGTAAAAATATGTGCATCGCATGCGGGGCTTACTTTGGGAGAAGATGGTGCGACACACCAAATATTAGAAGATATTGGTTTAATGAAAATGCTACCCGGTATGACAGTAATTGTACCATGCGATTATAATCAAACAAAAGCAGCTACAAAAGCCATTGCAAATTATGAAGGTCCAGTATACCTTCGTTTTGGTAGACCAGTGTGGCCAATATTTACCAAAGAAGAAGATTTTGTAATAGGCAAAGCACAAATGCTTAGTGAAGGTAAAGATGTAACCATTTTTGCCTGTGGCCACATGGTATGGATTGCGGTAGAAGCTGCTAAAACATTAGAAGCGAAAGGTATTTCTGTAGAATTGATAAACATGCACACCATTAAACCATTAGATGCCGCTGCAGTTTTAGCATCTATTAAAAAAACAGGTTGTGCAGTAACTGCTGAGGAACATAATATTATAGGTGGCTTGGGGGACAGCATAGCACAAGCAGCTGCAAAAGATTTTCCTATACCCATTGAGTATGTAGGCACAAAAGATACTTTTGGCGAAAGTGGAAAACCCGAAGAGCTTCTAGTAAAATATGGCTTAGACGCAAATCATATTGTAGCTGCTGCTGAAAAAGCAATTTCTAGAAAAAAATAAAGCAACCCAACTTATTGAAAAGCACCTACTTAAAAAGCAGGTGCTTTTTTTATTATAAAAATGTATATAAAAAAGAAACCTATTATAATAAGCATTCGTCTTATTTAAAATTAGTAATTCCCAACTCAAAGATATTAAACCCCTATGTGCTGAGAGATGAACAACGTAATTTTCATTAGTACTTAATTACTTTTTGATTGAATTACCATCAGTTCAAAAATTTAAAGCCGAACATTTTGTCCGGCTTTTTTATTTAAAATTAAAAAACTATTTGTATTTATAAAGCGTCTATTATTTTAGTTAGTTTTAGTTGAATGAAATACGAATTTGAGTAATTGCGTTGATAAAGTATGCATAATAAAATACTCATATCTCCCCCCGCATTATTCTAAAGAAGCAGCTATAAAAAAAATTAGCTGTTTCTTTTATTTTAAATAATTAGAAAACCTTTTATATTAAATATTCGTCTAATATAAAAATTACCAAAATGTTTCCCTAGTAAACAAAATTGAATAGGAGTCTAACTTACCTCTGAAAGTTTATTTTCAAATTTAGACAATATTCATACAAATGTAGCCAGACCATTGTGTCTGGCTATATTGTTTAGAGTAGAAATAGTTTTTGTGAAGATAATTTGAGAAACTATTTTTTTCTAATTCCTTGCTTAGCCGCTTCACATTCGTTACAATATATTTTATCATCACAACCCACAATTCCTGGGCAATCTTGCGTACAAAATATATTTTTACTTAGCTCTTTTAAAGCTTCATCTACACAACCAGTATTTTTTGGAGTATTGGTTTTTTTGCAAGCAGTAAAACTTATTATTAGTAACGCAAAAAATATAATTTTTATAAATTTCATTGTATTGTTTTTTAAATAGACAATCAATAGGTATAATTTGTTTCATCAAAAATAAATAATTAACAGAATAACAGAATTTTCTATTTGAAAAAATCTTAGTTAGATCGTCAACAATCAGCTACTATCAAATAAAAGCTCAACAAGAATTTTAAACTGGTAACTGTAATTTTAAAGTTTACTACCAATGTTAACTTTTTATTCAAAGAAAAGTAGAAATAAGAAAGCAGTATCTTTTAAGGTAAGAAAAACTTCTGTCCAAACCAAAGCCAAATAGCAAATTAAAATTGTTAGGTTACTTCTATAACACTTGTATAAAGTGTAGAGTATCTGGCAGAGCAACTTATAGCCAATTATACTCTTCTTTTAATCTTTTTACATAAACATCTCTACCTAAAGATTCATAAACATTCATTTGCATATCTCTCAATAATTTTTTTATGTTGTTAGTGTCTTCGTGGTATTTATAAAACCATGCTTCTTTCAAATAAAAAAGTGCTGAAGCCCAATAGCCTTTGTCTATACTTTCTTGTGCTTCTTCAATAAATTCTTTTGAATTATTTTCACTATCCAATAGCTTGTGATTTTTTGCAAATAATTCAGAACGAGCTAATACACCAATTCCATCATGTGTAATCAGATAAGAATAGTCGTTGGGAATTTTTAACGCTGGGGTTATTAAGTTGTCAGGGTTGTAGTTTAGTAAGTAATAACCATTTTCAGCCTTTGATGCACTAGGATAAATGCCAATTGAACTCAAAAAGGGAATATCTATTTCTTCAAATTCACTGTCGAGGTGTCCATCTGATATGATCTGTTCAATACCATCTATTGTAGTGTTACCCAAAAAGTCTACATAGCCACCCCCAGGTGAATATCTTACAATAGGGAAGTCGTTTAGTTCCAATTCTGGTGCTAGAATTAAATAGCCAAAATGTTCTCCATCTCCACCTGTGGCTATAAATGGCGCAATTTCAATGGGGGTGTTTTCATAACTTCTTCCTTCGTTAAAATGAACGAAATATGAACAATTAAGATAGTTAAGAAATTTGTTTGTTCCATTTTCAAATCCACCAAACTTGTTGATAAAAGCTGTCAGAATTCGAACAAAAGGTTCTGGAAGGTTCAAACCAATTTTGTCTTCAAGTTCTTTCCTCATAAAATCTAAAGTCTAACATCTAATAATCTAACATCTAAAAAAACTAAACCTTATACTTCTTCACTATCACACTAGCATTATGCCCACCAAAACCAAACGTATTGCTTAGTGCAGCATTTACGGTTTTGTGTTGTGCTTTGTTAAAGGTAAAATTTAGTTTATTGTCAAGATCAGGATCATCAGTAAAATGATTAATGGTAGGAGCAATAACATCTCTAGTAACAGCCAATATACAAGCCAATGCTTCCAATGCACCAGCGGCCCCAAGGCAATGCCCTGTCATGCTTTTGGTAGCACTTATGTTAAGGTTATATGCATGGTCTCCAAATACATTGAGTATAGCTTTGGTTTCAGCAATATCTCCCAATGGGGTAGATGTGCCATGTACGTTTATGTAGTCAATATCGGTAGCTACCATGCCAGCATCAGCAAGGGCAGCATTCATTACATTTTTAGCCCCAAGCCCTTCTGGGTGAGGGGCAGTAATATGGTGAGCATCAGCAGTAGCTCCGCCACCGGCTATTTCGCAATATATTTTCGCACCACGTGCAAGTGCATGCTCCAGCTCTTCTAATATTAAAACACCAGCACCTTCGCCCATTACAAAGCCATCTCTGTCTTTATCAAAAGGGCGACTAGCCGTTTTAGGGTCATCGTTTCTTTCGCTCATTGCTTTCATGGCATTAAAACCACCACAGCCTGCAGCGCTAATTACAGCTTCACTTCCACCTGTTACAATAATATCCGACTTTCCAAGTCTAATGTTATCAAAGGCATCTATAATAGCATTGGTACTACTGGCACAAGCACTTACTACAGCGTAGTTTGGTCCACGAAAGCCATGCTTCATAGATATTTGCCCAGCGGCAATATCCAATATCATTTTTGGAATAAAAAATGGATTAAAACGAGGCGTACCATCGCCACTAGCAAAGTTCATTATCTCTTCTTGAAAAGTAATGAGCCCACCAATGCCACTGGCAAAAATTACACCCACTCTATCAGGATTAGCATTTTCGGGAGTAATAGCCGCATCCTTAACCGCTTCATCAGCCGCTATCATAGCAAACTGAGTAAACCGATCCATTTTTCTTGCTTCCTTACGGTCAAGATAAAGGGTAGGGTCAAAATCTTTAACCTCGCATGCAAATCTGGTTTTAAACTTAGCGGCATCAAATTGTTGTATCATATCGCAACCACTCACCCCATCGGTAAGCCCTTGCCAATATTCTTCAACGGTTTTGCCTATCGCAGTAAGAGCACCAAGCCCAGTTACTACTACTCTTTTTAAAGCCATAAAATTTGCCTGTGAAGGTTAAAAAAATATCCCTACAACATAAGTTGTAGGGATTGTAAATTACTTAGCGTTAGCTTCTAGGTAAGAAACAGCTTGACCAACAGTAGTAATGGTTTCAGCCTGTTCATCAGGAATAGAAATGTTGAATTCTTTTTCGAATTCCATGATAAGTTCTACGGTATCTAAGCTATCTGCGCCTAGGTCGTTGGTAAAAGAAGCCTCAGTAGTAACTTCTGCTTCGTCTACACCTAATTTATCAACGATGATTTTTTTTACTCTTGTAGCAATGTCTGACATGTTTGTAATATTTAGTTAATACGTTGCAAAAATATACTTTTTGACAAAAAAACAATCAATTATAAAAATTTGTTTTCAGCTGTTTTTCACAACATTTCCTTATAAATGGGTAGTATATTGCCCTAATTTGTTGTAAAACATTGGAAGCATTGGACTTCAAATCACTAATAAACTTCAGTTCCCAGCTATCTGTAGTAGTCCCGCCGCTAAGCTTTTTATACCACAAGCAGATTTTATGGCGGGAGCTACTACTGCCTATCTGGGCTATTTTCAACAGTTAATCTTTATTCATTTTTTATTATGCAATAGATTATGTTTTCACATTGTACAACCCTTTGGGTTGTTGCGAGCCACGGGTTGCAACCGTGGTTATTCAAAGTGAACTCAGTTGGGGTTCTTTCTTTTCTTATCGGTTGGTGTCCCCACCAACCGAAATGCAATACCACATTGTTTTCTTATCTGTTGGTGTCCCCACCAACCGAAACAAAAGACCACATTTTTTTATCGGTTGATATCCCCACCAACCGAAATGAAGTAATTTTACTTTATGAATAATAATCCATATAAAAGGCAAGGGCAAATGGGGCATTTGCAATCTTATTTTTACACAGATACTATTTGTGATCACAAGCATTTATTGGCTGAAGATAAAATGAAAATGGTAGTAATCAATTCATGGAAATATTTAGTAGAAGCCAAAAAAATAAAAATATATGCTTTTGTTATAATGCCTAATCACATACATCTAATTTGGGAAATGCTTGATATAAACGGTAAAGAGAGTCCAGCTGGTAGTTTTGCAAAATTTACCGCTTACCAATTTAAAAAAATAATGCAACTTAGTAATCCTATAGAATTAGAAAAATACAAAGTTGATAAATCTGATAGACAATATCAATTCTGGAAAAGAGATCCACTAGCAATACCATTAACTTTTGAAGCTAGTTTCATTCAGCGCCTACAGTATATTCATAATAACCCAGTAAAAGAAAAATGGCAATTAGCTGACTTACCTGAAAATTATAGATGGAGTAGCGCAAACTTTTATGAAAATGGGATTGATGAATTTGGTATACTAACGGATTACAGGGTCTAAAAAATGTTTCTTAAATATAGTAGAAATTTCAGTTGGTGGGGACACCAACCGATAAGAAAATTTTTAATGCACCCCAATTTTTCGCATTGTAAAACTTTTACAGTAAATTCGTGATGCATGGATGTAACTACAGAAAATATTGTAATGCCTTATACACTTGGCGAAGAGGATGAGAAAAAACTAATACTGCGTGAGTACAGGGCTTTATTACGAGCACTAAAAACCAATTTAAAGCCAGGCGATAAAATATTGCTACGTAGAGCTTTTGAAATGGCAGCCGATGCTCATAAAACAATGCGTCGCAAAAGCGGTGAGCCTTACATTTTACACCCACTTGCCGTAGCCATGATATGTATAGAAGAAATAGGCCTTGGTGTAAGAAGTACTATTTGTGCTTTGCTGCATGATACCGTAGAAGATACAGATATTACTTTGCAAGATTTACAAAGAGAATTTGGAGAAGAGATTGCAAAAATTGTAGATGGGCTTACCAAAATTTCTTCTGTATTGGATAACAATTCATCTCAACAAGCAGAAAATTTTAAAAAAATATTACTTACCCTTACAGATGACCCAAGGGTAATATTAATAAAACTTGCAGATCGCTTACACAACATGCGCACCATGGATAGCATGAAGCGGGAGAAGCAATTAAAAATAAGTAGCGAAACTGTTTATGTGTACGCACCCCTTGCACATCGCATGGGCTTGTACAATATAAAAACTGAAATGGAAGACCTTTCCATGAAGTACATGGAGCCAGACACATTTAAATTTATAGCTCAAAAATTACAAGATACAAAAAGGGAACGTACAAAATATATCAATGATTTTATAAAACCTATAAAAGAAAAATTAGATAAAACAGGTTTTGATTTTGAAATATATGGCCGCCCAAAAAGCATACACTCTATATGGAATAAAATAAAAAAGAAGGGAGTAGCTTTTGAAGAAGTGTATGATTTATTTGCCATAAGAATATTGGTAAACGCAATAACAGAAAAAGAAAAAGAGGAATGCTGGAAAGTGTATAGCATCATTACCGACGCCTACAACCCAAGCCCTGAAAGGCTTAGAGACTGGCTAAGCAACCCCAAAAGCAATGGTTACGAAGCCCTGCACACCACAGTAATGGGGCCACAAGGCAAATGGGTAGAAGTACAAATACGCACCAAGCGTATGAATGAAATTGCAGAAAAAGGTTTGGCAGCGCATTGGAAATACAAAGAAGGTGCTACTGAAGAAAGTAGGTTTGACCAATGGTTTCATCAAATAAGAGAAAGCCTTGCCAACAACGACAGCGATTCGTTGGATTTTTTGCAAGATTTTAAATCATCTTTTCTTACAGAAGAAATTTATGTGTATACACCAAAAGGTGAAGTAAAAATGCTGCCTGTGGGTGCTACTGCTTTGGATTTTGCTTTTGGCGTGCATACCGCAGTAGGCAGTAAGTGTATTGGTGCAAAAGTAAATCACAAATTGGTACCCATAAGTTATAAACTAAAAAGTGGAGATCAAATAGAAATTATAACTAGTGCTAAGCAAAAGCCAAATACAGAATGGTTAAACTTTGTAGTAACCAGCAAAGCAAGGGCAAAAATAAAAGACACACTTAAAGAAGAAAAACGCACCATTGCTGATGATGGAAAATATATTTTACAAAAAAAACTAGAGGGTATAGGTGCTGCCAATAGTGTGCACAATATGGAGGAGCTTTGTCAATTTTATAAAATAAATAGTACACTTGATTTATTGTATGACATAGCTACAAAAAAATTAGATCTTAAAGAGCTAAAAGATTTTACTGTACATGGCGATAAATTAATACCTCCAAAACCAATAAAAATTGCAGAAGAAAAACCTGCTTATAATCCAGATTATAAGCCAGCTGGTAAAAAAGATACTGAACTTATTATTTTTGGAGAGAGTAGCGATAAAATAATGTACACGCTTGCCAATTGCTGCAAACCCATACCAGGCGATGATGTATTTGGCTTTGTAACTACAGGTGAAGGTTTAAAAATACATAGAACCAATTGCCCCAATGCAACTAGGCTACTAGCAAATTATGGACACCGAGTAGTAAAAACAAAATGGGCAAAAAACAAAGAAATATCTTTTCTTACGGGCTTAAAAATTGTAGGTTTGGATGATGTGGGAGTAATACATAAAATTACAAACCTCATAAGTGGAGAGTTGAGGGTAAATATTTCTGCCATGTCTATAGAAGCAAACGATGGTATTTTTAATGGCAATGTAAAAGTATTTGTGCATGATAAAGATGAATTAGAAAAACTAGTAAAAGCATTGCTAGCATTACAAGGAATAGAGAAGGTGGAAAGATATGATATAGAGTAAATGGTTCAAAGTTGAAGGTTCAAAGTTCAATGTTTGTGAAGATTGAAACGAAGGGTAATATTCAATATTCAATGCTCAATGTTCAAGTTTGTGAAGATTGAAGCGAATTTGAAATGTTGGAGGTTCAATGTTTGAGTTGTATCTTAGGAGAACATTTTGTAAAGCAAAACAAAACTGTGAATCTGTGGCAATAAAACATTGCTTCAGATTCCGAAAAATAAAACTGTGAATCTGTGGCAATAAATATTCGCTTCAGATTTCGATAAAATAAAACTGTGAATCTGTGGCAATAAAAATTCACTTAAAATAGTATTATATAAACCCAAAACAATAACACAAAAATGAAAATATTAATAACAATCCTATTATTTTGCTTTTGCATTAAAATGAATGCTCAAGTTTTGCAAGCAAATGCAATTGCGGCAGCAAACAAAATTGAACAAAAAGTAATAGATTGGCGGAGGGATTTTCATGCAAACCCAGAGCTTGGTAATAGAGAATTTCGCACAGCAGAAATTGTAGCCAAGCATTTAAAATCATTAGGCATAGATGTAAAAGAAAAAGTAGGAAAAACAGGCGTAGTGGGCGTTTTAAAGGGAAGCTTGCCAGGGCCAGTAATTGCACTTCGTGCAGATATGGATGCATTGCCTATTACAGAAAGAGCACCTCTAGCTTATGCTTCAAAAGTAAAAACAAATTACAATGGAAAAGAAACCGGTGTAATGCACGCATGCGGGCATGATGCACATACAGCCATACTTATGGGTGTAGCGGAGATACTTGCAGGTATGAAAAAAGATTTGCGTGGCACCATTAAATTTATTTTTCAACCTGCTGAAGAAGGTGCACCAGAAGGAGAAGAAAATGGTGCAAAGTTGATGATAAAAGAAGGGGTGATGGAAAATCCAAAAGTAGATGTTGTATTTGGATTACATGTATCTGCTGAAACACCTACAGGACAAATATCTTACAAACCCGCAGGTTTTATGGCCAGTGCAAGTGATATGAAAATAATTGTTTCAGGGCAAGGTGCACATGGCGCTTCACCATGGATGGGTGTAGACCCAATTGTAACTGCGGCACAGATTGTAAATAATTTGCAAACCATTGTTAGTAGAAATTTAAAATTAATAGACAACGCTGCAATTGTAACAGTGGGCGCAATTAATGGCGGTAATCGCTCCAACATTATTCCAGAAAAAGTAGACATGCTTGGCACTGTAAGAACATTTACAGATGCAGATGAAAAAATGATTTTTGAAAGAATAAAAACCATTGTTACAAAAACGGCAGAGTCAAATGGCGCAACAGCAGAAGTAATTTTGCCGTATACATTTAGCTATCCTGTTACGTTTAATGACACTGCACTTGTAAGAAAAATGTTACCTACTTTAAAACGAACAACGGGGGAAGGAAAAACTGTATTGGTTTCTGCCATTACGGGTGCAGAAGATTTTAGTTTTTTTCAAAAAGTTGTACCAGGCTTTTTCTTTCAACTTGGCTCAAAGCCTTTAAATGCAAAAGCTACTAGCCACCATACGGCTGATTTCTTTTTGGAGGAGAGTAGTTTTAAATTGGGTGTAAATGCATTTACAAATTTGGTATTAGATTATTTGGAAATGAACAAAGGAAATAATTTTATTAAACGAAATAATTAAAATAATAATGGACGAATTAGTAAACAAAATAATGAGCAATGCTGGCATATCTGCTGAGCAAGCAGGTAAAGCTTTAGAATCTGTAAAAGATTATGTAAAAGAAAAATTTCCGATGATGGCTGGTGCGGTTGATAAATTATTTGAGGGTGGTGAAAAGAAGGAAGAGGAGGATTATTTGTAAGCATTACAATAATCCAAGATTCCCTGTATATCTTCATCTGATAATTGAGGATAAGGCAACATGGGGCTTTGCTTATATTCTTCAAATAATTTTTTTGCATAAGCATTTCTACCAATAACTTCTTGAGAATTTTTTACAAAAGCGTATAACAATTCCTTGCTTTCCCAGCGGCTGACAACACCTTGTAATGCGGGACCAACATAATTTTCTGCAAACCTGTGACATTGGGCACAATTAGCTTTAAATAAAGTTTCGCCATTGTTATTGGTAGCTACAACATTTTCCTGTGTATCATAAGAAGCATTATTATTTGTTGAATTATTACAACCAACAAGGAAAATAAATACTAGAAAGAAAATAGTTTTCAATAAAACGGTTTTATAATTTAAAAATTATTTTTTATAGGTTAATTTTAATTTTCTTGGGTTTTGTGAAGTATTCCAAAAGAGTAGTAAATCAATTTCTCACTTCAAAGGTTTGTATTTGTATACTAGCAAAATTCTTTTGTGAACCAAGGTAGAGCGAATATTGGGGTATTTTCTATTTCTTGCGTTACCAATTTTTGGATACTTTGCTAAATTATTAAGTCGCTTTTCAACAGACAATACAAAATTGCTTATTTCTTTAACAGTCCAAACGCTCTCTAAATAAAGA
>JAYVID010000026.1:0-7120 GCA_043770525.1 Ferruginibacter sp.
TCTTTTGCCACATCTACCCCTATGCTTAAACATTTTGCATAAATGTTTGGAAAATGTTCTTTAAATTTTTCCTGGTCCATGTGCCTGCAATCCAGATAAACGAATTCAGTACCATTTATTTTCATTTCATTATCTATGGCTCGTGCTACAATATCTCTTGGTGCAAGGTCTTTTCTTTCATCATATTTTTCCATAAAAGCTTCCCCTTTTGCGTTGCGCAAAATACCACCATCACCTCTTACTGCTTCTGTTATTAAAAATGAATGTCCACGCACACCTGCTTCATACAAAGCCGTTGGGTGAAACTGTATAAATTCTATATTTTCAATTCTGCCTTTAGCTCTGTAAACCATTGCCACACCATCTCCTGTAGCTATTGCAGGGTTGGTGGTGCTTCTATAAACCTGTCCGTTACCACCTGTTGCAAGCATAGTAATAGAAGCAACTATTTTTTCAATTTTATTGTTTCCAAGGTTCAGAACATACACACCATAACATTCAATATCTGGAGTTGATTTTGTAACCAAATATCCGAGGTGATGTTGTGTAATTATATCCAGCACAAAACAATGACTGATCAATTCTATATTGCTGCATTTTTTTATTGCATCCAGCAAAGCTCTTTCCATTTCTTTACCAGTTACATCTTTGTGATGCAAAATTCTGTTTTCACTGTGTCCACCTTCTTTGCCGAGTTTATAATCGCCTTCCGGGTCTCTGTCAAATTGTGCACCCCAAGCTATTAATTCATTTATTCTTTCCACACCTTCTTTCACTACAATCTCCACCACATGCGGGTTACAAAGCCCATCGCCTGCTATCAAAGTATCTTCAATATGTTTTTGAAAACTATCGTGGTCAAAATCCGTTACCCCCGCAATTCCGCCCTGTGCATATTTTGTATTGGTTTCATCGCTTTGAGTTTTGGTAAGAATGGTTACTTTTTTATCGGGCATTTCCTGCGCTGTTTTAAGCGCATAGGTAAGCCCCGCTATACCTGAACCAATTACAAGAATATCTGTTTGCATTATTTTAATAATTTTTTGTCAAAATTCTCAGCAGCAAAAAAATTAGCTTTTTTTCCTGTAATGTTTGTTATTAATATACCTTTTTTAATTAAGTCAGTTAAATCATTTCGAGCAGTCTGGTTACTTACATTAAATTTTTTCTCAATTTGCTTTACGGTAAAATATTCATTTTTATCCTGCAAAATATTTTGTATTAATACAATTTGCCTTTCGTTGAAATCCGTATTTTTTAATAAAGAAAATAATTGCTTTTTTTCATCTTTCTTTTTTTCTAAGTATAATTTTAAATCGTCTAATGCCGTTGTAATAGCTTTTACATTGTATAAAACAAAATATGTTAAATCATTTTCATCATACTCAGTATGTAAATAAGCTTTCGCATATTGTACTTTTGATTTTAAGATAATTCTGGAGACTGACATGTATTCAATCAACCAATATCCTTTTTTAATAAGATACCAATAAAATACAGCTCTTGCTGTTCTTCCATTACCATCAACAAAGGGATGAATATATCCAATTAAAAAATGGAGAATAATACCTTTTACAATTGGATGTACAAATACATGATTGTTATTTTCATCATTAGCGAATAAACAAAAATCATTAATTAATTGTTCAAGTTGAATGTGTTGAGGAGGAGTATAAAAAACTTCATTCGTTTCATCCATGATCCTAACATTATCATTAATCCTCAATCTCCCCTCATCCTCTTTGCTTAATAATGTTTCATTTGATATTGATTGATGTATTTCAAGTAAAAGATCTCTACTCATTTTTACTTGCTTATTGTCTACAATCCACTTCATAGTGTTGTAATTGTTCAAAATCATTTGTTCCGACTTATTTTTCGGTTGATGATTTTTTTCCAACATTTCTTTTGCTACTTTTCTTGTAGTTACTGCTCCTTCAATTTGGCTCGAAGCAATTGCTTCTTCCATTATTGAGCTTACTAAATATTTATCTTTTTCTTGATTAGGAATTAAACTTTCACTTTGCAAACTTCCGCCCAGATTTAGATCAAGTTCGTGTAGTAATTTTTGTATAATCGATGGATTGTTGAATTGGAAATCAAAACCATCTACAGAAGATATTTTAATATTTCTTCTACCGCCCCTTCTAAATTTAGCACAACTCCATATATCTTCTGAAGATATATCCCAAGATTTAGATTTGTATTTCCATTCTTCCCAATATGGATATTCTGTATCTTCTATTTTAAAAAATTCATTGAATTCCCCAATTTTTATCAAACTGCTCATTATATCGCTATAAGTAGGTATTTGATTTACTTGCGGTGGAATCTCTGGCTTTTTCATAGAATTTCCTAATTTTTACAAATTTAGGAATACAAAGTCAATATCTCCTAATTTTTAGATAATTTGGAGATATTAGGAGATCAATTCCTGTTCAATCCACACTCCACTTTCTTTCAATAAATTTATCAACTCATCTACAGCAACTTCACTTGGTATATTCTTCTTTACCACATCCTTGCCTCTGTACAAAGTTATTTTTCCTACGCCACTTCCTACATAACCAAAATCTGCATCAGCCATTTCGCCGGGGCCATTTACAATACAGCCCATTACAGCAATTTTTAATCCCTTTAAATGGTTGGTTACATTTCTTATTTTCGAAGTTGTTTCCTGCAAATCAAATAATGTTCTGCCACAACTTGGGCAACTAATGTATTCCGTTTTAGAAATTCGGGTGCGTACTGCCTGCAGAATTGAGAAGGATGTATTGTTTAAAAACTGATAATTATTGGTGGTTGCCAAATAAGTTCTGCCACTCACTTTATCATTTACAATTTGCGATGGATCGTTTATCAACCATATTCCATCGCCCATACCATCTAATAATAACCCCCCAGCTGTTGCACTAAATTCTATCAACTGTGCATCTATGGTACTTTTCATGCTTTCCACCGCAATTACAATGGGGCAATTTATTTTTTGGTTTGTTATTTCATTTATAAACATCCTCATTTGCTGCATCGCATTTTTCTTTCCAGAATAAATACAAATCACCACATGATTATCTTCTTGTAATTTTTTTATCAAGGCATCATTTTCATCATCCACACAAACAGAAATAAAATTTAAAGAAGCATGCTTTTTTTCTGCTGCTAAAAATTCGTAAGGCGTAAATAAAGGGAAACATTTTTTTTCATCAGTCACTGCAACATTCCAAACTTTGTAATTGCAAATAAAATTTAATGTACCCGGCAAAGCAAAGTCTATCAATTTATCTGCTGTGTAAATATAATCTGCGGCAGCATCTGCAATATTCCATTTATCTGAGGCAGTATCATATCTGTAACCAATTACTTGCAAGTCAGCAGCAGCAATGCTTTTAGCCATCATAAAATCTGCCATCACTATTGGCACATTTTTACCACCTATATTATTTACCGCATTTGTTGTTCTTCTTTTATATTCAAACGGAGAGTAAGAGAGTTGAAGGTTTAAGGTTGATGGTTCAAGGTTACTCTCATTTTGAATATTATTAACTTTCGTTGAAACTTCTTTATTAGAATTGGAAAAGTCTTCTTTTGAGTTCTCTAATGTCTCATGTCTAATATCTCCTGTCTGATACCTCTCCACCAAATCCTTACAAACAGGCACTTCAAATTCAGGGTCTTCCGTTAAACTTACTCTTATCGTATCACCAATGCCATCTTCCAATAAACTACCAATTCCAATAGCAGATTTTATTCTTCCATCTTCCCCATCACCAGCCTCCGTTACACCTAAATGCAAAGGATAGCATTCACCAAATTCTTCCAGCATATGTGTAATGAGTAATCGGTAAGCCTGCACCATCACCAATGGATTACTGCTCTTCATGCTAAGAATAATTTCATGGTAATTTTCTCCTCTTGCTATTCTTAAAAACTCCATGGCACTTTCTACCATTCCAATAGCAGTGTCACCATACCTACTCATTATTCTATCGCTAAGGCTACCATGGTTTGTTCCTATTCGCATAGCAGTTCCATGCTCTTTACAAATTAAAATCAATGGTGTAAAACGTTCCTTTATTCTATCTATTTCTTCTGCATATTCCGCATCAGTATATTCTATTTGTTCAAACTTTTTTTTATCTACATAATTGCCAGGATTGACCCTTACTTTTTCTATAATTTTTGCGGCTATTTCAGCAGCATTTGGTGTAAAATGAATATCTGCAACCAATGGGGTATTATACCCAAGTCTGTGCAATTCATCTTTTATAACCAGTAAATTTTCTGCTTCATTTTTAGACGGGGCTGTTATGCGCACAAGCTCTGCGCCTGCTTCTAAACAACGAATGGTTTGTGCAACGGTAGCCACAGTATCCATCGTATCAGTAGTGGTCATTGTTTGTACCCGTATTGGATTATTACCCCCAATAATAAGGTTACCAACTTTTACTTCTCTTGTTTTTAAGCGCTTGTATTTTGAAAGAGATTCACAATATGAATTCATAATATTTTAATCAAAAAAATGAGTAGTTATAAATGCTTTAATGCTTAATGCATCTTGATATGCATTTTGTGCATCTTTGATTGTAAGGTCATCAATATCATCAGGGTAACGAGGAGAAACACCATAATCTGTAATTCCTTCACAATTCTTGTCAATTTCAGAAAAAGAAATATTTTTTTGTTTGCATATAATTAAAAGCCTTATTAAATCATGGGTTTTTGGGAATTGAATATTATTAGCTATTAAATAAGCTTTTAAATATTTTTCTGCAGCCTGTTGTGCATGAAAACAACATAAATCGTAAGGAGCATTTTGTAATGAAATTACACTTTGAATGATCATTAAATCACCCTCTGCTTTCTTAAACCACTTTTCAAATTCTTTCATACATTAGCTTTCCGGTGTTCACTGCAATTTTTCCGATACTATAAAAATTGGTCATAGCAGTTTCTAATTCTTTGGGAGTATATACAATAATATCCATTGGGGCTAAATAATCTTTAATAATTTCTCTAACCTCGGATGGTCTATGTATTTTTCTTTTCTCTGTATCTTTTACAATAAACAAATCAATATCACTATCATTATTTGGCGTACCATTAGCGTATGAACCAAAAAGATAAATTTTTTCAGGTTTATAGCCTTCTGCTATTTCTTTTATTAATTGTGTTATTTCGGTTTGGGTAACCATTATTGTAAAGGTAAAATTTATTTATACAAAAATAGTACTTGCTTTTTAGTTTTGAAATAACCCATTACCAATCCTTCTCCGGTTTATTTGGCGATGCAGCATTTACCTTATGCAATTTATCCTGCAAATCTTTTTCTTTTTGCATTAATGCCTGTAATTTTTGTTCAGCATCTTTTTGGGTTAAATTGCTTTGCTGGGGCTTAGGAGATTCATCATTTTTATCTTTATTATCATCCTTTTTATTTTTATCCTTACTGTTATTTTTATCTTGCTCGTCTTGCTTTTGTTTATCTTCTTTTTGCTTTCTTAATGCTATCTGTAAATTGTGTCTGGCATCTACATTATTAGGATCTAGCTTCAACGCATTTTTGTAATTTACAATGCAATCTTCCAGCTTTTTATCATTTTGCAACACTACGCCTTTGTTATAAGCTGCGTTACTTTTTTCTGTTGGCAATTTCATAGAAGCGCTTGCTTTCTCGTAAGCATTTAATGCTTCTTCTTTTTTTTCTGTTTTGTACAAAGCATTACCTAAATTAAAATGTGCCGTAGCATTTGCATCATTCTTTTTAACAGCTACATCATAATTTTTAAGAGCGGTATTATAATCTGTTTTTTTATACGCATCATTTCCGAGTTTAATATTTTCATTTTCAGATTGTGCGTTTGCTGACAATCCTGCAAAACATAATAATACAGCAATAGCTCTTTTCATTTTTAAAAACTTATTTTTTCTTACTTCTGCAATAAACAATTCTATGAGTAGAAATATTAAAGCAGCACCTAATAAATATTGAAACCAACTTTTATAATTTACCAAAGAATCATCGTTTACGCTTCTGGTTTCTAAGGTAGAAAGTTTCTCATACAAACCTGCTACTATTGCATCGGTATTGGTAAAAAGTTGATAACCGCCGTTTCCTTTTTCTGCAATGTCTTTTAGCGCCTGTTCATTTAATTTTGTAATAACGGTATTTCCTTCGTTGTCTTTTTTTAATTCATTGGTAGCTGCATCCATAATAGGTGCACCTTCGGGCGAGCCTATACCTACAGTATTTATAACAACTCCTTGCTGAGCCATTTGTTCAGCTACTTTCAAAGCATTTTCATCATGGTCTTCTCCATCACTTATTAGTATAACAGATTTGTATTTTTTTTCTTTTGTATTAAAAGATGCATAACACATTTTTAATGCATCTCCAATTACAGTTCCCTGGGTGGGTACTGTTTCTGGCGTAGCAGCAGATAAATACATTTTTGCAGCAGAATGATCTGCAGTTAAGGGCATTTGCAAATATGCTTTGCCGGCAAAAACAACAATACCTACTCTATCATTACTTAATTTATCTATCAGTTTATTCAAAAGCTGTTTTGCTCTGTCCAGCCTGTTAGGAGAAATATCTTGTGCAAGCATACTCTTACTTACATCTATTGCTATCATTACATCTATACCGTTTCTTTTTATTTGCGATGAACCTTGCGGGCTGCGAAAGTTTGCTAAACTTAGTAAAATAAGTGCCATAGAAAACAGCACCAATAAAAATTTTTGGGGGAAAGAAGATGTTATATAATGCGAGGTAAGTTCTTTTACTAAAGCAGGGTCGCCAATTTTTTTAAAGGCGTTTTTTTTCTTTTGGCTCGCATAAAAATATATACCGATAATGATAGGAATTAACAGTAATAACCACAGCAAAAATGTATATTCAAATGGAAGTTTCATGTATCCTGCAAATTAATGATTGAAAAAGCAGGGGTTGTTAAAAAAATAATAAACTGCTTTATCTTTTACCTTCAAAAAAACCATAGTGCTTTAAAATGTCTTTTGTTATGCCAATTCTTACAGGTTTCATA
Organism: Ferruginibacter sp.; assembly: GCA_043770525.1. GTDB lineage: Bacteria > Bacteroidota > Bacteroidia > Chitinophagales > Chitinophagaceae > Ferruginibacter. Next base: position 7,044 of record JAYVID010000026.1, read on the forward strand.
TCAAAATCCCTGTCTTTTGACTTTACAAGCGTAGCAAAGAAATAAACGTGCCTATTTTCTTCAATCCAACCTACCAT
>JAYVID010000027.1:0-14171 GCA_043770525.1 Ferruginibacter sp.
ATAGACTTCAAGAAGTAGGAAAAAATATAGAGAAAAATGGCAGCTTTATTGACGATGGAAAAACATTGCTAAACGATTTTATAACGGTAGAAGAATTGCGTGCATGTACAACCTGCAATGCCTGTGTGGAAGAGTGTCCCGTAAGTATTTCTCCTTTAGACATTATAATAGAACTGCGCCGCAGCCTTATTATGGAAGACAGCAATGCCCCACAAGATTGGAATGGCATGTTTACAAACATTGAAACAAACTTTGCACCTTGGAAAATGAGTCCAGATGATAGGGATAAGTGGGCTACTGAATTAAAATAAAAAAATAGGAACTTAAAGTTCCTATTTTTTTATTATCTACTAAATGATATCTTTTTATTTTGCAGCAACAAATAACTTTGTTGTTTTACTAATTCCTAAAGATGTGGTAATATGTATGAGAACATCTGCTTGCATTTTCTTAAATTTTGATAAAGCAAAATTAAATTTATTAAATCCACTTTTTATCCTTTGCTTTTCTGTATATAACAAATGTCCTTGGATATCGTAAAATTGAATTACTGCATCTTGTATTTTATCTGCAGTTATAGCAATATTAAAATCAAAGATAGCAGGGTTAGGATACACTGAAACAGTAAATCCTTGGATTGATTTCACTTTTACATTTACCGGACCAATCATTTTGAAAGCACCGTTAAGGTCATTTTGCTTTAAGCGATAATAATTTATTCCTACTTTCGCATTTTGATGTATTGATTTATACAAATAATTACCCGACACATTATTTGAAAGTACAGTATCTATTTTTTTCCAATTATTTCCATCCAAACTATGTTCTATTTCATAGTCAATACAACCAAATTCATTATTTGTTTCCCAATATACTTCTACATCATTATCATACATCAACTTAGCAAATAAATTAATTTTATTTACAGCTACTACAATATTATTAATATAACAACCCGGTGGCACCAAATGCGAAGCACTAATAATTAGAGCTTTAGCATTAAGAAAATTCTGCATTCTAGCTGCATTTATTCCTTGCGGGCCATGTGCCATAAAATCTTGTAAAATGGCTGTCCACACTGTTCTATAATCGTATTGCAAATCTATAAGTCCTCTATTAAATACCTTAGGTGCTGATAAATCTATTGCAGTTCCTGTTATACCGGGTCTTACACCTTTTCCTATAATAAACATTGTACCTACTTCTCCATGATCTGTACCACGTCCTGTATTCTCATCTAAAGTTCTTCCAAACTCTGAGTAAGTAGAAGTAATAATCCTATCTTCAAAACCCAGTGAGGTAATATCATCTTGAAATGCTTTTATAGAATCTGCTAAATCTTTTAAAAGATTAGCATGAAAACCTGTTGTAGGACTTCCATTATTTGTTTGCTGCCCATGTGTATCATATCCATATTGATGTAGTAAATACAAATTAGATTTACAACCACCTTTAATTAATTTAGCTACTGTTTTTAATTGATTTGCTAAATCAGAATTTGGATATACAGTAGCACTATTGTTACCCGCATTAAATACATTTTGTAATCGCAATCCATAAAAGTTGCTAATCTTTTTTACATCATCTATGTACTGCAATTCATTTCCATAATCGGAATTTGGAAAAACATTGGGTGTCTGACCTCCTAAACCATTTAGGTTTGTATAATAACTTGAAGCATCATCTTTAGTTAAAAAAATAGATGCATTTGTACTATTAGAAGTATTAAATAAAATAGAACCATTACCGACCCCAAACTCAATACAAGGTGGATCCGGCATAGTAGCAGAAGGAATTGTACTTCCTAATAAACCTGGGAAACGCCAATCGAATAATTGTCCTGCCCAACCACTTTCATAAGAAAAATTTTGAGGCAAACTATCGCCAGCAGTGTTCCACAAATCATCGGATTTAAAATGACTTCTATTTCCATTTAAATATCCAACACCATGAACTACATTCATTTTGCCTGCATCATACAAAGTTTTTAATGGTGCTAAAGAAGGATGCAAATAAGATTGTTTGTTTAATGGTTGAGTACTGTCCAACACTATTGCACTTGCCAAAGGTATTTTTATTGATGGCCTATTATTTGCATAAATATCATATTGCTCTACGGGTATCACTGTATTAAGCGTATCGTTTGCTCCTTGTTGATTTATCATGACCATAATACGACCTTTCATTTCTTCACAAGTAAATTGTGCAGCTAGCGGATTAGTAGTAAATGCATTTACAGACAGGTTGTTTAGCAACAAAGAACCCAAGCTTATAGCACCAGTATTTTGTATAAATTTCCTTCTTTTCATGATATCTATTTATTTATTTTTTGCCAAATATTAATAGTAAACAATTTTTCAATTTATAATACGTGTATAAAATCAATTAAATTTTATACACTATACTATTACTTCAAACACTACATTAGCTGAAACTCTTGAGCAAATAAAATTGTTTTAAAAAGTTCTTCAAGTCTTTGTCTTACCACTGTATCATTATTAGTTGCTATATAATTATTCCATTCAACTTGCCAATTCATTAATGATAAATTCCCCAAAAACACTTGGTTCAAAAAGTAAGTTCGTCTTGTGGCATCCAACGTTTCTGGATATAAATAGTTTACCATTTCATCTACTACTTTGTTACCATTTTTTGGATCACTTATATTTGCTTGCACCCATGCTACAATATTTATTTGTATTCCAAAATCACCTTGGTAATATCCAAATGGTTGTTTTTTATTTTCTAACAAACAGTGCCCAATATAATAGCGTTGTGTTATACTACTTGTGCCAAACCAATTACGATCATATTTTGGAGCTAAATAATATCCTGCATACCCTGCTACATTTGGAGGATCAAATACATTCATGTCAGCTGTTTTGCAAAAATAATTTCGCAAACTATTATTATAAAATTCACTCCAAACTGCATACGAGTCAGCACTAGAATTTGATGGATGTAATGTAAAAGGTGATAAATTAAAAAAACGCAAAGTATGTAACATTAAATCTAAAGGTGATTTTATAATTGCTCCAATTCTATTATTTGTGGCATTCGTATCATCTAAATCATAAAAATGTTTACTCTGCAATAATTGACTCACAGCCATATTTAAATTATAATTATTATTTTGTAAAGTGGTTGCTAATGGTGCTATAATATTTGCTTCTACATCGGCATTTATATTTCTTTGTACAAAAAAACGATATAGCTTTCTACTAATATTTTTTGCAGTTTCGGGTTTATTAAAAACCATATCAATAAATTGGTCAAGCTCTATACCCATGTTTGCAACCGTATTTGCAGCTTCTGTAGGTGTTGCATTTATTGTAATATTACCAAATGCAGCAGAAAATACTTTTGGCCCAAAAAAGTGCCCATTAGTTTGATAAGTTACAATTGTAGGTCCGACTTGGCATTGCCTAATACCAGTTACTGGGTCTATTAAATCAATCGCATTATTAGGTAAGTTATACTGATCTATTATTTTATAACCGCTCAATACTTTTGCCGCAGCTTTAATATCTTCTTCTGTATAATTTGTATAATTACCGGGTGTTGTTTGTGGTCCTTTTCCAATGGTAAATAGTTCAAAAAATTCTCGAGCAAAATTTTCATTGGGTATTTTATCGTTGTCCACAAAAGGGTATGAACCAATGATTCTATTATTATCATTTCCATTTAAAAAAACCAACATAGCATTATCTCTACACATTTTTTTTGCTAATGTTTTATAACTTCCTACATGATAAAACTCCAACAACTTTAAATAATCATAAAAATAAAAACTACTATTTCCACCCAAAGCTTCAAGTGTAATTATCCAGTTTTGATGTAAAAAAAGCAACATTTTACTTCTTAAGGTATTACCAATTCTAAGGTTTTCTGAAAACCAGCTCACCACCATAAAACGCAAAAAAGTATCATCCGAATGTCCGATACTACTGCCTGGTGCTATACTATCTACCCAAGTTGTTTGGGTCATAGGGTCAATTGGCTTAGTGGTAATGGGAGCATTTGTAAGTAAAATTGCGATGGCTTGTGATGGCGTTTTTGTTGCAAAATTTATAATATCAGCTTTTGTAGGACCGAAAGTAGCTCTTCGTAGTAAGTGCGCCGCTAGCCTTTCTCCAAGCAAGCCGGTGTAGGGTGTTATGTCTGCCATGGGTAATTTATTATGGAACGGTGAAGGTTTTAAAACATTCATATACAGAAAACTGTGCCAAAGCGTTCATAATTTTTAGTTATTTACAATAAATCATTTTTTATTTTTTTCAATATAAATATACGACTTAAATAAAATATGTAAAATATTGTTTTAATACTTATTAATAAAAGATTATACATGTAATCAATAATTTTTTGTGAATAAAAATAAAATGAAAAAACAATATTGTTATTTTAGGTTTGCTACACAATCGTGTAATTTAAAATTTATTATATATTTTTGATTTTTAAGGACTGGCATAAAAACAGGTTACTAATGGAAAATTACATTAAAGTACTCCAAAATATTGCCGTATACGAATCTCATTCATTTACCTCTCCAATTATTAAAACATTATTTCCCGAAACACTTATAACTTACAATAGAGAAAAACTAAGAGAAAAAACACGTTGGATGGAGATCTATCTTGAAGATGGAAAAACTGCTTATATCGTTAAAAAAACAGAAGATATTTTTATATGCAAAGAAGTAGAATTGAATGATGTGGAAGTAACTGTATTTAATTTTAATATAAAAAAAACGCATGCAAAATTATTTCATGAAATTTTTAAACAAAGTAACAATTTAGAATTTATTGCAAGTGGAGGTAATCTCAAAATAGAAGAAAGTATTTTAACTATAAAAAGATTAATTGATTTAGAAAAACAAAAAGAAGAAACGGTAATCCTATTGTATGACAAAGATGAAGTAGACGTAAATACATTTACACTTTTAAAAGATGAAACATTTTTTATAACAGGGGAGCCTTATTATTATAATAAATCTTTTTACGAAATAGACAATTTTACTGGCATGAAAGGTTTTATACTTCGCAAAACCAGCACTACAGAATTAAATGATAAATGGATAAATATAGTAGCAATGATAGTGGCTATTTTGACTGTAGTATTCATATTTATTGGCGCTTACAATAATGGATGGATAGTGGGCGGTATATTCCTTTTAATACCAGGCATAATAGCCGTATTTGTTGTTATCATTGGATTAATGATAGCAAGAGCTATTATTGGAGGTATTTTTAATATGATTAGGATACGATTGTAAGTTAAAAATAAAAAGTTGCTCAATCTATATTTCATTTCAAATTACAAAAAATATAAAATTATTTTCGTACTATCTAATTTTCAACAACCACACTCAACTTTTTCTTCCTCAAAATTTTCCACAATGTTATCAACGCTGTTACTGCAAATATTCCTCCAATAACCCAATTTAAATATTGCTGAGAATTTGCAATACGACTTACCAGCCATTTTCCTCCAAAAATAAAAATACAATTACCTGCTAATGTACCTAAACCAATACCAACAATGTAATAATTATATTGTGCCTTTACAGGCTCTAATATTTTTTTAGAAAATAACACTGTACTCCAGCCAAACCAAAAAGGTATTTGTACAGGATTAATAGCACACATAAAAGCACCTAGTAAAAAACGATTCATGCTATACTTTGACAAAGGATTATTGCCCATATTCTCTTGTCCAGATGTGGTTTGCATAGCAGCATAAAAACTAGCAATGGCAAGCAATACAACAATACCAAAAGTAATCCATTGCATTATATCCATTAGTTTTTGTTGCTTATTTATCCAGTTTATACCCACTAATGAAATGCGTACATAAATCATTTCTACTATCAATGAACCCATAGAAAACATTAATGCTTTTTCAATGGTTTCATAAATACCAATCTGCATAGCCATCACATTTAATGTGCCCAATGGTAACGAACCTATAAAACTTATCATTAACCCCCACCCTAAAATTCTTATTAGCTTAATCATTAAAATAATTGAAAATTAAAAAATTACTGAGTGAATTTAAAATTGTATTAAAGGTTTTTGATCTACTTAACTTATTTAAGGTTCAAAATATATTTTTAAAAATTTAGCAACTACTTTTTGCAATGCTACAATTTTATTTGTATCATATTCATGATAAAAAACTTTTATGCTTTATAAAACGTAAATTACAGCAAATATTTTAAATGTTACAGGCTTCTACGCTACAATTACTGAGGTTAAAGTTTTCTTTTTTTTTAATGCCCGTATTTTGGTTTGCTTTAAGCCAAGTTGACAAAGTAAATTTCACACATGCAGCTTTTATTTTTATAATATTGCATTTGCTTATATATCCTGCTAGTAATGGCTACAATAGTTATATGGATAGAGATACTTCAAGCATAGGCGGTATTAAAAATCCATTGATGCCTACAAAAGAATTATTTTACTTTACCATTTTAATGGATATTTTGGCAGTTGTGATAAGCATATTTATAAGTATTTATTGTGCAATGTGTGTTGTGGCTTTTATTGCAGCATCTAGGGCATATAGTTACCGTGGTATTCGTTTAAAAAAATTTCCAATTATTGGATTTATTGTAACAAGTATTTTTCAAGGTGCAGTAGTATTTTTTTTAGTAAACCATGGTAGCAGTGTAATCAAAACTATTGATATACCATTCTTACCAATGATTTCAAGTTCATTTTTAATTGGTAGTTTTTACCCACTTACACAAATATACCAGCATGAGCAAGATAAAAAAGATGGCGTTAAAACATTGAGTATGCTACTTGGATATAATGGCACATTCATTTTTTCTGGTTTATGTTTTTTTGTAGCAATGAATTTAATGGCTGTTTATTTCTTTTTAAATCTTGATCAAAATTTATTTTTTACCATTGCATTATTTACCTTACCAACATTAGTATATTTTTTGTGGTGGATGATGAAAGTAAGGAAAGACAAAACACAAGCCAATTTTAAAAATACGATGCAAATGAATGTCATCGCATCTATTTGTACCAATGCAGCATTTATAGCTGTGTTATTAATTGAAAAACTTTGAGTAAAATAATTTCTATAGCATTAGGCGTACCTGCATATAAACATGCGCAAAGCACCTTGTTTGACTTTGCAGATAAAGTGTACAACAAAAATGAAGCAGATACCAGAAAATTAAAATTCTTATACAACCATAGTGGTATTACGTTTAGGCATTCTGTAATTCCTGATTTTAATTTAAGTAAAAATGAACGAGTTTTTTTTAACCAAGTAGATGATTTACAACCTGTGCCAAGTATTAGCAAAAGGATGCAACTATACAACGAGCATGCTGCTACACTTTCTGCTGAAACAATTTTAAAATGTATAAAAGGTAAAATTGTTGTAAAAGAAATTACACACCTCATTACTGTAAGTTGTACAGGCATGAGTGCACCGGGGCTTGACTTACAACTAATGGAGTTGATGGAATTACCAAAGCAAATTGTACGTACCTCTGTAAACTTTATGGGTTGCTATGCTGCTATACATGCTATGAAATTGGCAGATGCATTTTGCAATAATGATAAAAATGCAAAAGTGATTATAGTGTGTACAGAGTTTTGCACCTTACATTTTCAAACAGAACCTACTGTAGATAATCTTACTTCATCACTTTTATTTGCAGATGGCTGTGCTGCTATTTTAATGCAGCATAACGAATCAGGTAAAGGATTGCTAATAGAAAATTTTTATAGTGATGTAAGTTTTAAAGGAAAGAAAGATATGGCTTGGGAGCTTTCACCTACTGGTTTTTTAATGACACTCAGTGGTTATATTCCTGAATTAATAAAAGCAGATTTTGAAACACTAGTGGCAAATGCTTTACAAAAAACAAATAGAACAAAAACCGATGTTACACATTGGTGCATACACCCAGGTGGTAAAAAAATTGTAGATACCATAGCAGATACTTTAGCAATAGACAGAAAAGAATTCAAAAACTCGTATGAAGTGCTAAACGATTTTGGAAATATGAGTTCGCCGACAGTTTTATTTGTATTACAAAAAATAATGAATGAGATTGAAAATAATTCAACTGATAATGAAGTTGTGTTTGGGGCTGCTTTTGGCCCCGGTTTAACCATGGAAACTTTTACGGCAACTTATGGTTAATCTAACACATAGAAGTTATACAAAAGAATTGCTAGATGCCGACGATATTCCCTTTGAAGATATTAAACGCAACATGCAAGAACTCAATACCATCAATACTTTGCTAGGTGGGCATGCAATAACGATTGATGGCGTAAAAGTATTTACAACAGAAAATGAGAAGTTACATATTTGCGAAATTGGCTGTGGAGGGGGCGATAATTTACAAGCTATCTCTAAAATAAAAGATACAAAATTTTCTTTTACAGGAATCGATTTAAAAAATGAATGTATCGATTTTGCAAAAGAACAATACGCATTGCTACATACAAATTGGATAACTAGCGATTATAGCAAAGTGGATTTTGAAGTAAAACCCGATGTAATTTTTTCTTCTTTATTCTGCCATCATTTTACAGAAGAGCAATTAGTACAAATGCTTACTTGGATGAAGGCTAATAGTACAAAAGGATTTTTTATAAATGATTTACAAAGAAATACTTTGGCATTTTATTGTATAAAATGGTTTACTAAAATATTTTCTAAATCGTATTTGGTAAAAAATGATGCTCCACTTTCAGTTGCAAGGGGCTTTCATAAAAAAGAATGGGAATCTATTTTTGCAAAAGCAGGAATAAAAAATTATACGATTCAATGGAAATGGGCTTTCAGGTATTTAATTGTTTGTAAAAATAACAATTTTTAGAAGCGCTCTATACAATATTTGTTATATATTTACAATGTGTTAACAAAGGAAATAAATACAAAATCTAAAAATACCGTTGGGGGGCATATTTTTAAGCAAATGCTTGAAGATAAAAATGCTATATCTACACATTTAAAAAACGGTGGAAAATTATCAGATTTAAAAGATAAATTCAAGTTTGCAAAGCCCCTACCAATTAAAGGAAAATGATGATTACTCTTACGAGTTTTTAACAGACCAATTAATAAAATATCTCGTATATTTTATTGATTATAACTTTATGTTTTATCAATACCCAAGTCTTGCAGAAAATATTTACACTATTAATATAGATGTGTTAGAAGGAGATATTGATGGTACAATTGAAGATGACAGAATAGGGGTAACTGTTATAGAAATTTTCAAACTATTTTTTGCTAATATTGAAAATGCTGTTATATATATTTGTGATAGCAATGACAATAGGCAATACGCACGAAAAAGAAAGTTTGATGTTTGGTTTAATAAATACAACAATGGTAATTTATTAAAAGAAAATGGAATAGCAGTAATTGAAGGAACCAAAATTTTGAATACTATTTTAGTAAGCTCCCTACATCCAAAAGCAAATGAAATTATTACAGCTTTTAAAACCATTAATAGAACTGCTGAACAGAAATAATTGTTTTTAAATGCAAACAAAAATATACGATACAGCAATCATTGGTGGTGGCCTAGCAGGGCTCACACTCTCCATATCTCTTGCCAAGCAGGGCTTTTCCGTTATTTTATTAGAAAAAGAAACCTATCCTTTTCATAAAGTGTGTGGAGAGTATATCAGCTTAGAAAGCTGGCATTATCTAGAAACAGAAATGGGTGTTCCATTATCAGAAATGAATTTGCCCATCATAAAAAAATTATGGGTTACATCTCCAAATGGAAATTCTTTAAACAGTGATTTAGATCTTGGTGGTTTTGGCATTAGCCGATATACATTAGATAATACTTTAAAAACCATAGCAGAAAATATTGGAGTAACTATTTTGCAAAATTGTAAGGCAGAAGATGTACAATTTATCGAAAATATTTTTACCATAAAGACTTCGCAAGGCACTTACCAAAGCAAAGTATGCTGCGGCTCTTGGGGCAAGCGCAGCAATTTTGATATAAAATGGAAAAGACCATTTACCAGCAAAACGAGCGATAGACTAAACAATTTTGTAGGTGTAAAATATCATGTAAAAACAGATTTTCCAGATGATATGATTGCGCTGCATAATTTTAAAGATGGATACTGTGGCATATCGAAAATAGAAGATGATAAATATTGTGTATGCTATCTTACCAAAGCAAGTAATATAAAAAATACAGGTAGTATAGAAAATGCAGAGGGACAAATTTTATCAGAAAACCCACATCTTAAAAAGTTATTTTCTTCAATGAAAAGATTATATGATGCACCAGTTTCTATTTCCCAAATTTCGTTCAGTAAAAAAAATGCAACAGAAAATAATGTACTCATGCTAGGCGATGCTGCAGGCATGATTACACCTTTGTGTGGCAATGGCATGAGTATGGCCATGCATAGCGCAAAGTTAGCAGGCGTATGCATTACAGCATTTCTGCAAAATGATATTACAAGATTACAATTAGAAAATATTTATACCAGAGAGTGGAAACGCAATTTTGCTACAAGAGTAAAAACAGGAAAGCTTGTTCAATATCTTTTTGGGAGAAAAACGACTACAAATATTTTTGTAAGCCTAATGAAGCGTAGCAAGTTTATTACAAAAAAAATAATTTCCCTTACACATGGAAAAACATTTTAGAAAAAAATAGAGCACCCAAAAGATGCTCTACCAAAAAATTATTTTAACTCTTTTATAAACTTGCTTGCCATTCCATCATGCCACCATCAAGGTTTACAACATTGCTAAAACCCATTGTCTCCAGCATCATCGCAGCTTGCATACTTCTTTTACCACTTCTGCAATAACAAATAATTTCTGCTGCTTTTAAGTCTTCTATTGCATCTATTTGCATAGCCATTATTTGCCCCAATGGAATAAATACTCCACCAATATTAAATTCTACTCGTTCTTCTTGTTCTCTTACATCCAATAAATTAATATTATCATTTGTAGCCATTTTTGCTTTTAAGCTGGCTATAGAAATCGTTCTCATTTTATGTTATTTAACTGTTTTAGCAGATTTACCAGCTACTATTTTAGCCTTTACTCCTTTTTTATCGCCCTTTTCATCTTTTGAATCTTTTCCATCTTTAGGTGTTTCATCAGTTGCATTTAAGGAAGTTGTATCTTGTACTACTGCTTTCATAATTGGTGAAATCCATAAATCAATAACCTGTCCTGCTCTAATAGAGTTGGGTGTTTTATCTTCATTGTACTTAGGTGGGTTTTGTTTATACACATAAGCATTTGCAGTATCAACAGTACCTGCATCTGCAATTACAGCTGCAAGCTGTAAATTCTTTTCTAAAAGTATTATTTTTACTTCTGCAAGCGTCTTACCTATAAAATCTGGTACAAAAAATGGCACATCAGACAATCCTTCACCAATTACCAAGTCTATTTTACTACCCCAAGGTACTTTTGTCCCAGGTGCAATTTCTAATCCATTTAATTGCTGATTAATAACCGCCCCCATCATATAACTTGGCTTATAAACAGTATCGCCCAATTTTAAATGGCTTCTTTCCAATACTTCAATTGCATAATCTTTAGATTTACTAGTAAGCGTAGGCATATCTACCAATGGGAGTGTAACCCTATTTACCGTAAGCATTATCATTCTGTTTACTTTTACAGTACTATTCCCTTCTGGAAATTGTTTTAAAATGGTACCCATTTTTGCTGTATCAGTATATACAGAATCTTGTATAACAACTATAAAACCTTTATCTTCTAAAATTTTAATGGAAGCAGCTGTATTTGTCTTTACTACATTGGGTACAGTAAGATATTCACCATGCTTTGTAATTACTCCAAGCATTTTAAGCGAACCCCATATCATTGATACTGTAAGAAGTATAATGACCAATAAATTTAGCCAAAAAGATCGATGCGTTATAAATTTAAACACTATGGTTGGTTTTAGTTTTTGTTTTAGGGTGCAATATAATGATCAAGCAAAACATTCCTCTATTAATAATGTATAAAATTGTTGTAAACTCATACCAGCAGCAGCTACTTGCTGCGGTACAATACTTGCAGCACTTTGGCCAGGCACCGTATTAATTTCTAGCATATATGGCAAATTTTTATTTTCATCATATATAAAATCTATTCTTACAACACCATTACAATTAAATACTTTATAAATTTTTTCTGCAGCTTGCTTTACATTATTCGTTATTTCTATACTTGCTATTGCTGGAGTTACTTCCTCACTTTTGCCTTCATATTTTGCTTCAAAATCAAAAAAGTCATTTTTTGTTGTCACTTCTGTCATTGGCAAAGTGGTAATAATGCCTTTTTGCTTAAAAACTCCAATGGTAAACTCTCTACCAGCTATAAATTCCTCTACCAATACTTGTTCATCTTCTTTAAAAGCTTTTTCCAATGCACCTGAAAGATCTTCGGCTTTGTTCACTTTACTCATTCCTATGCTGCTACCTCCATTATTGGGTTTTACAAACACTGGTAAATTTACTTGTTCCAATATATTTTGTGCTGTTGTACCGTCATTTTTAAATAGATGTACAGACTTAGCAACATTTATGCCAGCAAATGCGGCAACAGCCACAGTGTATCTTTTATTAAATGTTAAAGCTGATGTAGCAGCATCGCAAGATGTATAAGGTATTTTTAAGCAATCGAAGTATCCTTGCAGCTTTCCGTCTTCTCCAGGGGTGCCATGTAAGCCTACCAATACTGCATCAAAATTTATTTTATTATTTTTTACTTCAATGCTAAAATCATTCTTGTCTACTGTTATTTTCTTTCCATCTTCAGCTTTATAATACCAACCATCAGGGTGTATATCTATTAAATAACAATCCCATTTACTTTCATCTATATTATTTTGAATAGTAGCTGCACTTTTATATGATATTACAGACTCTCCTGAGTAACCACCTGTAATCAATGCTATTTTCTTTTGCATAAAAACTTATTTCCTAATTATGATTATTTTAATTTGCACTTGCACATTTGCATATTTGTATATTTTCACATTTGCACATTTTCACATTTTCACATTTGCACATTTTCACATTTTCACATTTTCACATTTTCACATTTGCACATTTGCACATTTGCACATTTGCACATTTGCACATTTTCCTATTTACTCCACCCCTTCATTATTACTTTGCAGCACAAACTTCCATTTATCATCTGCACCTTTTTTCCAAATAGAAACATAAGTACCTAACAAAGAAGGCTCATTTTCACCCACCGATACTTCGTAAGTGCCATAAGTATACCCCAAGTCTCCAGAGGCTGCTACCACTGCGTTTGATGGAGCCCATGTAACTATATAACCCGTATCTTTCAAAGCAATAATATAGTCTACTGCTTCGGCATCTAAAATAGGCATACTGTTGGGTCTTAGCAAAACAGCATTACTGTCTATAAACTCCATATAAGCAGTTTTCATGCCCTTCTCTACACTTACGTTTGCAAAGTCTTTATCTGTTTTTAATAAAGTAAGTTTGTCTTTATCTGTATTTAATTGATCATTTTTTTTAGGGAAAAAACATGCCGTAAGACATATAATTATGCTTATAAAAAACAATGATAGTATTCGTTTATTCATTAACGATTAATTAAAAAATACATATAAAACAGTAATTGGGAATTTCAATTAAATGTGCAAACGATTTTTTTTATCCATCAATTGATCTACCGTTTCTTTATAATCTTCATCAGGCACACAGCAGTCTACTGGGCATACAGCAGCACATTGTGGCTCCTCATGAAAACCTTGACACTCCGTACACTTATTGGTTACAATATAGTAAACATCTGCTGCTACAGGAGCATTGCGCTTATCAGCATCTATTACACTCCCATCCATTAAAGTAAAAGCACCTTTTATGCTTGTACCATCAGATATTGCCCATTCTACTCCGCCCTCATATATAGCGTTATTAGGACACTCGGGCTCGCAAGCTCCGCAGTTTATACATTCATCCGTTATCTTTATTGCCATCTTAGTAAATTTGCTGCAATTTAATAATAAGAATATGAACATACAAGAAAGAATTGAATTAATGACAAAAGCGGGTGAATACCTAAAAAGCAACCACCCAGGCTGGATAGCAATAAAACAACAAGCTTACAATAAAAATGGATGGTTTACTACAGAGTTT
>JAYVID010000028.1:0-22423 GCA_043770525.1 Ferruginibacter sp.
GATGTAAAGCTTATATCCGTCGTAAATGGGGGTACAACTATTACAATAAATACTCTTTAAGGAGTATTGTTTTCTGTAAATGATTAGCATATTTTTGTAATATGTCAATACAAATAGCCATTGTTGATGATAAAGCCATCAACCGCCAAACCGCCAAAGATAAATTAGAAGGGTACAAAGAAGTAGCCGTGCTATTTGAAGCCAAAAATGGGCTTGATTTTTTAGAGAAACTAAAAAATACTAAAGTATTACCCGATGTAGTATTGATGGATTTAGAAATGCCTGAAATGAATGGTATAGAAACAATAGCCATAGCCACGGCTAATTATCCTACTATAAAATTTATTGTACTCACCGTATTTGAAGACAACGATAAAATATTTGAAGCCATAAAAGCTGGTGCACATGGCTATTTATTAAAAGAAGATACTGCGGTAAACATTATAGATGCAATAACAAATGTGCACCACCACAACGGCATACCCATGAGCCCAGGTATAGCACGCAAAGCCATGGAAATGCTTCGCCATGTACCTATGCATTCTTACCACGAAAACGAAGAAGACGAACCTGTAAAAGAAGACAATGCAGGTTTAAGCAACAGAGAAATGGATGTATTAAAAGAACTAGTAAGCGGAAAAAATTATAAAGCTATAGGTGAAGCATTGTTTATAAGCCCGATGACAGTGCGTAAACATGTAAGCCATATTTATGATAAACTGCATGTAAATAGTAGAGCACAGGTTATAAATATTGCATATAAGAAAAAGTGGGTGTAGATATTAAATGATTGATTTTATCTACAATAATATAAAAACTTTATACTTGTAATTTTGAAAATATTTTACTTTGCAACATGAATTTTCAAAATAACCCAACAATTACTTTTAATAAAAAGTATTGTTTTCTTTTCTTCATTTTATTATTTATAGAAATCTTTATAGCAAAATTTGTACACAATAATTTTGTACGATCATACCTAGGTGATGTATTGGTTGTTGTTTTATTGTATTGTTTTATAAAAAGTTTTTTAAAACTTAGTAATATTAAAATTGCAATTGCAGTTTTATTTTTTTCTTATACTATAGAAACATTACAATATTTTCAGTTGGTAAAATTGCTTGGTTTACAAGATATCAAAATAGCTAGAATAGTAATTGGCACTACATTTTCTTGGTTGGATATACTATGTTATACCGTTGGAATTATACTGGTTTTATTAATTGATAGGAAAGAATCATGACAAGTTTTTTCCTAAAATATTGATATTAAAAGCTTTCTTAATGTTAATTACTCTTATTTAGATATTTTTTAAAAAATTACTAGTATTATAAATTACTGAATATCAATACTTAATTTATAATTTAGTATAATAAATTACAATTGTTAGTATTTGTGTATACCATGTGAAAACTAACCTAACAACTCGTTTTTAGTTTCCATCATTTTCATGTATGTTTGCTCCCCCACTTAAAAAAATAAGATACTGTGCGTTTAAAGAGTTTAGAAATTAAAGGATTTAAGAGTTTTGCAGATAAAACCGTACTCAATTTTGATGAAGGTATTACTGGTGTTATTGGGCCAAATGGCTGCGGTAAAAGCAATATTATAGATAGTATTCGTTGGGTAATAGGCGAACATAAGATAAGCAACCTGCGTAGCGAAAACCTGGAGAGCCTAGTGTTTAACGGTAGTAAAACCCGTAATGCTAGCGGCTTGGCAGAGGTGAGCCTTACATTTGAAAATACAAAAAACTTATTGCCTACGGAGTTTAATACCGTAACCGTAACCCGTAAATACTACAAAAGTGGGGAAAGTGAGTACCGCTTAAATGATGTGGCTTGCCGCTTAAAAGATATTCATAATCTATTTATGGATACGGGTGTAAGTACCGATAGCTATGCCATTATAGAGCTAGGCATGGTAGATGATATTATAAAAGACAAAGAAAATAGCCGTCGTAAAATGCTAGAGCAAGCGGCAGGTATTACTATATATAAAACAAGAAAAAAAGAAGCTAAGCTAAAACTAGACGCCACTGAGCAAGACCTTGCTCGTATAGAAGATTTATTGTTTGAGATAAACAATCAACTAAAAAGCCTAGAAAACCAAGCAAAAAAAGCGGAAAAGTATTTTGAAATAAAAAAGGAATACAAAGAAGTTTCCATAGAGCTTGCAAAAGCAGCATTGGAAGGTTTTAATATTACCTACAGAGACCTTAACCAACAGCAACAAGAAGAAGTAGACAAAAGAATAGAACTAGAAGCAGCCATAGCAGGTGAAGATGCAGCATTGGAAGCAGAGAAACTTGCTTTTGTAGAAAAAGAAAAAGCATTGCAAGCCATGCAACATGCCTACAACGAAATGTTGGATAATGTGCGTAGCAAAGAAGGTGAAAAGAACCTGAGTAGTCAGCGTTTACAATATTTAAAAGAAACAAAAACGAGCTTAAACGAATTTTTAAATAAAGCAAGTGGACAGCTAAAAGGCTTGGAAGAAAGCATTGCATTTACAGGCTTGCAAATAGTAGATGAAGAAGCAAAAGTGACCGAGCTTGAAGAAAAAGTAGAAGACCTTAAAGAAGCCGTAGAAGACAAACGCAGTGTGTTTGATGAAAAGCGCAGCAGCATAGATACGCTTCGCAAAGAAAACCAAGCTTTGCAAATAAGTAGGTTTGATAGTGAGAAAAAAGTAGCGGTAGCCGATACAAGCATACAGAACTTGCAAAGAACCCTGCACCAACTAAGCGAAGAACAAAAAGTACGTGCAAGCCAATTGCAAACTTTGGAGGCAGATAAAAAAGAGAAAGAAGCAGAATTAGAAAATAAAAAAACCGAGCTACAACAATTACAAGAGCACCAAGACCGCACCAAGGAGCAAATATTGGCTACGCAAAATTTGATGGAAGGCATGCGCAATAACTTGGCAGATGAAAGTCGCAAGTTGGATGCCCGTACCAATGAGTACGATTTGCTAAAGAGCTTGGTGGATAGTATGGAAGGCTACCCCGAGAGTGTGAAATTTTTGCATAACAATAACGGGTGGAACAAAGATGCACCGCTACTTTCTGATTTAATTTTTGTACAAGAAGAATACCGTGCAGCTGTAGAAAATGTGCTAGACCAATATTTGAATTATTATGTAGTAAACAATTTGCAAGAAGGCTTGCAAGCCATTAGTTTATTGGCAGACAATAAAAAAGGTAAAGCAAATTTCTTTTTGCTAGATAAATTTACAGACAATACCGAGCATACCAAACCTGCTAATACCATTGCTGCGCTTGATGTGATAGAGATAGATGAAAAATATAATGCACTTGCTAAGCAATTGTTGGGGAATGTTTTTATTGCCGAAAATGATAATGACATAGACCAAATTGGAAATGCAATTGTACTTGAAAAAACAGGAAAATTTGTTAGAGGAAAATACAGCATTACCGGTGGTAGCGTAGGTTTATTTGAAGGAAAGAAAATAGGCAGAGCAAAAAATTTAGAAAAACTACAAGCAGAAATAATTGTACAAAATGCCAATGTAACTGCATTGAAAGCGGAGATACAAGCCAAGCACAACGAAGTAATCAGTTACAACGAGCAGCTAAAAGAAGCATCAATAAAACAAGCGCAGCAGGATATTAATAACCTTACCAACCTTGTTTTTTCATTACAAAATAAAATAGAAAACTTACAGCACCAAAATACCACAGGCAATACCCGTGCAGGAGAAATGGAAACGCAATTGCAGCAAAACCACGATGCCATTGCTGATACAAGAACAGAGCTAGATAAATTTAACACACAGCTAGATGAACTAGCCGATAAATTGCAAGGCGTAGAAGCTGCTTATGCAACTGCCGAGCAAGAATATAATTTTGCAGGAGCAGCATTTAATGAGTGCAATATTAATTTTGCAAAACAACAAAGTAAAGTAGTATCGCTTACCACAGAGCTGGCTTTTAAAAATACGCAGCTAGCAGATTTACAAACACAGGTAGAAACAAGTAGCACACAATTAAAAGATAGTGACGAAGCCATCAACACTACAGCAGAAAATTTAGCTTCGCTAGAAACCTTGCTAGTGGAGGTTTTAACAAATAAAGAAACAGAAGAGAAGAAACTAAACGAAGCAGACCAAGCGTATTACAACTTGCGTAATGCCCTGCAAGAAAAAGAAACGGTGCTTCGCCAAAAGCAAAAGAGCAAAGAAATAATAGATACTTTACTAAACGAAATAAAAGACAAACTAACCGACCTTAAACTACAACTAAGTGGTATGAAGGAAAGATTGAGTGTGGAGTTTAAAGTAGACCTAGATGTGATTATAGATGAGCCACGCACCGGTACAGATGCAGTAGAAGATTTGAAAGAGCGTAACGAACGCATGAGAAAGCGTTTAGAAAATATTGGAGAAGTAAACCCTACAGCTATAGAAGCTTATACCGAAATGAAAAAACGCTACGAATTTATTTTGGAGCAAAAGAACGATTTGGTAACGGCAAAAGATAGTTTGATGCAAACGATACAAGAAGTGGAAGCCACTGCCAACCAACAATTCTTAGAAACGTTTAACAAAACAAGAGAGAATTTTCAAAAAGTATTTAAGGCATTGTTTACAGACGAAGATACCGCCGATATGGTGCTCGTAGACCCTGAAAACCTTGCTGAGACAGGCATTGACATTGTAGCAAAACCAAAAGGCAAGCGCCCATCATCTATAGGGCAGCTAAGCGGAGGAGAAAAAACACTCACCGCCACCGCATTGCTATTTGCCATTTACCTCATAAAGCCTGCACCGTTTTGTATATTAGATGAAGTAGATGCACCGCTAGACGATGCCAACGTAGGCAAGTTTACCAACATGATAAAACAGTTCAGCGAAAACTCACAATTCATCATTGTAACCCACAACAAACAAACCATGAGTGCGGTAGATGTTATTTACGGCGTAACCATGCAAGAAGCCGGTGTAAGTAAATTGGTACCAGTAGATTTTAGGAGTTTGAATTAGTTGTCAGCCTGAGCTTGTCGAAGGCGATTATTGTTTTTTAAAAAAAATTTTTATACATAATATTTTTTCAAAACCCGAAGTAAAAAATGCTTCGGGTATTTTTATGCGTTTTATTTTTTGGGAGCATGAGCAGCAGATACAATACTGAACATTTGTATCCGCCTATCCGCTATACCTTCGTATATGTATGCTGCGCTGCGCTTGCACACATATACTTGGTGCCGCTCCTATGCGGGCTATGTTGGGCAGGAGAAACTTTTTTGGGCTTTTATTGTGAAGGAGATTGATGGGGATGAAAGGGTGGAACTTGCAACAAGGCGAAGGGAGTTTGAATTAACACTTTTTCAACATATTATCATATAAAAACCCCAAAATATAAATTATTTCGGTTTTTTTTGTAGAATGTTTACTACAAAACACAATAAAATTAAAAAAATATTGTTTTTAAATTCCTACGTGTAAAATATAACAATGAATACTATATGCTATTTATTAATATGTTACATGAATTAAAAAAATATTAATACTACTTTACTATGAAAACGAATTTTTCCCTAATTATCAAAACATTTACAGCCCTACTTTTTTGTCAAAACGCATTTGCACAATTTGGTATAAACAGTATAACTACAAATAGTACTGATCTACCCACCTCAAATATTATTATTAATAGAAAAGGAGCAGGCGTTCAAAGTATGTACGCTGGCCTTTCTAATAGATGGGATAGTGTAGGTACCAATTTTAATGTAATTTTTAATGCTAGCAATGCAGATAAAATTTCTATTACCGACATAGAGGTAGCAGGCTTAGGTAAAGCTAGTTCATTGCCTTTTTCACCACTTGTAAAAGTAAGAAGAGTAGCCAATAGCATTGTTGGACATAATGGTGATCATTTTCCATTTTTTGCTGCAGTAAATGCTGTTCCTACATCAAGTGAAAATACAGGAACTTTTTTGGTAAGTGCACCTGAAGTTTTATCGATGGAAAGTGCATTAGTTTCTAATAACATAAATACTGGTTACGATAATATATTTCAAAATAATAATACAAATGTACATTATGGTAATGTAGAACGTATTGATTTCATTTTCCCTAATGGATTTATACCTGATGCAGGAGCAGATTTGAGTAAAGTTGGTTTTACTATTTGTGATGGTGGGGATGATGGAAATGCTTTTAAAATAGCAGGTATTAAAACAATAAATAGCATAAATAATCCTACCGGTTACCAGCCGTTGACATCTATTACAACAGCAAATTATGGTAGCAAACTTTTATCAACTTTTAAAGATTTCGCTATTTTTCAAAAAGACCCAACATTTAATGCCAATGAAAGCCGCCCCTCTGTAGTGGTTAATCAAAATATGAGGGGAACATTTGTTAGCCTTGCACATTTAGGATTTACTGATGGACAAATGATTTATGGTTTTTCTATTTTTGCTAACGATATACCTGCCACATCTACTGAAGCTTATTTACTAGATTATGAAGGTTATCCGACTAACACTAATAGCGCTGATATGCTAGATTTAGTAAACAGTGTTGGGGTTTATTCTATTAATCAAGTTGTAGTTTTATCTTCATCTACTTTATTAACTGCTACATTGCAACATTCAAAAGTATCCTTGCAATGGAATGCAGCCTCAATAACAGGTGCACAAAAAGTTTTTTTACAAAGAGCATCGGATAATATGGTTTATAGTAATCTAACAGCAATAACCCCCAACCAGCAAAGCTATATTGACGAAACTGCTCGTGAAGATATTGCATATTATAGGTTAAAAATTATTTCAGTAGGTGGTGCTGTAAAATATTCTAACATCCAAATTATTCGTAGCATGCTATTTGGTACAAATATTTTTCCTACTGTTACAAATAGCCAATTGATTATAGCGTCCAATACTTTTGTTCCTAATAAGTCAATTGTTATATCTATCTATAATATGGAAGGAAAATTAGTTCAAACGCAAACCAAAACACCTAATAGCTATATTAATATGGATGTATCAAATTTGCAAAATGGAATGTATATCATTTCTATATCTCAAAATAATAATTTAGTTACTAGAGAAAAATTTATAAAGCGTTAACACTAACCAGAAAGGAACAATAAATTTTTGCAATAACTAGTATTACATTGATTTGTAAAACTTTTTTAGCAAGGAAAATATTTATTGTTTCATGTTTATTTGCTTTAGATTGTAGTTCGGCTGGAAAACGCTGCTGGTAGAAGACACCGGCGGTGGCTACATGATTATAGCTAAGCACCCACGGCGGCTAAAATATAATTTTTACGCTGTTGGTTAAAAACTTTGAAACGACTCGGATAATTTAATCTGCACAATGCAGCAATCCTGACTACTCCTCTCCAATACCAATTTCTATATTTTTGCCAAAGAAAATAGCATTCATCATTAACTTAGTACCACCAAGCCAAAAGCCTCTAAAATTAGGGTTGTGGTCAATATTTATTACCCTGCCAGTACCAAGGCTACTTACAACAACTGCCGCTGTATTATTCATGGCATCTTTATTTTGTGTACTTAGCCAGCCACTTTGCAGAGGATTTTGTTTGTACATAAACGGTGTAGCAAATGGGTTTTTACTTTTTTCCATAAATACTTTATTGGCTTTAAAAGTACTTACTATATAGGAATTATACCCATAAGCCAAAGGGTGTGTAAGATCTACATCGGCAGCAAATATTGCTCCACTCATAGCTTGTGCTCCATTTATTGCCGTTTGTTGGTTATAAGCAATACGCATGGTACTATCTGTTGGCGTATTAAGCTTTTTAAATTTTACATTGCTAATACCTGCTTCGGCAGCCCATTGTATAGCTTCTTCTAAACATATTAAATTACCACCTGCTTGCACCCACATTTTTAATTTTTCTTTATTTACATCAGTGTAAGTGCCACCTACCATAATAATAGTGTTGTATTTATCTAAACTAATTTTATTGAGGGTATTTATTTCTAAATGTGTAACTGGCATATTCATTCGTTGGTCTAGTAAATGCCATACTTCGCCAGCATCAGTAGGGTTTACGCCATTACCAACTATTAATGCTATTGTAGGTTTGCTCACATTTACTAGCGATGCACTTCCCAAATCTATTCCTTCTATTGCTAATCCTGTATTGGTGCTATACACCCTAAGGTCGTACTGTAGGGCAGTGGCTTTAAGCAAGCTGTGTATTTTATCATCGCTTACTTTCTGGTGGGACAATGGTACAAATAAAGTTCCTTCTGGGAAGTTTAATTTTTCGTTGTTAGCTGGTATTTTAAAAGATTTATTAGCTACTTTTATTTGTATTCCTTGTTGCAATAATTCGTATAAAGCTGCAGGAGCATAATAGGTGCTCCATGGTATCAAATAGCCATATTCTGCTTTTGCAAATGGTTGATAATTTTCAATAATTTGCGGCAGTTCATGGCCGTAAAGATTTTGTAAATTTAAAGCTTGCCCAATTTCAAAATTCTTATTTAACCTATACTCAATGCCATAAGCCAATGGAAATGTCCAAGCTGTTATATCGTAAAAAATACTGTCTTTATAATTCAATGTTTTTTCGAAAATACCTTTTATTAAAGTTTGTTGATTTTGGGCAAGTGGCACCACATAAGTGTTCATATCGTTTTTGCTTTTATACACCTTTATATCGTTACGTAAAAGCATTTCTGTAAACATTTTTACTTTACTTGGGTCGGCTATATTATCGTAGGTATAAGCTTGCTGCTCGTTACTTCTGTTTTTAAAAAAATCTTTTTGATATTGCAACAGCTCCTTACGTAAAGCTACAGCTGCTTGCATAGTGCTTAGCTCTGTTGTAAACTGATTGCGTATTGTAAAAGGAAAAGTAAGTAAACCATTGGCAGTTTGTTGTGCATGACCTCTACTACTTGCTTGCTCAAATAAAATACCAATACAACCTTGTGCATCTGGATAGGTACTTCCTTTGCCGTAATAAAAATCGTCGTAATTTTCTTTTGTAAAATATAAACTTTTTATTTTGTCCAAAGCTGCGGTATGATAAGTGGCTATTTTTGCAGTTAAATCTTGATTGATTTTTGGAGTAAGTGGGTTTACTCTACTTGGTACACCTGGTTGAAAAAAGAAGCTAGCATTGCTACCCATTTCATGATGGTCGGTTAAGATATTGGGCTTCCATTGCTGATAAAATTTTACCCTGTTTTGGCTTTCTATATGTACTTGTGGTAGCCAATCTCTGTTAAGGTCAAACCAGTAGTGGTTAAATCTGCCACCAGGCCACACTTCGTTAAATTCTCGGCTGTTAGGATCTGTAACTAGGTTTTTACTTTTATGCTGATTAGCCCAAGTGCTAAAGCGTTGCAATCCATCAGGATTAAAACTAGGATCATACAAAATAACAACGTTTTCTAAAACACTGTCTATTGCTTTACCTTCTGCAGCAGCTAAGTAATAAGCACCTAGCAGAGCGGCATTAGCACCGCTACTTTCGTTGCCGTGTATGCTATGCCCTATCCAAAGTATAGTGGGCATATTGCTAATATCGGTTTCTTCACCTGTATATAATTTTAAATGTTGTGCTTTTATTGCTTCAATATTTTTAATATTAGCTGGCGAAGAAATAGTAAGCAATACTTGCTCTCTTTGCTCCGTACTAAAGCCCATACGTTCTATATTTATACGATTGGGATTTGCTTTTGCTATTGCATACATATAATTCACTAACCTATCATGTGTGATATGCCATTCGCCTACGTCGTGATGGATTACATCTTTTGGCTTAGGTATAGCAGCATTATAATTTACATTGGTTGGTAAATAATAACTTAAATCTTGAGCCTCAACTTGTGTAACAACAAAAAAACTACAAAGAAAAAAAAAGATACTTTTCATAAAATAAATTGTAGTTAAAAGTAACAAATTATATCCAATTTGGGTGCTGAACATTTGTACTTCCAGTCACCCACATATTAAGCTGTACATTATATCTTTTAAATAAACTCCAGCTTCTAATCAAATACAGCATTGCACAGATGTTCCTTAATTTAGATTTAATTGTACAATATGTTTCTGTGATTGGAGACATTGCCGAAGAGGAATACTATTTTTTAACACAAACAATATAACCCTGATGAAACATTTGAGGCGTAGTTTATTCCGACTTTTCGGAACTCCATTGAAAATTTATTCTCTGATTGAGCTTTAATTATGCAATATGTTTCGGTGGGTGGTGAAACTGCCTAAAATGGAATTTAATTATGGTTTACTTACTTTAGCGAACGGTTTGTGGGAAACTTACCGAGGCTGGCGGCTGTATGATTGTAGCGAAACACCCTCGGTATAATAATTTGGAATGTAAAATCTCCTTATCTATATATTAATTGATTTATTTTTCCATTTTTAATAATTTTGTATTGGATTTGAACAATCGATTCGTATGGTAAGTGAGGAAAAACATAAAGACAATTTAGGGAGCAAAAAAGCATTGATGCAAAAAGAGGTAGCCTTTGTTGCCAAGATGTATGCTTCTAATTATTCCAAAATTGAAACTACCAAAGTGATATTTCTGTAGAAGCTTTATTACGGTAGCTCAGTTCTTTGGAATGACACTTGACTAAGTGATTCATTTTAAAAATTCTAAAAAGATGTATCCTAAAAAGTAAAAGATAAAACTGCAAACGAAAAAGTACAGTTGATATAGCAGCTAGGCGAAGACGAAAGGTAGACGGTATATAGTATTATTTACGATATGCTTGCTAAAAATAAATTTCATACATTCATTGAACAAAATATTCAAATCTCTAAATAATAAACAGCATGAGTTTACAAATAATACATGGCGGTAATGGAAAGCCCACAGGGGTTTTTATTCCTATCAATGACTGGGAGAGTATGAAAAATGAATACCAAAATCTACAAGCTTGGGAAGAACCCGAACCTACCAAAGCAGAAATTTTAGCTGGAATAAAAGAAGCTGTAGAAGAAGTGAAATTGATAAAAGCAGGTAAATTAAAAGCAAAATCTTTAAAGGACTTATTGAATGAGCTATAAAATTATTCCTACCCAAACTTTTAGCAGAGAGCTTAAAAGACTAGCAAAAAAACACCGTTCTATAAAAGCTGACATTAACGAATTGGGTAACCAACTGGAAGAAAACCCAAAACTAGGTGATGAAGTAATTGAAAATTGTTACAAAATACGCATGACTATTACCAGTAAAAATAAAGGCAAAAGTGGTGGGGCTAGAGTAATAACCTACATTTATGTAGAACAAGAAACCGTTTTCTTACTTTCCATATACGACAAAGGCGAACAAGAAGACATACAAAACCACGAACTTAAAGCGTTAATTGAGAGTTTGGGACTAGAAAAGTAAAAGCGATACTAGTACCTTGATTGAGTAAACGAACCAATACGGAGACACTATACGAGGCGAAGTCGGCTTACGTGTTATTGCTATGGTTTACTAACAGTTGCAAAAGCAAATGTTTTACATCTTTACATCAGGGTTGTGAATCAAAGTTTTTGTAAGCCAAAATTATAGGCTTATAAGATAGAGCTATATCAACTACATCTTCAACTTTTGGATTGTATTCAAATATATCAAATTTATTAGCATTATAATTTTCTGGGTAAAAAAATAAACTTGAACCTAGTGGGTGAGGAACATTGCTGTCAAACAAATCTTGTAAATTATCATACTCGGATTCGTCCTTAACTTCAAAATTTGTAATACGATACCCTATTTCAATTAATTGCTCCCTAGTCATAAGAAATAAACATTTGATTTATTAATTAATATCTACATCATGGTTTATATCTCATAAACCAATCGTTTCAATCACTATCAAACTATAACTGGCTATTTTTTAAAAATCCAAATAAATTCAATTGCTTTTCTAAAAGACTTGCCTTCTAATAAAGATAAAACATTTATTTTATTTACATTTTAGTTTTGGTTGGTTTTCAAGAAATTGGTCAGTTCTTGAAAAGACTAGCCTCGGCTCTCAAGTGTTTTTACAATGCGTCACCAATGGGTTCAAAGAGATATTTTTTTAATTTTTGAATATATTTTCCCTCTCCAATAAATCGGTTTTTTGGGATTTTCTAAATGTTCAAAATTAAAACTAAAAATTGCTTTCATTACTCCTTTCTCCCAAAGTGGTTTGTCAATATTTATTGTTCCGCTTGTACAAAAATATCTTGCATTTCCTCCTTTCATAATACTTTTTAAATCTATTAAAACATAGCAACTGTCCCCTATTATTTCTATTTCTAGACTGCAATGTGTAGAAGCGTTTATTTCAGTTTTGCAGATTACTTTTTCAATAGATTTTCTTTCTATTTCTATAAAGTTAGTCCCTCCCCATTCATAACACCAAGCACTAGAATATATTGAATGTTTTTTGTGTGATGTATCTACAATTCTATAAAATGATTTTAAAGAATCTTTTTTAATTCTGCCATTACTATCTAGCATTTCATAAGTCTCAGGTGGGCAAAACCCATCACAACTTAATTGACCAAATTTATTCTTAAAAATTCCTTCATGATAACTCCACTTATTTTTAAATTTAAAATTCCCTTTAAGATTTTCACTCCATTGTATTTTAATAGGATTCGATTTGTCTCTAGTTGTTACATTAAAAATTTGTCCATTCGAATAAGAAAAGAAAATAATTATGAAACCTAAACATAAAAGGATTTTGTATTTCACTCTTAAATTTGAAGTTTTTTGATAGTTTGTTAAGCAAACGTTTTGAGAAGAACACAAGCCAAGTCTTTAACCACTAAATCCTCAACACTTTTTCACATGCCCCAAAGCAATTTTTAATTGCTCTTCCATATCAATATTGGTATTATCTAAAGTTATTGCATCAGCTGCTTTTGTAAGGGGGCTTACTGCTCTATGAGAATCTATAAAGTCTCTCATTTCCAAATTGTTTTTTACATCTTCAATGGTTGTATTTGGATTTTTTTCAAACATTTCTTTAAATCTTCTTTCTACTCTTACTGCAATATCTGCAGTCATAAAAAATTTAAGTTCAGCATCTGGAAATACAGTTGTTCCAATATCCCTGCCATCCATTACAATTTTTTTTTGTGTGCCCATTAATTGTTGTTGTGCTACAGCAAATGTACGCACAGCTGCTATGGCAGCTATTTCGCTTACCTTATCTGCTATTATTAAATCTCTAATAAGATACTCTACATTTTCTCCATTTAAAAACATTTCCGACTGTCCGTTTTTTTCATTAGATACAAACTCCAACTGTATATTTTCTAATGCATTCTTTACTTCGGCATCATCAGTCCAGTCTACATGATTACGCAGAAAATACAATGTAATAGCCCTGTACATTGCGCCACTATCAATATATGTATACCCAAGTACTTTTGCAAGTTGTTTTGCTAAAGTACTTTTTCCGCAGGAGGACCATCCATCAATTGTTATGATAATATTTTGGCTCATATATATACAAAAGTGATTCTTTTTTTGGTGATAACAAAAATAATATTATAGAAAAAGCCTACTTATTTTCACAAGTAAGCTTTTTCTTAAATTCTCAAAATTAATTTTATTTATTCTTTACTACATTATCATTTTTAATCATCTTGTTTACGATATCTACAGCTGCATTTATATAAATATCCTCTCCTATTTTCTTTACAAATTGTTTGTTTCTCTCTATCTTAGTTTTGTCTTTCGTAGCATTTACATCTAATGAATCTGTGCCTATATTTTTTACACTTAATAAATTTGTAAGTTTATATGCGGCTTCAATTTCTTTGTGTACAGATTTTTGTTGGTTTACATCAAATTCATATTTTGCTTTATTTAAACTAAATTCTTTATCTGCATTTTTTGAAAGCCATTCTACATTACTTTTTATTTTATTAAAATTACTGTTTGAGGTAGTAGATGCATTTGCTTCTTTAATTACAAGATCCATATTTGCATTACTAGACCATGGTTTATAAGTAGCTTTTTCTATTTCATCCCATTTTAAACTGTAAATATTATCCTTTTCTCTAAACTTTAAAAAATCATATCTATCTGGCAAAACAACATCGGGGGTTACTCCTTTCATTTGGGTAGAGCCACCATTTACCCTATAAAATTTTTGTAAAGTTAGCTTTACAGATCCTAAGTCTTCTTGCTTGGTATTTGCATTTACCAAAGGGTTTTCATACTCAGGGTTAAGCGGAATACTTCTTTGTACAGTACCTTTTCCATAACTGCTGGTACTACCAATAATAACACCTCTTTTATAATCTTGTATTGCAGCAGCAAAAATTTCTGATGCAGATGCACTTGACTCATCTACCAAAACAGCCAATGGACCTGTATACTGTACGTTTTTATCTCTATCCCTTAACACATTTGGGTTATCTCCCCTACTTTTAACTTGCACTATTGGTCCATCTTCTATAAACAAACCTGCCATTTGCACTACGTCGTATAACGAACCTCCACCATTTCCACGTAGGTCAATTATAATTCCCTCTATATTTTCTTTTTTCAGCTTTTCAATTTCTACTGCTACATCTGCAGCACACCTTTTTCCTTTAGGATTACTAAAGTCTGCATAAAATTCTGGTAAATAAATATAACCAATCTTATGCTCTTTGTTTATAATTACCGATTTTGCAAATGTTTCATCCAATACAATTTCATCTCTTATAAGTGAAACAACTTTAATACTACCATCCACTTTTTTTAAAGTAAGTCTCACTTCAGATCCTTTTTCAGCACCACGTATAAGTTTTACAGCATCAGATACTGAATAGCCAGTTA
The DNA here is from genome assembly GCA_043770525.1 of Ferruginibacter sp. Lineage (GTDB taxonomy): Bacteria > Bacteroidota > Bacteroidia > Chitinophagales > Chitinophagaceae > Ferruginibacter. The sequence continues at coordinate 14,798 of JAYVID010000028.1, forward strand.
CATCTATTGGCTCATTTTTGCCTTGCCCTATTTTTATTACTTCATCATTTTCTTTTACCTCTCCACTTCTCCACGCAGGCATACCAGTTACCAATGGTCCAATTTTAATTTTTCCATCATCTTCTCTTATTTGTGCACCAATTCCAAAAAAACTTCCCTTAATACCTTCATTAAAACTACGCAGATCTACTGGTGCAAAATAATCAGAGTGAGGGTCCATGGTTCCCACAATTGAATTTACAAAAACGCTAAAATTTTCATCTGCAGTTTCTCTTGTTTTTTTTGTTGTCATAAAACGATCCATCGTTCTTTGCACATACTCTCTAGCTTCTCTCTCTAAAGTTGTATCTGCCTTAAATTTAAAATCTTTTTTTCCTTTATTCGTTTTACGAGTTTCCAAAAGCTCTGTGTATTTGCCAAGTGCCATAAACTTCATTCGCTTTCTCCATCTTTCTTCTCTTTCAGCTTCTGTTTTTGGATAAGAAATTTTTGCAGGATCCATTTGTATGGTTTCGTCAATACTAAAATCAAATGGTTTTGTCAAAATCTTTTTGTAAATACTATTAATTTCATTTTGTCTTTTAATATATTTTTCATGTACGGCATAAAATGATTTTATATCTGTACCATGTATTTCATCATCTATTACATTTTCGTATAGTTTTAATGAATCTATATCTGCTTGTAAAAAAACACATTTCTCATCATCCAAGTCAGCTTCAAAACGATTTAGCACCATTTTACTAAATGCATCATCTATTTTTCTTGGACTAAAATGACCCTCTTCTAACAAAATACCTACATTTTTTAAAATCTTACCAAACTTAGTTCTTGGATTTTCATTTTTATTACCATCACTACCTCCCAATGATTTAAACGCAATAAAAACACCTGCTCCTGCAAGTAGGAGCATAATAGGAATGAATTTTTTACTCATAATGAAATTTGCAATTTTTTGCATAGGTTAAAATTAACGAAAAAATGAAGTTTAAAGTTTAAAAACAGGTTAAATGGTTATAATTTTTTGTTAAACGAGCTTTATGTAGTGCGAATGATAATAATGGAAAAGTAAAATCGATATTTTTTTATTGTTTAAATCTAAAAAAGCTCTTTAATTTCTTAAAGAGCTTTTAATGGGTAATCGAGGGGGCTCGAACCCCCGACCCTCAGAATCACAATCTGATGCTCTAACCAACTGAGCTACGACTACCGTTTATTGGGCTGCAAAAATAGTAAAAAAATATTGAGAGACAAAAAGATTTTACTACAAGCAAAATAAATAAAAATTACTAGCCAAATATACTATTTAAAAATGCATACACAATGTAATATACTTTACAAAAACAAAGCACCAATATGCTATTACTTAAAATAAACAACTTACTAAAACATCAATATATCCGAATGAAATATTTAATAATTGCCTATCTTCAAATTAATAAGCAAATAACCTATTTAAACTATATTTGCTCACTGCAAAAAAATAATTATGAAAGTAGATTTTAAAAAATGGTTAATACATTTATTAGCTGTAGTAATTTTCATTTTAGTCATTTATGTTTTTCTACCTGCTCCTTTTAAAGGAAAAGTAATGAACCAACATGATACCACCAGTTGGAGAGCAATGAGTAAAAGTGCTCAAGATTATAAAGCTAAAACAGGGCATTTTCCGTTATGGAATACACACATGTTTTCTGGCACACCCAACTTTATGATTGCCATGGATGGGGAATCAATCTTACCAAATTTTTGGGAAATAAATAAGCTAGGCTTACCAGAACCTGCTGCATTTTTAGTAATGGCAGCTATTTGTTTTTACATACTCACCTGCTGTTTTAAAATTGATAATTGGTTAGGTATTGGTGGAGCTGTTTTATATAGTTTGCTTACTTATAATATGGTAATAACTGCTGCTGGTCATCAAACAAAAATGATGGCTGTTGCTTATATGCCTTTAGTAATAGCAAGTATGAAGGTAATGTATGATAAAAAGTATGGACTTGGTTTAGCTATGAGCACAATGGCAATTTTATTTTTAATAAGTTCAAACCACATGCAAATAACTTATTACATGCTTTTTATGTGTGCTTTTTATGGGCTTTATAAGGCTATAACTATGTTTAAGCAAAAAGAACTAAAAGCTTTTTTTATTGCTAGCTCATTTTTACTATTGGCTGCTACTATTGCTGTTTTAATAACTTCTGGAAGTTTAATGATTACCCAAGAATATAGCAAATACACAATGAGAGGTGGAGGTGCGGTAAAGATTGATAACAATGGAGCTATAACAGATTCTATCACCAAGGGATTAAACAACGATTATGCATTTCAATATAGCCATGGCAAAGCCGAGCTTTTAACCTTTTTAATGCCCGAAGCCTTTGGTGGTCGTACACCCGACCAATATGACCAAGAAAATATGGATAAAGATATGATTGGTGAAGATAGCAAAGCAGTGGCTAAAATTCAAGAATTAGAAATAGATGAAAATCTAAAAAGTAATTTAGCAAATGGTATAGCAAATCAACCTAAGTACTGGGGTATGGTGGGAAGCACAAATGGACCTTGGTATGTAGGAACGATTACTATTTTATTATGCATTATTGCATTTTGTTTAAAAGGTATTAGAAATAAATGGTGGCTATTAGCAGCTGTGCTTTTTGGGATGATGTTAGGTGTAGGTGAAAATTTACAATCCGTAAATGGTTATTTATTTAAAACGATACCTTTTTTAAACAAGTTTAGAGCACCAGGTACAGCGCTTTTTGTAACTCAACTAGCATTTATGATGCTCAGTATTTTTACTTTAAATAGTATAATTAATGCTGTTACAAATAATAACAAAGCTAATTTGAAAACTAATGAAGCAAAAACTTCAACAACTCTAAATATAGATTTGAAGCCCATTTTAATAGGCATTGGGGGTTTGTTTATATTTTTATTGGGTTATTACTTTTTAGGAGATTTTAGCCATCCAAACGATGTAGAATTGCGCAACCAATTTAAAGACCCTAATATGGTAAGCATTGGCAAATCTGTAGTAAGGGCGCTAGAAGCAAATAGGCAAGCTATGTTTATGGCAGGCATTGGTAAAGTTTTTTTAATGGCAATTTTGTTAATTGGAGCATTGTTTGCTTTTTATAAAAAACTCATTAATAAGTATGTTTTAATAAGCATATTAATGTTTGTAAGCATTTTAGATATGTTTATAGAAAGCAAAAAATATATAAGTGATAATAGATTTTTTGAAAAAGAAGCTTACCAAGAAGATGCATTTAAAATTTCGAATGCCGAAAAACAAATATTATCAGACACAGCTTCAATTTATCGGGTTTTAAATTTAACAGGCGGTGCATATAGTGATGCGATGCCTGCATATTATTACAAAAACATAGGTGGTTATAGTCCAGTTAAATTGCGAATTTATCAAGATTTAATAGAAGCTTATTTAAGCAACCCACAGCAAAATATGAATGTGATAAGTATGCTAAATACTAAATATTTTGTATTTAAACCAGAAGGAGATAAAGAGCCTATTGTTCAACAAAACACAGAAGCAATGGGCAACTGCTGGTTTGTAAATCATGTTGTTGTAGCCAAATCTCCAGCTGATGAACTTTCGCAATTAAAAGGTAGAAATTTTAAAGATAGTGCAGTAATAAGTAACGAAGATGGTGCAATTTTAAAACCATTTTCTGCTGATACCACTGGCACTATACAATTAACTAATTTTGATGCAGATGAAATGACTTATAGCAGCGATAGCAAAACAGATAAGTTTGCAGTTTTTAGTGAAATTTATTATCCAAAAGGTTGGAAGGCTTACATTGACGAGAAAGAAACCCCCATTTTAAAAACCAATTATGTACTAAGAGGATTGCAAATTCCTGCAGGTAAACATACTATAAAATTTATTTTTAAACCTGAAACAATTGCAAAAGGTAACAAATTAAGTATGATTGGTAGCATCTTATTTTACATTGCAGTGCTGGGTGGTTTTTTATGGAGTATTTTAGTATGGATGAAAAAACAAAAGCAAACAGTGAAATGATAACAGTATTCAAGTTTAAGTTTTTGTATAAGGCTTTTGGTAATAATTTTTTCAAATTATTAGATATTGGTGCAGGAAATAATTCTGCAATAAAAGCAAAAAAGAATTTTCCAAGTTGTGAGTATTATGGAGTAGATATTTCTAAAGATTATAATAATGAGGATTCAAATTTTTCATTAATGAAAGATTTTTATGAAATAGATTTAACAAAATTGGATTACAGCATAATGCCCGATAATTTTTTCGACTATATACAAATGGCACACATTATAGAGCATTTATATAATGGAGATGAAGTAATAAAGCAGCTTGTATCAAAACTAAAAAAAGATGGCTTTATTTATATTGAATACCCTGGGCAAAAAAGCACCAAACTTCCATCAATGAATGGTACATTAAATTTTTATGATGATAATACACACGTAAGAATATATTCGGTAAAAGAAATTGAAACAATTTTGATTGAAAAAGGGTTTGAAATTTTAAATAGTGGAACAAGGAGAAATTTAATTTATATACTTACAATGCCTTTTCGAATAATTGTATCATTAATTACAACAAGAAAACTACAGGGAAACCACTTTTGGGATTTGTTGGGTTTTGCGGAATTTGTTTATGCAAAAAAGAAGTAGTGAAATGGAAAAACTAAATGTGCTTTCTCTTGTTTCATACAACATTCTCCCTGCAAAAATGGGTGGGCAAAAAGGTATTGCATTGTTTAATGAATATTTTTCAAAAAAAGTAAACCTAATTTGCATTACTACAAAAAATAATGATAGCAGTTTAGCAAAATATTACAAAATGCTAAATGTACTTTCTAATTCGCCACTGAGGTACATCAATTTATTTTATTTTTTTATTTTAAAGCAAGTTATAAAATCTAGAAAAATTAGTCATTTAATAATAGAACACCCCTACTATGGCTGGCTGGGCGTTTTACTTAATGTATTTTGCAAGGTAAAATTAATAGTACACTCTCATAATATTGAAGCCTTAAGATTTAAAAGCACGGGCAAGTGGTGGTGGAAAATATTATGGCACTATGAAAAATGGACTTACACAAAAGCTAACAGCGTTTTTTTTATTACTGCAGAAGATTTAAACTATGCCGTTGAAAATTTTAATTTACCTATTTCAAAGTGTATTGTAGTAACGTATGGAACCGAAATAGATGAAATTCCAACTTCGATTGAAAAAGAAAATGCCAAAAATGAAATTTGTAAAACACATAAAATTTCAGCAAAAGAAAAAATATTATTTTTTAATGGCACACTTGATTATGGTCCTAATTTAGATGCAGCAAATATCATTTTAGAAAAAATAAATCCCCTTTTACTTTCTGCTAAAGATTTTAAGTATAAAATTATTATTTGTGGTAAAGGCTTACCAAATAGCTATAATGAACTTATCGATTTTAAAGACAAAAATATTATTTATGCAGGCTTTGTAAATGATATAAAACAATATTTTTTAGCAGCAGATATTTTTATTAATCCTGTAATAGATGGTGGTGGAATAAAAACAAAGCTAGTAGAAGCCCTCGGTTACAATATATCTGTAGTGAGTACTGTAAGCGGTGCAATAGGTATGCCCCATGCCATTACTAAAGATAAAATGGAAGTTGTAGATGATAATGACTGGGAAATGTTCACCAAAAAAATACTTTCAATAAATACCAATAGCACTACTCCAAATGATTTTTTTGAGCATTTTTATTGGGGAGATATTATTAAAAAAGTTGAAAATAAAATTGCTTCGCTTTAAATATTTTAGGAACTCATATCTCTTTTTGATGTTAAAAAACAAAAGCCCCGAAACAATTTCAGGGCTTTTATTTTTTTATCTTAAGAATAATATCTCTCTGTATTTAGGAAGTGTCCAATAGGTATCATCTACCATCAATTCTAATTTATCTACATGATAGCGTATATCATCAAAGAATTTACCTTTTACTGCTTCGCAATATGCAATGGCTTTTTCACGAATATCTGTAATTTCATTTGCTTTTTTACGAGCTTGAATCATAGCCTCTGTTTTATCGGCTATTGTATTAATGTGTCCACTAATTACTTTCACAATTTCTAATTGGTTTGCGTATCCAGATGCGTCTATACCTGCATCTTTTAAACCATTTATATTTTGCAACAATACATTTTGATATTTTATAGAAGCAGGTAAAATGTGTGTGCTAGCTAAGTCTCCCATTACACGTGCTTCTATCTGAACTTTTTTCACATACTCCTCAAGCATTATTTCGTGCCTTGCTTCTAGCTCTTCGTGTGTATATATGTTGTTGCCTTTAAAAAGAGATTTTGATTTGTCCGTTACATAAGCATCTAAAGCAAGTGGTGTAGTTTTTACATTTTCCAAACCCCTTTTCTCTGCCTCTGCTGCCCACTCCGCACTGTAGCCATCACCTTCAAACAATACTTTTTTACTATCTACAATATATTTTCTAATAATTTGTAAAATGGCTACTTCCTTCTTCTCCCCTTTTTCTATCAACGCATCTACATCTGTTTTAAATGTTTTTAGCGTTTCTGCCATTACAGTATTAAGTGTTGTCATAGGCACAGCACAGTTTGCAGAAGAACCTACGGCTCTAAATTCAAATTTATTTCCTGTAAATGCAAATGGCGATGTACGATTTCTATCTGTGTTATCCAACATCAATTCAGGAATAGATTTATGAATATCCAATTTCAAAATAGCCTCATCTTGCTCATCAAAATTACCACTTACTCTTTTTTCTATTTGATCTAATACATCGGTTAAAAATTTACCAATAAAAATAGAAATGATGGCAGGCGGAGCTTCGTTGGCACCCAAGCGATGGTCATTACCTGCACTTGCTATAGATGCACGTATAAGGCTTGCATAATCGTGTACCGCTTTAATGGTATTCACAAAAAATGTAAGGAACATTAAATTCGTTTTTGGTGTTTTACCTGGTGCCAATAAATTTACACCCGTATCGGTACTCATGCTCCAGTTGTTGTGCTTACCACTTCCGTTTATGCCTGCAAATGGTTTTTCGTGTAGCAATACAACAAGGTTGTGGCGTTTTGCTACACGTAGCATAATATCCATCAACAAAGTATTGTGGTCAACAGCAAGGTTAGTTTCTTCAAATATAGGCGCACACTCAAATTGGCAAGGCGCTACTTCATTGTGACGGGTACGAATTGGAATACCGAGTTTGTAAGATTCTTTTTCAAAGTCTAACATAAATGCATAAATACGCTCCGGTATTGCTCCAAAATAATGATCGTCCAATTGCTGCCCTTTTGCTGGTGCATGCCCAAAAACAGTACGGCCACTTAACAATAAATCGGGACGAGCATTTGCTAAGCCTGCATCTATTACAAAATATTCTTGCTCCCAACCCAACGTTGCCGTTACTTTAGAAACGTTCTTATCAAAATACTGACAAACATCCACCGCAGCTTTATCTAAAGCCACCAGTGCTTTCAGTAATGGTGTTTTTGTATCTAATGATTCGCCTGTATAAGAAACAAAAATAGTTGGAATGCACAATGTTTTACCATCGCCAATTTCCATAATGAATGCTGGAG
>JAYVID010000029.1:0-24130 GCA_043770525.1 Ferruginibacter sp.
AATTTTTCCAAAATCATACATAAAATGTAGTTTTTACAAAGATAAATGGATAATCTTTTTAAGTAATTACAAAAGCTTATTGTATTTTACCAATTATTATAATTATTTATGAATAAACAAACGCTAAGCAAATTCGATTTTACCATGATAATGGTAACACTGGTTATAGGAATGGGTATTTTTCGTACACCTATAAATGTAGCTGCAAAAGTGCCAGATGCAACTATGTTTTTTGCTGTTTGGATTTTTGGTGGCATCGTTGCTATTTGTGGAGCGCTTACGTTTGCAGAAATTGGCAGTAGGTATCCAGTTACAGGTGGGTATTACAAAATATTTTCCTACGCCTATCATCCTTCTATTGCGTTTGCTATTAATTGTATTATACTTATATCAAATGCGGCATCGCTAGCTGCCGTGGCACTTATAGGTGCAGAGTATATTATAAAAGTAATTTTGCCTGGCGAAAAAGATGTACAATATATTCAGATTATCATCGCTATTTTTTCAATTTTATTTTTTTATGGGGTAAATTTAGCAGGGCTAAAAATGAGTGCAAAAACACAAAATGTGTTAGCTATTATAAAAATATTGCTCATTGTTTCACTTATTACACCTATATTTTTTTATTCGAGTAATGAGAGCATAAGCACCGATATTATTTCCATTTCCAATCCCACTTTAAGGGAATATATAAAAGCATTTGGCTTAGGGTTGGTAGCTGTAAGCTTTACTTATGGAGGTTATCAGCAATCTATAAACTTTGGGCAAGAGGTAAAAAACCCAGCAAAAAATATTCCACTAGGTATTATTTATGGGCTACTCATTATTATTGTGCTGTACTTATCTATCAATTACACGTACTATAAAGTAATAGGGTTTACAGCACTTAAAACATCTACCAACATTGCTGCAGTATTGTCTGGGCATGTATTTGGCCCTGCTGCTGGTAAAATATTGTCTGTTTTACTTTTTATGAGTGTGCTAGCTTACGTAAATGCACTACTTATGAGCAATCCGAGGGTAATGCAAGCAATGGGCGAGGAGGGCACTTTGCCTAAAATTTTTGCAGAGAGGACCCCAAAAAAAGACGTTCTTTTTTATGCACTTACCATATTTACCATTACTAGTATTGTAATTGTTTTTTGGGCAAAACAGTTTGATGCTATTTTAAGTTTTACCATGTTTTTAGATTGTATAGGCATGGTTTTTTCTGCTGCCACCATTTTTAAATTGAGAAAAACCACAGCAGTTTTAAATGGTACGGGCATTTTTATGATGAAGTTCTATCCTATACTACCCATATTATTTATGCTTACCTATAGCTTTGTAGGGGTTATTATTTTTTTAGACAAACCATTTACTGCATTATTGGGCATGGGTATATTGGGAGCCTTTATAGGCATTTATTTTTTAATGCCCCTTGTAAAAGGCTGGAAGTAAGAGTCATTTTGTACATATAATTTTAGTTGTAGTAAAAATACTACAGTTAATAAGAACAATAATTATTGTGAAATTTTCGTTAAGTATATACTTTAATTTCCAATATTGTTAATCTTAATACCTAGCAAAATGAAAAACAGACAAACAAAAAGCCCTAAATCTTCCGCTTTTTCAAAATTTGTAAACAATTTATTTAAAGCGTTTTTTCAGCCAAGTACCAATGAAGAATTTTATAGATTGAAGAATTTTATTTGTTAAGCGATGAAATTTATTTTTTCACTTATTTAATGATCTTATAATAAAACCGTTCCAATAACCTCATATCTTGCGTTATTATTTCTCCTTGTGCTAGTAAGCCATCTCTAAATTGCACTTGTTTTTTATAAGTTGTATTTAACCCATTAGGTAAAACAACTTTTGCCAAATAGCCGCTGTCGGTATTTATATTGCTTATAAAATTTATTTTTCCATTTACACTGCCATATTCTTGAAATGGATAAGATGGAAATTTTAATAAAACCTCTTGCCCTGTTTTTACTTTGCCAAAGTTCGTTTGAGGTATATAAATTTCTGCATAGTATTCTGTGTTTTCAGGATTAATAAAACAAATAACTTGCTCAGACTTTAACTGTTGGTTTTCTTGTAAAAAAGTAGCAAAAGCTATTTTGCCATCTATTGGCGCTATTAAAAGATATTTTTTCTTCCACTCTTCTATTTGGCTTTTAAATGTATTTAACGATTGTGCGAAAATATTTTTTTGCTGTCCTATGGTATTTTGCAATTCTGCAATTTCTTTTAGCTTTTCGTTTTGCTGTGCCTCGTTGCTTATAATGCTAGAGCTTATTTGTGGTATTGAAAGCTTTTTATTGATGAGCTTACTGTTTTCATTTCTGTAATCAAAGTCAGAAATTACCTTTTCATCATTTAATGATTTATTGGCGTTAAATGTTTTTTGTGAAAGACTTAAATCCTCTGAGCTCAGTCCTTTTTGCTCTAGTAAGTTTGTATGCATCTTTTGCAAAAAAGCTAAGTCTTTACCAAGCATATTTACCTTTGATAAATAAAACCCACCTGATAAATAATTGCGAAATGTATTATACGATTGCTGAAAAGTTTGATACTGCAATTGTAACTCTCCTAAATTTTGATAAGAATTATTTAAGAATATAAATATTTGTTCTATTCTATTTCTGCTTAATAAATTTTGTGAGGTATCTATGTTTTCCGAAATAGCTAATACTTCTAAATGGTTAGCCGTACTTTCCATATGCCCCAATACATTACCCGCTTGTGTTTGTTCGTTTTCTTTTGCAAAAAGTTTTACTAATTTGCCTTGGGTTTTTGTTATTACTTCTTTTGGTGCGTTTATGGAGGTGAGTTTTGCTTGAGTGCCTATAATATCGGGGTATTGTATAAACCAACAAGCAGTTATTAACAAAATGAGAATACTAAGAAAAAATACAATACCATAGCGAATAAGAAAACCAGGTTTGTTTGATACAATTTCTTGCACCATTTCAGAGCGCTGGGAACGTCTTATCACATTTTCTTCAGATTGTATATTTTCTTGCGGCATAATTAATTTCCTAATTCTAATTGATTTTTTACAAGTTCATAATATTTACCCTTCTTAGCAGCTAACTCTTCGTGGTTACCCTCTTCAATAATTTCTCCGTTTTCTAGTACAATAATTTTATCAGCATCTTTAACTGTACTTAATCTATGAGCAACCACAATTACCGTTCTACCTTCAAAAAACGTTTGTAGGTTTTCCATAATGGCCTTTTCGTTATTGGCATCAAGGGCATTGGTAGCTTCATCAAAAAATAAAAATTGAGGATCTTTGTAAACTGCCCTTGCAATTAATAGTCGTTGCTTTTGCCCTGCACTTATTCCATTGCCTTCTGCCCCAATTTTGGTGTTAAAACCAAGAGGCATACTTTCTACAAACGATAATATATTTGCTACTTTGCAAGCATGGATTAGTTTTTTGTAATCAGGATTTTCATCTCCAACAGCGATATTTTTTTCTATGCTATCGCTAAAAATAAAACCGTCTTGCATCACACTACCTGTAATACTTCGCCAGTAATAAGGGCTGATGTATTTTAAACTTGGGTCGCCAATCTTAATATCACCCTCATAATTTTCATAAAATTTTTGAATGAGTTTTAAAATAGTGGTTTTACCACTACCACTCATACCCACAATAGCAGTTACTTTACCACTAGGAAAAATAGTATTGATATTTTTTAAAACAGGCTCATTGCCTGCCCCCGCATATGTAAACTTTAAATTGTTTAATTGTATGCTGTGGTTATCTGATAAATGATTATTAAAAGAAGCCTCGTTTGGCTCTTCATCATCTAATTGGTGTATTTCGTTTAACCTCTCCAAACTTATTTTTGCATCTTGTGCTTGTTGTGTAAATTGAATTAGCTGTTCTACAGGGCTGTTTAACTGCCCAATTATATATTGAATGGCAAGCATTTCCCCAAGTGTTAAAGTACCTTTTAAAACTAGCGTAGCTACTATGTAAGTAATTAGAATATTTTTACCTTCATTTATAAAAAAAGCACCCGCTTGTTGGTATTGGCTAAGGGATAAAGATTTAAAATTTAATTTGAAAAGCGATGCCTGCAAGCCTTCCCACTCCCAACGCTTTAAATGTTCAGCATTATTAAGTTTTATTTCTTGCATGCCCTGTATAAGTTGCATAGTAGCAGAGTTTTCTTTACTTGCTACGGCAAATTGTTTATAGTTCAGTTGGCGGCGATATTTTAAAAAAAGGCGTATCCACAAAAAATATAGAATACTACCAGCAGTAAAAATGAAAAATATATTGACATTGAAATATAATAAAACAATGGAGAATGTAACTAAATTGAAAACGGAAAATATTGTTTGTAATGCAGTGCCTGTTATAAAACTCTCTATCCTTTTATGGTCGTTTATACGTTGTAAAATATCACCTGTTTGTTTTGTATCGAAAAAACTTAGCGGCAATCGCATTAACTTAATCCAAAAATCAGATAAAATGGAAAGGTTTATATGTGTACTAATGAATAGTAAAATTTTACTCCTAATAAACTCTACAATAGTACGAGCAAAAAATAACACAAACTGAGCCACTAAAATTAATTGAATAAAATTGAGGTTGTTTGTATTAATACCTGTATCAACAATACTTTGGGTAAGAAATGGAAAAATTAATTGCAGCAAACTACCTACAACTAACCCTAAGAAAAGTTGAATAATTTGAGCTTTGTATTTAAACGTGTATTTTAAAAGTAAACCCCAACCTATTCTTTTATCCTTATCATTTTCCTGTTCGTAAAAAGCGGCTGTTGGTTCTAACAATAAAGCTATACCCTTATTTTCTTCTTTATTGCTTACCCAACTTTCTTCAAATTCTTGTTTAGTTAATTTTATAATGCCTTTAGCAGGATCGGCAATGGTAAAGCTATTTTTAGTTGCTTTGTAGAGAACTACAAAGTGGTTTTGATTCCAATGGAGAATGCATGGAAGTGGCGCTTCATTTATTACTGTATTAATATCAAATTTTACTGCCAATGTTTTAAATCCTACTTTTTCGGCTGCTTTGCTTATGCCTAATAATGACACTCCTTCTTTGCTATATTGACTTTGGTTGCGCAGGATGTTTATGCCAATAAACTTGCCGTGCTGTTTTGCTATCATGCGTATGCAGGTAGGTCCACAATCCATTGCATCTTGTTGTTTGTAAAAAGGTAAACTCATAGTGTAGGTTTCTTTACCAAATCTTGCATACCATAATGCTCAATTGCCTTCTTGCTTAAAGGATTTGTGCTCCAATCTTCCCATACATTTGTGTAAGGGTCGTAACCACATTTCAATGGTTTGCTGTATACATCATTTGGATCTTGTATGTACGCTCTACAATCAGTACATACATTTCTAAATTCACAATCTTTGCACATGTTAATTTGGTCTTTTGTAATATTCCAATATTTTTTAAAGCCTTCTTTGTTTAAGGCTTCTTCAAGTGTTGTATCTCTTATATTTCCAAAGGATTCTACCATACTTGGACAATTTTTTATAACGCCGTTTTGGTCAATGGATATTTTTCTGTTGAGACAGGTGTTATGTTTTAATCCTTCATTATGTAAATCCATATTTGTGTTAAAGTAATTTTCATTAACTACTCCACAATTGGATGATGATATAAAATCACTTGCAGTATACATTACTTTCACACTATATTTTTCTAAGAATACTGAATCAACTATATTTTCAGTAGCTCTATAAAATTGTATTTGAAAAATTCGAGTGTTTGCTAATAGCAACTTTTCTAGAATCTCAAAGGTGAAAGAATCATCGTAAGGAAGTATAATCTCAATACCTTTTATGTAACAAAATTTTGTATGTAACAATATTGCATCTAAATGATTAAAATCACAATTAGAATAGAATCTTATTTGCAAAATTGGTATTTTTAAATTGCTTATTTGTTTTATTGTATTTATCCAATTGTGCTTTCTTAAATTTACATCAATAATGATGTTTGTAAGTGAGAAAGGACTTGTCCAATTTGTGTTTAATCTGGGAAAGTATGAGAGTGTTTTTTCATCTTCAAACCATTCTATAAAAGCTTTGTTACTTAGCCACTTTAAATACTCTTTTACTGTACTACTATTTTCAACTCCATAGAAATTTAATATTTCTGTTTCAGATTTTTTCTCTGATTTTTTTATAAAAATTGCTAATGAATTAGGTATAATAAATGAAGTCTGATTATATAAATCAGAAATTAAACTTCTTTTTTTTCCTTTAGTTATACTAATATTAGCATGAAGATGAAAGTACATAAGTTATTAGAAACATTTTGAGATTGGTTTATTAATTGTAAGTATAAGGTGAATCAAATCTTTTTTATCATCACTTGTACTAGCAAACTTTTGAGTACTCATATTTGTATTGTCATATTCCTCAATAGAAATTCCTTTTAAAACTGTAGGTAAAAATTTATCTTTTAGTATTTGTGTTTTAATATTATTAATCTCTTCCATTTATTAAAATATTTGCTATTTTATTCTCTAAATTATAATTACCAGTTATACTTACATTATCAAATTGACCAATAGGATTAACTTCTAAAAAAATAAATTCTTTCTGCTTGCTATATATTAAATCAATACTACCTGATTTTAAATTTAACGATTTCATTAATTGTTTACATTTCGAAGTAATTTGTTTAGGTAAATTAAATGGCACAGACCTATTACTTTTTATAAAATTGTAATTTCTATAATCTACTTTTGTTTGTGCATTTTGCTGACTAAAAATTGCAATACAATAAAATTTACCCTTCAAATAAAATGCTCTAATTTCAAACAATTTACTTACCATGCTTTGTATTAGTGTTGGGAAATTTGCAGTAAATTTCTTCGAGTCATATTGATGAGTAAATAACCTACACATAGCATTTTGATAATAAAAATTTACTGTCTCACCAATAGGTTTAATAATATATTTTGTATTGTCACTTTTATCCATAGGACTTGTTGTTATACATGTATTCGGTATGTTGAGCCCCACTTTTTTTGCTCTATCTAACACAACAAGTTTATTTATATTTGAGTCTGCTTCATTATTAATAAAACTTTTGGATTTAAGAATATAGCTCAGGTATTCTTTTAATTTCAGATTTTCAAAGTTTATAAAATTTTGAAAGCTGTCTAAGAAAATTATAGGATAAACTTTAGGTAATACCTTTTCTTTTATACTTACTTCTTCTCTCCTGTACCAAAAGCTTTTTACATTTTTTATATTAATCTTTTTGTTACCTATTTCTATTTCAGCATCAGCTTGCTCACTTGATATATTAAAATTTGTAATTGGATTATCCTTATTAATAATTACAAAATCTACTTTGTAATTATTAAGCCATTCTATAACTTTTTGTGTACTAAAATCTGTTATAGATGAAACAATTATTATCACTCGAAATAAGTTAAGTCTTTAAGATATGGTGCAAGAGATTTACTTATTGTTTGAATATTTCTACCAATTGAAAAATCAAAAATGAAGTCATCATATTTTAAAAAATAAAACATTTTCTTTTTGTAATCATCTAATATTTCAAGATTATAACTCAATCTTTTTAAATTAATTTTTTCTTCGTTATTAATTTTGGAAAAGTAGGCATTTTTATACTTCCCATCAGGTTGTTCAATACTAAAGAAACAATCATTTGCAAAGATTGAATCCCCACCAGCGCATGTGCTGTGTAGATTTAATCCATAATGAGGTAAAATATTTTCTTCTTTTATTGCATTAAGCACTATTTCACTGTAATTATAAATTCTTTTGGAGCTGCCAAATTGTTGATGAATAATTATAATTTCTGAAGGGTTGAAATTAATGTTGTTTGAATCAATGCCACAGTTAAATTCATTTGGGAATCCATTTTTTTCTATAAATTCATTAAGCATTTTAACGTTAATACTGTCGATTTTATCAATATCTCCAGAATCCTTTGTATTCATATAATTTCTTGGATTTTTTAGCCTTAGCCTCTGATCTTCACTTAATAATTTATACAAAAATTGGCTATTCTTTTTTTTAAACAACGACAAACGATATTTTTTTTTAACCATTTGTTTATAGTAAATTGTTTTTATAAATGTTTCAAAATTAATATTTTTTGAAATTTTCTTTATTGGATAACCATTTGAACATAAAGAATCAAGGTATTCAAATGTCTTTTTAAAATCTTTTGTTCGGAGTGCACACAAGGCAGCATTATAGTAATCTTTTCCATAAACATTTGACTTACTACTAAATGCTAGTGAAAAATTCACTAATGCTTCTTGATATTTTTTGTCAATAAAATTTAATTCTGCTTTGTTAATATGGCTAGAATAAACACTTTGTTCATATGATACTTTCGAAATAAACAGAAAGATAATTAAAATTGCTTTTTTCATTTTAAAATATTTAGAAAATATAACAGACTGTTAATGTAAATAACAATCTGTTACATTTAGGAAGAAATTAAGCGTTTACACAAGTTTCTCCATAGTAATGTTTTACACCATTGCTAAATGTTTCATCTGATGTAAACGTACAATGGACTACTGCGCATCCTCCATTATAAATTGTTCGAGTACCTCCATCCGTACAAACACCAGCGGCAATACCACCTATTACATTCTTCATTTCCAATTGATTTATGCTTTTACTTTCAAAAGCACTTAAACTTTCAAGAATCTTTGCCATAAAATTAATTTTTTTATTTGAGTTAATTGCCTCCCATTTCGGCTTCAGCATATTATAATAGCCTATCTGCTCTTTAAAGATATGCAGAATATCTTTACCTTTTTTGTATTTTTCTTTGGGGTCAATTAAGGTGTAACATCCCGCAATTCGTAGCTACTGAATAATTAAAACATAAAATTAAAACTACTCAACGCCAAAAAGTGGCGGGCTAATTTATTTCACAATAATTTTATATATTTTTTCTTTCTTGCAATATTCTATTTGTTTACCTCCTTCTTTTAAGTGACTAATTATTCTTGAGACTGTTCTATTAGAAACACCTAGTTTTTCTGCAATTGCATTAGGCGTATTAGCCCATTTGTTTTCTATGTAATGTAATACTAGCCCCATCTTTTTTGAGTAGGTTTGAAAATCCATTTAATTAATTTTTGTTTTAATAAATAAAACGATGGTATTAAATTTTGCTAGTAGCGAGGTAACCACTATGTAGAGGAGTAAAGAGTTTCGTAATTACTAATATTTTTTAAACATTATTTAAATATGAGTTTAAAATATTTATATTTTTTCAAAATGAAACGTTATAAATTTTTTGTTGCTTTTTTTGTTACTGTAAGTTATTTTTATTTTCTTGTCTTAAAACATTAGGACTATTGCTAGTCGTTTCGTTATTTTAATTACAAAAGAAAAAAGCAACTTCATTTTCTTTTAGACCCCAGCAATCATAAAATAAAGATAAACACATATTTGTGTTTATACAAAAAATATTTTGTTCTTTCTTGCTTTTTAGCAATGGGGCAAATAAAAGATACCATATTAATAAAAAAAATAGCCGTCACTTTAAAAAAATTAAGGGAAGAGGAAGGATTAACCCAGCTGGAAGTTTTTTATGATACAGGTCTCAATATTGGTCGTATAGAATCTGCAAAAAGCAACCCTAGCATCAGCACCCTAGCTGCCATTTGCAAATATTTCAAAATCTCTCTTTCGGAGTTTTTTATACTTATTGATAAAAAATAAGCTTACATAAATATTATTTAGCTTAACTGAGTTTAGTTTTATTACCCAAATATTCCTCTAAAGCCACTTTTGCATTTTGCTATTATTTTATTACATTTGCTATATAAACATCGAATATGTCTGGCGCATTATTAAATATTTCGGATATACAGCTTTTTACAATACTAAAAGCAAAGCTTGGAGAAAAAGAGGCTGAGTCATTAGTAAGTTTTGTAAAGGCTGAGGCAGAAAAGCAAATAGAAGAAAAATATCAGTATTTTTCGAGAGATTTAGAAAGCCTGAAAAAGGAACTAATGAGCGATAATGCTGCAAAAATTGCAGATAGCAAAGCCGAAATGATTAAATGGATGTTTATTTTTGTATTCACAAGCACAATTACTACAATAGGAGCAATTTTAGCTATAATCAAGTTTTTTCTAAAGCCGTAGTTCCGTAATCACTTCATTTATCTCTGTAATTTTAAAGTGAAATAAAAATCTAAATTTCATACTTTATCCTCAATCTTTTCCGTTTATAAAAATTCGTTTCATACATTTACTTACAAACGATATTTTTGTGTATGCGTAAAATGTTAATTCTTTTTGTATTTATTGCAGTATTCATAAGTGTAAATGCCCAGCAAAAGTGGAATCTAAAATCCATTGTAGATTATGCAATGGCTAATAATATAAACGTAAAGCTTACAGATGTGCAGGCCAAAGTAGCTGCTATCAATCTAAATCAAAGTAAACAATCGCTTTATCCTAATGCTAGTTTTAATACCAATACTGGGTTAAACTCTGGTAACAACCAAGATCCTACTACCTTTCAGCGTATTACCCAAACCTATTTAAACGCAGGTTTTCAATTACAAACAAGTGTAGATATATTTAATTTTTATAGTAAGCGAAATACTATAGCAGCAAATGAATGGGAAGCAAAAGCAAGTAATGCTAGTACTGATAAAGTAAAAAATGATATTGCACTTTCTGCAGCAAATGCTTACCTAAATATTTTACTCAGTAAATCTCAAGAAGACATAACCGCTGTACAAATACAACAAACACAAGCGCAACTTACCAATACACGCAAGCAAGTGAGTGCAGGTGCATTGCCAGAGCTAAACGCTACGCAGTTAGAAGCACAACTGGCGCAGGATAGTGTAAATTATATATCTGCAAAAGGAAATACTACCCTTGCCATTCTTACGCTTAAAGCTTTTATGAATATAGATGCTGGTGCAGCTTTTGAAGTAGATACCCCACCAGTAGATAAAATTCCTGTAGAGCCAATTGGCAATTTACAACCAGATTTTGTATACGATTTGGCATTAAAAAATTTACCACAACAAAGAGTAAACGATTTTAAATTAAAAGCAGCAGAGAAGAATGTGCAAGTAGCAAAAGCTGGCTTTTATCCGTCACTAACAGGGTTTGGTAGCTTAGGTACATCATACATAGCTGCAAGAAGCGCCGCTGTAGAGCCTGTTTTTAATGGATATAAAAGTAGTGGCCTTATAGTGCAACCTTCCTCAGGTGTAGTATATGATGTACTTCAACCAGATATTACCACAAGAAAAACTGGAGGTTATTTTAAAACAGCAAATTTCACCAAACAACTTTCAGATAATTTTCAAAAAGGTATTGGTATAAGTATTAGAATGCCCATTTTTACTGGTGGAAGTGCAAAGGCTAATTTTGAACGCAGTAAGCTAAACATTACAAGTTTGTCATTACAAAAAGAGCAGGATAACCAAAAACTAAAACAAGATATTTACCAAGCATATAACACAGCTTTAATTGCTTTGGAAAAATTTACAGCCAGTAAAAAATCGGTAGATATAAATGAGTTAAATTTAACTTATGCTACCAAACGTTTTAATGTGGGTATGCTTACTGGGTTTGAGCTTATAACCACTCAAAATAATTTATTGAGAGCAAAATTACAGTACACTCAAAATCAATTTGACTATGTGTTTAAAATGAAAGTGCTGGAGTTTTATAAGGGGATGGGGCTTCGCTTGTAGTCCTGAGTACTTAGTATTGAGTATTTAGACTGGGTCTCAAATATGGAAATAGCTTTTTTAAATAGCTTGAATGAATAAAATTTTGATAAAAAATAAATTAAAAAATATTGTGGACTAGTCTAAATACTAAGTACTCAATACTGAATACTATTATAAACTAAAAAGTATTGTTGTCTAGTCTAAATACTAAGTACTCAATACTAAATACTGTATTATGAGCAAGAAAACAAAATGGATTTTAATTAGCTTAGGAATTTTGTTAGTAGCATTGGTAGTGCTATCTAAAGCAGGTGTGTTTGGTAAAGAAGAAGGCACTAAGGTAACAGCAGAAAAAGCTGCAAAGGCTACCATTATAGAAGTAGTAAATGCGAGTGGTAAAATTTTTCCGGAGGAAGAGGTAAAGGTGAGTCCAGATATTAGTGGAGAAATAACCATGCTTAATATTGCAGAAGGCGATACAGTGAAAAAGGGGCAGATACTTGCACGTATTTATGCAGACGTATACAACATACAAAAAAGCCAAGCAGCCAGCGGTGTAGCCCAAAGCCAAGCACAGGTGGGTGTACAGCAAGCGCAAGTAAATAATTCTCAAGCGGCATTGGGTGCCTTACAAGCACAACAAGAGCAGGCAGAGCGAACTTATAATATGCAAAAGCAATTGTTTACTGATAAAGTAATAAGTGCGGCAGAATTTAATGTAGCGGATGCAAATTATAAAACATCTAAAGCAAATTATAGTGCAGCTGTGCAAAGTATAAATGGCGTAAAAGCCAGTGTGCAAAGTGCAAGAGCAAGTGTGCAAACAGCACAAGCAAGTTTACAAAAAGCAAATACCGACCTTGGTAGAACAGCTATCATTGCACCAATGGATGGCGTTATTAGTTTATTAAATGTAAAAAAAGGAGAAAAAGTAGCGGGCAATAGTTTTAATGTAGGTACAGAAATGTTTAGAATTGCCAATATGGACAAAATAGAAATAAGGGTAGATGTAGGCGAAAATGATGTACCCAAAGTAAAAGTGGGTGATAGTGCATTGGTAACGGTAGACGCATACAGCGATCGTAAATTTAAAGGATTGGTTACACAAATAGCAAGCAGCAACAATGGAGCTTCTAGCCAGTTAGGTGCTGCTAGTACAGATGTTACACAATACAAAGTATATATTCGTATAATAAAAGATAGTTACATAGATTTGCTAGGCAAAGGTACTTTTCCTTTTAGGCCAGGTATGAGCGCTAATGCGGATATACAAACTAAAACACAAAAAGATGTTATAGCTGTACCAATAAACGCTGTTACAACAAGAGAAAAGGGAGATACACTAGCTGCTGGTAAAGGGAGTGCAAAAAGTAATAGTAAAGATGATGATGATAAGGATGCTGATGATGAAAACAAATCTAGAAATAACATAGATGAGGAAATTATAACCGTTGTATTTGTAAAAGATAAAGACAATAAAGTAATAAGAAAAGTAGTAAAAACGGGTATACAAGACATAAATAATATTGAAATTACAGAAGGATTAAAAACGGGAGAAGAGGTTATAACGGGGCCTTACGATGTAGTGAGTAAAACACTTAAAATTGGTACAAAAGTAAAAGTGGTAGATAAAAAAGAATTATTTGACATTAAAGATTAATAAGCAATATATAAAGCAAGGCAGCATTTTTATAAAGAAAGTTATCTTGCTTTATTGTAAGCAATAAAAAGTAGATTTTGATAATAAAACTAACCACAATCTTGCTATTGGCAACGTTGACAATGTGTAGCTATGCACAAAAAATAAATGTAACAGTAGTTGCTAAAAATGAGAAAAACGAAATTGTAAACAATGCAACAGCACAAATATTACGTACTGTTGATAGTTCTATCATTACTGTAAAAGCAATAAAAAGCAATACTGCATTTTCTTTAGAAAAAAATACTATTTATTTAATAAGGGTGTCTGCAGTGGGCAATATCACTTTATTAGAAAGTATTTCGCTTGGAAGCAACGATACAGTTATAGTGGCTAGTTTAAAAACAGTTGCAAAAAATTTAGATGCGGTGGTTGTAACTGCTAAAAAGCAATTTATAAAACAAGAAGATGATAAAACAATTATAGACGCAGAGCCTATAGCACAAAGCAGTACCAATGCATTAGAAATTTTAGAGAAAACGCCTGGTGCTATTATTGATCAAGATGGTAATGTTTATTTAAACAGCGCAACACCCGCTACTATTTTTATTAATGGCAGAGAACTTAAACTGAGCAATAGTGAAATAGCTTCTTTATTAAAAAGTTTGCCAGCAAGTGCAGTAAGCAAAATAGAAATATTACGAAACCCATCTGCAAAGTACGATGCTGCAAGTAGTGGAGGTATTGTAAACATTGTTTTAAAGAAAGGGGTAAAACTTGGTTTAAACGGAAGTGTTGATATATCTCATTTTCAAGGAGTGTATGGTACAGAAAGTGTAGGGTTTAATTTGAACAATAGCAATAATAAATTAAATACTTACTTATCATATAATTTTACAAATCGTACCAACTTTTTAATTTTAAATTCGGAGCAACCACTGGGTGGAGCCATCCGTATACAGCAATCTTACACAAAATTTCCTGCGGCTACAAACTACTTAGGTGCAGGGCTCGATTATAAAATAAATGAAAAGTGGAATGTAAATTATGATATGCGTTTTACTGCTAACAACAATAGAAGCAATGTGCAAAATGATATTGTTTTTGTAGATAAAAATAATAGGAACTTAAATTTGGGGAAAAACCAATCGCTTGTAAGCAATACAGGGCCTACTTATTTTGTTGGTAATACAGTAGCTACAAAGTTTAAAATTGATTCTTTGGGGAGTGAATGGAGTAGCTCTTTGGATTATAGTTATTTTAAAAATAACAATCAGCAGCATTATGATAATTTAACTTTTTCGCCTTTTAGTAGATTTTTAATAGGAGATGGAGATATTCAAAACAATAAAAATATAATTGCTTTTAAAAGTGATGTTGTGTTAAAAACAAAACAAAAAGTAACAGTAGAATTTGGAACTAAATTAAATTTTAGTTTTAGCAACATTAATGCAAAATTTTTGGCAGATACTACAGGCTTGGTTAAATATATAAATACTTTTCAAACAAATAGTTTTAAATACAACGAAACAATTGCTGCTTTTTATTTGCAGCTAGCAAAAACATTAAAAGGGTTTACCATAAAACCAGGTTTGCGTTTTGAACATACAGATATTATAGGCAATCAAATAGTACCTGCATCGAATGCTCCTTTCAAAATAAAAAGATCTGATCTTTTCCCATATTTATATTTAAGCAGTGGATTAGGCAAAGCAATTGGATTTAAACTTACTGGTACGTTAATTTACAGAAAAAGTATTACTCGTCCTTTTTACGAAGCATTAAATCCATTCCCTAAATATGCAGATCAATATACTTATGATGTAGGTAATCCTAATCTTCGTCCCCAGCTTACAGATAATTATGAGTTTAATATTTCTGCAAATCAGTTCCCAATTTTTTCGGTAGGATTAAATAATATAAAAGATATTTTTACCACGCTAACTAATGCAAGAGCAGATACGCTTTTTCGCACTTGGGACAACCTTGGTAGAAACAAAGAAATGTACATGAGATTGGTTGGTGGTATACCTCCTGGTGGCAACTACTTTTTTTACTTGGGTACACAAATGAATATGATAAATTACAATGGAGTGTATAATGGAGAATTGTTTAAGTACAGAAGAACCAGTTGGAATGTATTTACTTTTCATAATTATAAAGTAACCCCTACGCTTAATGTGAGTATGAACGGTTGGATGAGGATAAATGGTGTTTTCAATTTTTTTGAAACAAAAACTTTTGGCACATTAAATTTTACTGCTAATAAAAGTTTGCTAAAGAAAAAACTAAACGTAATACTTACCTTAAACGATGTGCTAAGGAGTAATAGAATAAATTTTAATGTAGATGTACCAAAGTTTATAGCAAGTGGAGAAAACTATAATGATACAAGAAGAATTGGTATTGGTTTAAAATATACATTTGGCTTAAAACCAAAACCAGAAAGGGCTCCCGCTTTTGGAGCACCTGTGGAAGGTGGGAATTAGAAATCAACCACCAAATTCTACATCTTTTGAATCTGGTAATTTTTTACTTTCAAAACTGCAAGATTGACATTGGTAAATGCTCTCAGCAGCTACACCATAGCTGCCAAAAAACCAAGTTATTAATTTTGTAAAAACATTTGCAGGGGTATTTATTTCTACTAAAGTTATTTCATTTAAGCCACATAAAGGGCAAGTAGCAGATTTCATGTATTCATCATGAAATTGTTTTAACAAAGCAGATGCTGGCAAAAAGTCTTTTTCTGCTACTACTAATTTAATTCCACCAAGCGCATTGCTATACATTGGGTTTATAGTTACAGAGTGTTCATCTACCAAATAGCATTTTATACCCTCACTTTGTAGTTTTGATAAGGTAATATTTGCCAAAAAATAATTATCGAAAGATTGAATGGTTTTTGTTTGCATCTGTTATGTTGAATGCTTATTTATTTTATTATAGATATTACATAAGCGTAGTCTGCGCAATGGTTGTTGGTGATATTTTGAACAATATATCTATCATCCTCCTTATCAAAAGAAATATACCAAGTTTTATTTCTATTGGCTTTATAACTAGAATAAAAAACTCCTAGTTTGTTATTAGAAGTTTTTTTGTAAGGGTTGTTTGGAATTTTAAAAATGAAATCGTATATCGAATCAGTGTAAATAAATGCTGAATCAATGAACCCAAAATAATCGTTTTCATATAGCTCCCTCAACAATTTGTCTAGCTGAAAAATAACTTCTGGTAATAAAATTATTTTTTCCACATCTCTTTAATAAATTCATGAGATTGTTTTCTTGCATCTTCTAAAGATATACCTCTACTCCAGTCATCTTCAAATTTAGATGTAGTTTTAAGACCCAATTGCTCCAACAATGGCGCAACCACATCTTTGTGTTTTACAACATCAATAGTAAGGTGGGTAATTTCTCCTTTATTATTCGTTTGGGTTTCTACTCCTTCAATAGATGACATAATAGAAATCTTTGTACTAGCAAGGTACAATTTTTTATTATAAAATACTTTTAGAATTTTGACTTTTAAAGGTTGGCACCCCTCTTACATTTATTCACCCTCTACCAATTGTATAAACTCATCCTCACTTATAATATTTATCGTTGCTATCTTTTTTGCTTTCTCCAATTTACTTCCAGCTTCATCTCCTACAACAAGGTAGTTTAATTTACTACTCACACCGCTTAATATTTTTCCACCTTTGGCTTCTGCCATGGCTTCTGCATCGTTTCTTTTAAGTTTGTTAAGTGTGCCTGTAAATAAAAATGTTTGTCCCGTAAGTCCGCCTTTTACATTTTCTTTTTTTATACTTTTCATTTGCAAGCCTGCATCCTGCAAGCGTTGTAGCATGGCAATATTATCTTCGTTCTTAAAAAACTCCGTAATACTATCTGCTACTTTTACACCCACATCATCCATAAGCTTTAGTTCATCTTCACTTTTTGTAGCTAGTTCAAAAATATCGTCTATGGAGCGTACCAATGTTTTGGCAGTATTTTCTCCCACATATCTTATACCTAAGCCGTAAATTAAACGGTGCAGCGGTTGTTGCTTAGATGCTTCAATGGCTTCCATTAAATTTACCACCGATTTTGCCCCAAAGCCTTCCATATTTGCAAACATTTCTGCTTTTAAATCATAAATGCTTGGCACATCTTTTATAATACCCATGGCAAAAAATTTACGCACATTGGCTTCTCCAAAACTTTTTATATCCATCGCATCTTTGCTCACAAAATGTATGATACGTTCAGCTACTTGCGCTTCGCAATTTATATTTACACATCTCCACACCGCTTCGCCTTCGGGTCTTACCAATGTATCACTACAAACGGGGCATTGTGTAGGAAAAACAATTTCTGTTTCCTCACCTGTACGCAATTCTACCAACGATTTTACAATTTGCGGTATTACATCGCCACTGCGTTCTATTAAAATAGCATCGCCTATTTTTAAATTTTTTTCTTTTATATAATCTGCATTGTGTACAGATATACTGGTAACTGTAACACCGCCAACAGCCGCCGCTGCTATCTTTGCTACTGGTGTAACCGCACCTGTTCTTCCTACTTGAAACTCTATGCCTATTAATTTACTGGTGGCTTGCCTTGCTTTAAATTTAAAGGCAATAGCCCAACGAGGATGGTGAGATGTCATACCCAGTTTATCTTGCAAAGCAATATCATTTACCTTTATTACCATGCCATCTATTTCATAAGGCAATGCATCTCTACCTGCTTCAAATTCGTTTACATAATTTATTACTGCTTGTATTCCCTGCACTTTTTTCATTTCTTTTTTAGGAGATTTGAAACCGAGTTGCCAAAGCATTTCTAATAATCCAGAATGTGTTTTTGGGATAGTTGTTATTGGTTGATTGGTTGATTGGTTGATTGCACCTGCTTCATTATTTGAAAACAAATCTAAATTTTGTGACTCTTTGCCAACTGCCCCTTGCCCTTTGCCCTCTGCCAACTGCCCTTTGCCCTCTGCCCTCTGACCCCCGCCAACTGAAACATAACTTACATGATACAAAAAAGCTTCTAAATTCCTTTTACTCACCACAGCTGGATCTTTCATACGTATAGTGCCTGCGGCTGCATTACGAGGATTAGCCATCGGTGGTAAACCATCGTTTACAAGTGTTTCATTGTGCTTCGCAAAATTGCTTTTGTTTATCAGCATCTCTCCACGTATTTCTATTTGCTCTATACCATAACTACTAAAATTTGCACGCATAGGTACGGAGCGTATTTGATGTACATTAGGTGTAATATCATCTCCCACTTCCCCGTCTCCCCTTGTAATACCTCTTGCTAAATTATCGTTTTCATATACTAAAGAAATGCTTGCACCATCAAACTTTGGCTCTACACAATAATCAATATTTTCTATACCAGATAGCTCTCTCACCTTTCTATCAAAATCTATAAGGTCATCTGCATTGTACGAATTATCTAAAGACAACATAGGCACTAAGTGTTGCACTTTAGGGAAATTTTTTATCAACGATTGTCCTACTCTTTGTGTTGGAGAGTCAGCAGTAACCAATAAAGGATTTTCTTTTTCAAATTTTTCTAGCTTTTTAAAAATGCTATCGTACTCACCATCTGTAATCAATGGGTCGCTTTCTACATAATATCTATGCTCATGAAAGCGAAGAATATTGCGGAGTTCTTCTATATTTTCGCTTGTAATTTCTCCTTGGGAAAATGTGAGCCATTTTATAGAATCTTGTTGAAGTGCTATTACTTGTGCTGCGTTAAACATAGTTGCAATTTAAGTACGGAAACGGAATTTTTTAAAATACTTTAAAACGATTTTTCATTAAATAAACCAAAATACTATTATTTTTGGAATTAAACTTAAACACATGAAGAAAATCATTACGCTACTTACATTAACAATTGTACTATTTGCTTGCACAGATAAACCTGGAGAAACCCCTAAAAGCACCTTAAAAGCTGCCTTTGTTGCAATACAAGAAGGTAAATTAGCAGATGTAAAAAAATATACCTCAAAACAAGATTTACAATTTTTATCTCTAATAGAAATGGCAGAGAAAGTGGCAAATTCTAAAATTGAACAATTTGGAAAAGATATATTGATAAATAAATTTAAAGAGAAAGTAAAAAATGTTTCTTATGATTTTAAAAATGAAAAAATAACAGCAGATAATGCATCATTAGATGTAGATTTTATTGAGAATGATAAAAAAGATACACACACGGTGAATCTAATAAAAGAAGATGGTCAATGGAAAGTAGCTTTTTCAAAAACCGCTTATTTTGATTTAGGATTAAGCGATAAATTAAATGGGCTAGATAAAATTATAGATCTTAAAGATATAGACCTTAAAGATATATTAGGGGGAGATAAAGAAAAGGAAAAAACCAATCCTTAATATAATGTAACACATAAAAGGGTTTCAATTATTAAAGTTGAAACCCTTTTTTAATAACTTTATTCTATAACACCTAACATCTTTCCAACATACTCATACGTTTCTATCAAATAATCTAAATGTCTTTGCTCATGCGATGCCATTACACTGTTTCTTATTAAACTTGATCCTACTGGTGTAGCTGGTGGCATAAATACATTTACAAAAATATTACGATCGTATAAAGCTTTCCATATTTGCAAGCCCATTTCTTCACTTACAATAATTGGTACAATGGCAGTTTCTCCATCCAATATATTAAATCCTAGCCTTATTAAATTCGTGCGTAGGTAACTTGCATTCCATTGTAGTTTTTGTACAAGCTCTGGCTGCTCTATTAATATTTCTAATGCAGCTAAAGCACTTGCTGTACTAGCAGGAGATGGTGATGCGCTAAATATTAAAGCAGGCGAAGTATGTTGCAAAAAATCAATTTCTGCTTTATTACCTACTACAAAACCTCCAATACTAGCGAGTGTTTTAGAAAAAGTACAAAAAGTAAGTGGTATTTCGTTTTCTAATCCAAAATGACTTGCCGTGCCCCTACCACCTTCTCCAATTACGCCAAAAGCATGTGCATCGTCTAGTAAAATAGGCGTGTCATAATAGTTGGCTACTTTGTACATATCGTTTAAATGCACAATGCTACCATCGCCACTAAAAACACCATCTGTTACAATCATTTTTGTAGCGTCTGCAGGCAATTGCGATAATCGCTTTTCTAAATCGTTTGCATCGTTGTGTTTGTAGCGAATAATATTTGTATTGCCAATACCTTTTGCCATAAGATTACCACTTACAATACTAGCATGGTTGTCTCTATCGCTAAAAATATAATCGCCCCTGCCTGCTAAAGGTTGTATAACTCCTTGGCTGGTTTGGTATCCAGTACTAAAAAGCAAGCAAGCTTCTTTGGCCATAAAAGCTGCAAGTTTGGCCTCTAGCTGATTGTGTAAATCAATGGTACCCGTAAGTAAACGAGAGCCTGAGCAACTTGTGCCGTATTTTTCTATTGCTTTTATGGCAGCTTCTTTTACAGTAGGATGTGCAGTAAGACCAAGGTAATTATTGCTACCTGCCATTAAAACGGTGCGCCCTTCCATGTTTACTTCAGGACCATCAGTTTCAAAAACAGTTTTAAAATAAGGCCAAATACCAGCGGCTTTTACTTCGTCACTTTTTTTTATTTGCTTACATTTATTAAAAATAGGGAAGGAAAACTCTTTGGAAAGCACTCTTTCAGCATTCAATTTTTGCATTAGTATCATTTAGGGTTGAGCAAAATTAGCCATTTTTGTTTTTCTGTATAATCATTTTATATAATTAATGATTTTATAAAATTCATTTTATTATTTTACATCCATGAAAAAACAATATTTCTTTAATTGTGCTTTATTGCTCATTAGTTTAGCTTCCTGTACAAAAAACAAAGTAGATTTAATAATTTCCAATGCAAATATATATACCGCAGATTCAACTTTTTCTCAAGCATCTGCTATGGCTATAGATGATGGTAAAATAATTGCAATCGGCAATAGTGTGGATATTCAAACAAAATATTCATCCAGTAAAACTATAGATGCAAAGGGCAATACTATTTTCCCTGGCTTTATAGATGCGCATTGTCATTTTACTGGTTTTGCTACTGATAGTTGGAAGTGTAATCTCTTTGGTACAACATCTTTTGATGATGTAGTATTTAAGATAAAAGAGTACAGCAAAACTGCCCCGCTAGAATGGATTTATGGCAGAGGCTGGGATCAAAATGATTGGAAAAATAAGCAATACCCAAGCAAAGAAATACTTGATAGTCTTTTTCCTAACCGACCAGTATTTTTAAAAAGGGTAGATGGGCATGCTGCATTGCTAAACCAAAAAGCATTGGACCTTGCAGGAATAAACATTAATACAAAAATAGATGGTGGAGAGGTGGAAGTAAAAAACGGAAAGCTTACTGGTATTTTAATAGACAATGCCATGCATGTTGCAGAAAAAAAAGTGCCCGAAATAAGTGATGCACTTGCAAAAAAATATTTTATTGATATGCAAGCTACTTGCTTTGCAGCAGGGCTTACGGGTGTACATGACTGCGGTATAAGCGAGCATACTGTGGAGCTTTTAAAAGATGCACAAAAAAACAATGCGTTAAAAATGAAAATCTTTGCTTTGCTTTCTGATGATAGCACCTATTATGATAGATGGATAAAAAGTGGTCCATTAAAAAAAGGGAGTTTGCATGTGGGTGGTTTTAAATTTTATGCAGATGGTGCACTTGGTAGCCGTGGAGCATGCCTTATACATGACTATGCAGACAAAAAAGACTGGAAAGGGTTTTTATTAAACACAGAAAATCATTTTAAAACGGCTGCAGAAAAGTTTGCAAAAAGTGATTTACAAATGTGTACACATGCCATTGGAGACAGTGGAAATAGAATTATTTTAAAAATTTATGCAGATGTGTTGAAAGAAAAAAATGACAAAAGATGGAGAATAGAACATGCACAAGTAATGGATGCATCAGACTTTCATTTTTTTGGTGAATACAATATTATCCCATCTGTACAACCTACACATGCTACGAGTGATATGTATTGGGCACAAGATAGAGTGGGCACTAAGCAAATAAAAACTTCGTATGCTTACAAGCAATTATTGCAAACAAATAATTGGATACCGCTTGGTACAGATTTTCCTGTGGAAGATATAGACCCACTTAAAACTTTTTTTGCAGCCGTTGTAAGGCAAGATAGTAAAGGGTTTCCTACAAATGGTTTTCAAATGGAAAATGCACTTACAAGAAAAGAAGCTATTTATGGCATAACCTTATGGGCTGCAAAAGCTGCTTTTGAAGAAAAAGAAAAAGGCAGCATTGAAGTAGGTAAAGCAGCAGACTTAATAATGCTTGATACAGATTTAATGACTTGTAATAAAGAAAAAATATTGAGCACTAAAGTATTGGCTACATGGCTTAACGGAGAAAAAGTGTATGGAAAATAGTTTTGTTAATGATATATATAAGATGCGTAAAGTCAACTTAAAGTGCCTATTTTTTGATTTACAAACAATTGTGCGTTAAGTTTTTTTGGTAAAACCGAATAATTTCTTACTTTTAATATGAAGTACAACTTCAAACCCATTATTTACTAATCATAAATTTTAATTAACATGGCAGGAAAATTGACAGCGTATTGCATGAAAACAAAAGAAAAAAATGTAGAAATGCAAGATGCAGTGATAACTAAAACAAGTCGTGGTGGCTATATGGCCCAAGGTAACGACGGTAAAGGAAACAAAATGACTACCATGCTTGGTGAAGCTAGAGCTTTGGAAGCTGTGAAAGATGGTGTAGCTAAGAAGGGCTGGTAAGCTAAATTTTTAGACAAAAGGTATTGGCGGCTCCGTTGGGTCGCCTTTTCTTTTGTATAGATACTAGATTTATAGACATTAGATTTTAGACAATTTTTGCAATTTTATTTTTACTAAATGTTTGTGCCTCTTCAATTGAAAATGATTTGACTGATTTTTATATTTAGACGAATTTGTTTTTTCAATAAATTAACAAGCTGAGCCAGTGCAAAACTTATTGAATCGAATGGTTCTTGAAATATGAACCATGGCGAAGAAAATTTAACAAAATAAAAACTAAGCCTCATCGAAAAATATAGTTTCTATATTTATATTTAAAAAATATTTTAATAGATATTGGATCAAATAAAATATAAACTTTATTATAAATTTAAATTTTTACTAATTTCACCATACACTAAAACTTGCCAAATTGTTTCAGCATAAACTTTCCCAAATAAGATACCAATTTAATACAGCTAACGATAATCTTGCTTTTAGGATGCTGGTAGATGCTGTAATGGATACCAGCAATGTAAAACATTTTGACGAATGCATAGCCCTTGAAAACTTGCAAGAGCAAAACGAAAATGATACTGCTACTTTTAAGCAAAGCTGCATTGGCGTATTAGAAAAACTTGAAAATGAAAAAATAAATATTGCGAAAACAGACAACGTTTTAGTATCGGCAAAAGATATTAAAAAAGTATACGGAAAAAATAATTTTGAACTTGGCCCAATAAGTGTAGATATTATTGCAGGACAGTTAATAGGCTTAGTAGGTGAAAATGGAAATGGAAAAACAACATTGCTACGCATACTTGCAAAAGAATTATCATTTACAGGAGGTGAAATTGATTATCCTTTTGCAGATACAAATATGGATGATTATACCCTGCGTACAAAACTTACTTATATACCTCAGCGTACCCCAAAATGGTTTGGCAAAGTGAGCGATAACCTAAAACTTACTTGTGCACACTATGGCATAAAG
>JAYVID010000030.1:0-10236 GCA_043770525.1 Ferruginibacter sp.
GAAAAACTTTTGTGGAAAATGATATGTATGTACAAAGCCCAAGCAACAAAGCGGATAGCACCATCTTTACAAAACAATTATCTGTAAATAATTCCACAACTGATAATCATCGTTTTTCTTTTAATGTTGAGTATAAAATAGATTCTTTTAACTTCATAAAATTTACACCCAATTTCACACTTCGTAAATTAAATGAAAATTATATTTCTAACTCAAACATTACTAATAATAAAAACGAAACACTTAGCCTCATAGAAAATACCAGTTTAAATAAGTCTGAAACCCCCAATTTTAGCGGTGCTTTATTATACAATCATCGTTTTCATAAAAAAGGAAGAACCTTATCAATGAATTTTACAGGGGCACAATCTACTACCAATGGTGATGATAATTTAGATAATGACCAAGATGCATTTATAAACAATGTTTATTATAGCTCAAGAAATGTAAAACAAAATACCTTACAAGATAATGGTAATTTCAACTACGGGCTCACAGCTTCTTTTAATGAGCAAATTACAAAGAAAAAAGGCTTGGAGTTTAACTATGTTTATAACAAAAGATATGTAGAAAATGATAGAGAAACTTTTGATATATTAGGTGATACAAGAACAATTTCTCCTTTTCAAACCAATATTTATAACAATACTTATATTACCAATCGTTTTGGTGCAAACTATAGAATAACTCAAAAAAAATACAATTACTCTTTAGGCTTAGCTGTACAACCAGCTACTATTGTGAGCAATACTTTTACAGGAAGTAAACTTAGTTTTAAGCAAAATATTGTAAACTATTTCCCGGTAGTACGTTTGGCTTATAATTTTTCTAAAAGCCGCTCTTTAAATATTAATTATAATGGTAGTACCAACCAACCTACTTTTCAGCAATCTCAGCCTACACCCGATTTTTCAAACCTTCAAAATGTAACATTTGGTAATCCAGATTTAAGGCCAGAGTTTACCAATACCCTAAGTATGCGTTATAATAATTTTGATTTTATAACAGGAAATGTATTTTTTGGTAACCTAAGTGCAACTTTTGTAAAAGATAAAATTGTAAATGATGTTACTCGTAAAGGTAATTTTGGTGGACAAGAAATTAGGTACTTGAACCAAGATGGGTATTTTAATGTGAATGCATTTTACACGGTGTCTAAACCAATTAAAAATAGAAAATATGTTTTTAATTATGGCGGTTTTATAAATTACAACAACAATATTTCGTATTTAAATACGCAAAAAAATATTGGGAAAAACTGGTTACTTACACAACGTTTTTCTATGGACTATAAATTAAAAAATTGGTTGGAGATGAGTGGTGGTAGTACTTTTAGTTTGAATAAATCTAACAATTCTTTAAATCAATCTATCAATAACAACATACAATCTTGGACAATTACGCACTCGGCAAGAATGTTTTTTAAGCATGATTTCAACTTTAATTATGATGTAGAAAAAATATTAACTTCAGGCTATACAGATAATGTAGTAGCTAATCCATTTATTGTAAATGCAACTTTGGAAAAGCAGTTATTAAAATCAAAACATGCATCTATTAAGTTGCAGGCTTTTGATTTATTAAATGAAAATATTAGTGTAAGCAGAAATGTTAACGCTAACAATGCATCCATAACGGATAGTAGAACCAATAGGTTACAACGTTATTTTATGCTAAGTTTTGTGTATAGGTTTAATAAATTTAAAGGAGCTGCCGGTGCTGGCCCTGGCATGCAAGGTGGGCCGGGTGGTGGAGGTGGTGGTATGAGAATGATGGGTGGGCCTGGGTTTTAATTCTTACAACTTAATTTATTACTAGAGCTACCTTTTTTCTAAATTCATCTTTAGATAAAATACTCAACTCAAAATCGTTCATAAATAATTGTAGCATTTCATTTTCTTGCAGTGTAAGATTATTAAAGAACAAGGCCATTTCTATTTTCTTATTCGTTTTAGTAGTGCCGTATAAAGCTTTTGTAATAATCCATTCAGTGTTACCAGCTTTACCACCTGCATGTTTTAGCCATTTTTTATTTGCACTGTTTTCCATAAAACTTTCCAAAATAGATGCTAAAATGCTGTACGTTTCATCATCAAAATAAGTTCTATTGTTTATTATATTGCAAAGTCTTGCGTAATCTTTTGTAGTAGATGCAGGAAGTTTATCACTCCATTCTTTTTGCAAATTTTTAGTAAAATCTGCTTGTCTGTACCTAGTTTTTAGCAGGGTATCGTAGGCCAATGCCTTATGCATATCATAAATAAATCGGCAATATTGCTCTTCCGATAAATTCTTTATACCCTTTAGTATCTTTTTTTCTGACGTTTTTTTTGGGTTTTGATACATAAATAAAGAAGCTGCAATTGGATAAATAACTGTGTGCTTTTTTAAACCCAATAATTCAATATTCTTATTAATGTTATCAAGCCCCAATATTTCCATTAAAAATTCAGTATTAGAATTACAACTATACATCATCATACCCCTTGCTACATCTAATAATTGTATACTGTCATTTTGTATATGCCCCATTTCGGTTTCGTACGCTATCCAATTTTTAAAAGCAATACCATCATTGCCAGGTATATAAAATCTTTCAATTTCTGAAATTGCTGCCATATCGTATAAGGATATATTGTTTTTTGCAGCTTGTTTAGAAAATTCTATAGCAACTAAAATATTTACTGTACTAGCAAGTGGCATCCATTTATTATCATTAAGTTTTGCTAGTACACTATCATTTTCTATTAAAGTAAAAGCCGCTTTACTTTTATTTTGTTTAATAAAATTTAGTAAATTTTCAGCATTGTTTTGAGCGTTGGTTTTGTTGCTCAATATGCTAATTAAAATAAAAATAAGCAGTAGCTTTTTCATTTTGCTTTCATTTTACATTAAAAAACGTTTTTCCACATCATACTTTCTACAGGCACATTTGGTTGCCCACTGTATTTTGCATTTTTCTTTTGGTTATACTTCACTTCTATTTCACCATCTACGGGGAAATAAATTAGTTGCCCAATTGGCATTCCCTTATAAACTCGTACCGGTTGTTTTACAGATATTTCGAGTGTCCAATTGCCACAAAAGCCAACATCGCCTTTTCCTGCTGTGGCATGTATGTCAATACCCAAGCGACCTGTACTCGATTTGCCTTCTAAAAAAGGTACATGGTTATGTGTTTCTGTGTATTCTTCTGTTACACCCAAATACAGTTTATTGGGAAGTAATAAAATTCCTTCTTCTGGTATTTCAAAATGTGTAATGGTATTGTGTTTTTTTGCATCTAGTTCTTCATTTATGTATGTTGCAAGATTTTTGCCCAAATGCACATCATAGCTATTGCTACCAAGGTCAGCTCTATCGTAAGGCACTACTTTTATAGTGCCTTTTTCCATTTCTTCTAATATTCGCTTATCACTTAAAATCATTTTTTAAAAAGTTATTTTATTTGAATAAAATCTGTTTTTTCTTAATAAATTTTATGCTTTTTATCAACATAATTTAGATTAATTTTACAGCATGCCCATAATTTATCAACACAATATAAATTCTTATACAAAAATAGGCGTTTGGCATATTACAGAAGACGAATTTTTTTTTCAAGAAAAAGTATCCGTTCAAAGAACCATCACACATCCTCATAAAAGATTGCAACACCTTGCAGGTAGGTACTTGTTAAAAGAATTGTTTCCAGCCTTCCCCACAGCACTTATTATGATTGCAGATACCAATAAACCTTATTTAGAGGATGAAGCATATCATTTTTCTATTTCTCATTGTGGGTTTTACGCTGCTGCTATTGTAAGTACAACAAACAGGGTAGGAGTAGATATTGAAATTCCACATTGTAAGGTAGAAAAAATTCAGCATAAATTTCTAACCCCAACAGAGCAATTCCTATTAAAAACAATTACTATGTCCAATATTCAAGCATTAACAATGGCTTGGAGTATAAAAGAAGCCATGTTTAAATGGTATGGAGCAGGTGAAGTAGATTTTAAAACACATTTACATATAAACAGTTTCACAAAAAATGAAATAGGTTTTAAAGCCAATTGTAGTTTTACCAAAACCGAAGAAGTTGTTTTGGAGGTACAAAATATGCTACTCGAAGGAAATAATGTTGGGTGGGTAGTATCTTAAATTGCTGCCTTATATAATTGAAAAAGTTTAATGACTTCTACAGCTTCTTTTACATCATGCACCCTCAAAATGGCTGCTCCATTTTGTACTGCAAGTGTATTGAGTACAGTTGTGCCATTTAGCGCATCCATTGCAGTATTGCCAAGCGTTTT
The DNA here is from genome assembly GCA_043770525.1 of Ferruginibacter sp. Taxonomy (GTDB): domain Bacteria; phylum Bacteroidota; class Bacteroidia; order Chitinophagales; family Chitinophagaceae; genus Ferruginibacter. The sequence continues at coordinate 4,296 of JAYVID010000030.1, forward strand.
ATAAATCATACTTTTTCTAGAAACGCCTGCTAGTATTGGCTTATCTAGCATTTCAAAAACGGCAAGGTTTTTTAGTAGCTCAAAGTTTTGTTCAATGTTTTTAGCAAAGCCAAAGCCAGGGTCTACTATTATATCTACAATGCCAGCTTTGCGGCATTCATCTATTTTTTTAATAAAAAAATCTAAAATTTCTTTTACAAGGTTGTCGTATTGAGTAAGTGATTGCATCGTAGCAGGTGTGCCACGTGTATGCATACATATATACGGTACATTTTTGTAGCTACCAATGGTTTCAATCATAGCCTCATCCATATTACCTGCACTTATATCATTTACGATGCTAGCTCCAGCACTGAGGGCAGCTTGCGCTACTTTGCTTTGGTAAGTATCAATCGATAAAATTGTTTCTGGCATTTTCTCATGCAGCATTTCAATTATAGGTATAACCCTGTCTATTTCTTCTTGTATAGAAATGGCTATGCTATTGGGTTTGGTGCTTTGCCCACCAATGTCTAAAATAATGGCCCCATCTGCAATCATTTTTTGTGCAAGGGTTAATATTCCATCCATTCCTTTTTGTAAATCTCCTTGGTAAAAAGAATCTGGAGTAGCGTTTATAATACCCATTACAATGGGTATTTCGGTATATAATAATTTTCCTCTGCAGTTTAGTGTAAACATTGTGATTGTTATGTATTTTTGATGCTTATACAAATATACAAAATGCATAAAGTTTATATCTTCTTGTATGTGTATTTTTTGGTATTAGCGAACATAAAAAACAATAAAGCAATAAATGACGAATACTAACCAGCAATATGATAGCATTATAGCTAACTGCAAAAATACTTTTCTTAAAAAAACAGCTGATTATGGTACTTCTTGGCGTGTATATAGAACAATATCTGTAGCAGATCAAATTTATATCAAAGCAAAAAGAATTCGAAATATACAAGAAGGTATACAGCAAAAAATAGAGGATGATATTAAAAGCGAATTTTCAGGGATATTAAACTATTGTATTATAGGATTGATACAACTTGAAATAAACAATGAATTGCCAGAAGATTTCGATGTTTCAATTTTAACGGAAATGTATGATAGAAAAGCTGCAGCGGCTAAAGTCTTAATGCAAAACAAGAATCATGATTATGGAGAAGCTTGGAGAGAAATGAGCCAAGAGAGCTTTGTAGATTTATCACTAGCAAAAATTTTAAGAATAAAACAAATAGTGGCAAATGAAGGGAGCACTTTGATAAGTGAAGGAATTGATGCAAATTTTTATGACATTTTAAATTATGCCGTTTTTGCCTTAATTTTAATTGGAGAAGGAAAACATTAAACAGCAATACAATGAAAATTTTAGTTACTGCTATAAGAATTTTTACAGGAGCTTTATTTATATTTTCTGGCTTGGTAAAAGCGATAGATCCAAAAGGACTTGCTTTTAAAATGCAAGAGTTTTTTGAAGTGTGGAGCAGAGATGGGTTTATGCCAGGTGTAATGAAAACCTTTGATGCTAATGCATTAACTTTCTCTATTATAATGATTACCCTTGAAGTGGTGGTAGGTGTAGCTTTAATTATTGGGTGGAGTAAAAAACTAACAGTATGGATATTGCTTTTATTAATGCTGTTCTTTACTTTTCTTACATCTTTTGTTTTATTCACTAATAAAATAAAAGCATGTGGTTGTTTTGGAGATTGTATTCCGCTTACACCCATTCAAACATTTACAAAAGATATTATTTTGTTGGTTTTTGTTATCTTTTTAATGATAAATTTAAAATACATTACGCCCATAGCAAAGCCATTGTTCAATTATTTGTATGTTATTGGTGCTACTGCTCTTGTATTGTTTTTGCAAGCACACGTTTTAAAAAATTTACCATTGGTAGATTGTTTGCCTTACAAAGCTGGTAACAATATATTAGAATTAAGAAAAATGCCTGCAAACGCTGTGCAAGATAAATTTGAGTATACATTTATTTATGAAAAAAGTGGAGAGAAAAAAGAATTTAAAGCAGATGCAACACCAGACAGCACTTGGACATTTGTGGACAGAAAGCAAACATTAATACAAAAAGGTAGCAACAATGTTCCATTAATTACAGATTTTTCTTTAACTACCGAAAATGGAAATGATAGCACGGAAGATATACTTAATACGAAAACTGAATATTATCTTTTTTACATAAAAGATATGGAAGGATACCCTAGTAAAGGTTGGAATTCGGATATTGCTTTTTTAAATACAGCTCGTAATCAAAATAAAAAAGTATATATTGTAACAGCTGCTTTAGAAAAAGTAAAAGCACATTTTAATGCTGCTGGCGAAAATAAAGCTATTATGGATAATGTAACTTTTCTTACATGCGATGCTACCGTTATGAAAACGGTAGCAAGGGTAAATCCCACTTTATATTTAATGGATGGAGCTTTAGTAAAACAAAAATGGAGTTGGAATAATTTAGATGCCATCAAAAATTAAAAGCATTATATGCTTGAAATAAAATGAAAATAATATTAGCTTTTTTTAAATTAATAAGATGGCCCAATTTGGTGTTTATCATTATTACTCAATTGCTATTTTATTTTTGCGTGTATGCGCCCATGCTTTCTAGCAATCTTTTCCCTCATATATCATTGCTTTATCTACTCATTGCTGCTTCGGTTTGTATTGCAGCAGCAGGCTATATTATAAATGATTATTTTGATATACAAATAGATGCCATCAATAAACCTGAAAGGGTAGTGGTTAATAAAATAATAAAACGCAGGTGGGCAATAGTGTGGCATTGGGTTTTATCTAGCATAGGTATTTTTTTTAGTTTTTTTGTAAGTTATAAATTACATGTTTGGTCTATTTTTATTGTAAATGTTTTGTGTGTTATTTCACTTTGGTTTTACTCTACTACTTTTAAGAAAAAACTTTTAATAGGCAACGTTTGCATAGCATTATTAACAGCATGGGTTATTGTAGAAATATATCTTTTTGTAGGTGCCAATATTTTTTCTTTCTCAAATTTTGAAAAGCTAGATGATACTTTTAATGTGAGGCGTTTTTTTAAATTTACGATGTTGTATGTGGGTTTTTCTTTTGTAAGTACACTTATTAGAGAGGTTGTAAAAGATTTAGAAGATATGGAAGGTGATAGAAAATATGATTGCAAAACAATGCCCATTACTTGGGGGGTGCCTGCTAGTAAAGTATTTATAGCTGTATGGATATTGGTAGCTGTTGCTGCATTGTTTGTAATACAGTTGTATGCTTGGTTAAGTGGTTGGTGGTTTGTAGCATTGTATATACTAGTTTTAATATTAATACCGTTCGTTTTTTTATTAGTAAAATTGGTAAAGGCATATAGTATCAGTCATTATAATTTGCTTAGTGGTATTGTAAAATTAATAATGCTCTCAGGTATTTTATCTATGTTAATTTTAAAATTTGTTACATACTAATAATGGAAAAAATAATATTAGCCTCACAATCTCCAAGGCGAAAAGAATTGATGAAAATGGCAGAAATAGATTTTGAAGTAATGGTAGCTGATACGGATGAAAGCTATCCAACTGGTTTATCGTATGAAGAAACAGCTATTTTTATTGCAAAGAATAAAGCATTGGAAATTGCAAAAAATGTACAAGGTAGAATAATACTTGCTGCTGATACAATTGTAATATGCAATAATGAAGTAATAGGTAAACCAATAGATAGAGCAGATGCAATAAATATATTAAGCAAACTTTCTGACAATACACATAAAGTTATAACGGCAGTTTGTTTATTAATAAATGAAAAAGAAGTTTGTTTTGCTGATACAACCACAGTAAGTTTTCATAAGCTTACACATGCACAAATAGAATATTATGTTGATAATTATAAACCTTATGATAAAGCAGGTGCTTATGCCATACAAGAGTGGATAGGTGCTGTAGGAATAAAAAAAATAGAGGGAGATTTTTATAATGTAATGGGGCTGCCTATTAGTAGGGTTGTAATATTGTTAAATAGTTTAAAGTAAACTGCTTTGTTTCGGCACTTATTAGTTTTTAATTTATATTTACAAAAAATAATTTATGAAAAAAATATTTCTTTTTCCAATTGCATTTGTAGCAATTTTTTCTGCATGTAAAAAAAAGAGTGTAGATGATACTCCACCACCTGCTACTGTTTTTTCTTGGCCTGCTGGCACCAGTGATTATGCACCCACTACTGTCAATTCTACTTTTACTTATGAAACATCTAGTGGTACACCAGCAGTAATTGATAGTTTTACATATACTGTTACAAAAGATACTACCATATCAGGTGCTAAATACTATAAACTTGTTTCTAATAAACCTGATGATGCACCCACATACTTCTCTAATTATAATGCTGGGGTTATTACAAATGTTTTGCTTAATGTAGATTTTCAAGCAGGAGTTATCATTCCTATTGTAACACAAACAGTTTTAAAAGACAATGTAGCCGTTAATGCCACTTGGAATGATGCTTTGGTGGTAACTTTTTCCGGAATACCTGTAAATATCGCATTTGTAAATACGCTTTTGCAAAAAGATTATACAAAAACGGTATTGGCAAAAAATTATACAAGTGCTATTACAGTAAAACAGTTAGTTAATATTAGTTTGCCAGGTGGTATTCCTTTACCTGCTGGTATACCTGCATCTACACAAATAGATAACTACTTTGCAAAAGGTGTAGGCCTAATACAGAAAGATGTAAATGGTGACACACAAAAAATTAAGCGTTATAATGTAGTGAAATAAGTAATATCGTTATTAAATAAAAATGCAGGTTTAGTAATACTAAACCTGCATTTTTTATTTTAGCCAATTTTTATTGAATTTCTAAAACTTTATAAGTACTATCAATCATCTTTTTTAGTACAGCAGAATCGGAAAAGCCATTTGTTTCTGTAATCATCCATTGTGGGTATATATTCCAAATACCATTATGCTTTATAAGTTTGTACGACTGTGTCATTTTTCCATCAGCTGTTTCAATATTGTATTGTATTTCTTTTACGCTATCTATTCCATCTTCATTGTATGCTACTGGTATTAGCTGCATGTTTTCAATAGGTATTATTCCTTCGTTGTAATTGGTTTCCGTACTTGTATTGCTTACAATGTTAGCTTCATTTGTAGGTTCAGTTATAACAATAGGCTCAGCAATAATTAAAGGGCTTACATTTTCGTAATAATAAATAGTACTCGGTTGGTTTTCTACAAATATGTTATTGGTAGCTTTTGTATTTATTAATTTAAAAGAAATAGGTTCAGCTTTTTTTGCTTCTTTTTTAGATTGTGTAAAAAAAATGGTGCTTATAAATAAAATCGCAATAAACAAAAAATTGTAAAAGATGAAACCTCTTTTCTTAAACGCTAAATTTTCATTAAATGAGAAAAATTGTATTCTTTTAAAAAGTTGTGTTTTGTTTTTTACAGCACCCATTTGAAAACTTTTTATGCAATGGTTGTATTTAGCTATTTTAAGCAATACTTGTGCATAGTTTATACAATCATAATTAAAATGAATTACCTGCACATCGCAATTTTTTTCTCTTTCTATTTTTAATTTTTCAATTAATATTTTTACAAATGGATTGTAAAAGTAAATTATTTCTAATGCTACCAACATCCAATTTAAAAAATAATCTTTGCTTTTTATATGTGTAAGTTCATGCAAAATAATAGACTCTATCTCATGCATATTTAAATCATTTACTAGCCCAAAAGGCAATAGGATAATAGGTTTAAAGAAACCAAAAGTAATGGGTACTTGTATTTGGGTACTATACCATATTTGTACTTTTCGCTTTATACCAAGCTGTATACTTTTTAAACCAGTAAATAATTTTACATCTACTACAGGCTTTATTAAATATTTTTTATAAGTGTTTTTAAAAGCATACCATTGGTATAAAGTTGCC
>JAYVID010000031.1:0-4826 GCA_043770525.1 Ferruginibacter sp.
GCTAATCCACATTTTTGCGCCATTTAATGTTACCGTATCATCGCCATTATCTTTAAAATTAGTGAGCATTCCTGCTGGGTCGCTACCATGGTTTGGCTCGGTAAGTCCAAAACAACCTAGCCATTCGCCACTGGCAAGTTTTGGTAAATATTTATTGCGCTGCTCTTCGTTGCCATATTGGTAAATGGGAAACATTACCAACGAACCTTGCACACTTGCAGTACTTCTTACACCGCTATCGCCACGCTCTAGCTCTTGCATCATTATTCCGTAAGAAATATAATCTAAACCACCGCCGCCATACTGCTCAGGCACTGTGGGGCCAAAGCAACCTAGGTCGCCCAATTGCTTTACAATATGCTGCGGAAACTCTGCACGCTGAGCATAGTCTTCTACAATCGGTGAAATTTCTTTTTTTACATAGTTGCGTACACTCTCCCGTATGAGTTTGTGCTCTTCTGTTAAAAGTTCATCTACATTAAAATAATCTGGAGATTGAAAATTGTCTGTTTTTGCTGCCATTTTTTTAGTATTGAGTATGTAGTATTGAGTACTTAGATGGGGACTCTATACTTTGATGTTTTTGTTTTTATTTATTACTTTTTTATTTTTTAGCCAAACAAAGAAGCAGCTATTTGCATCTTCGGTGGCGTCGCACATTTCATCTTTAGCGCTATTTTCATCCTTTATAGAAGCGTAGAATGAAGCGTAGAACAAAGCAAATATGCGTAACGAAAATAAGAACGCAAAGATACTATGATTGGTTTTTAAAACAAGGGTGCTTATTATGATGAAAAGTATAAAAATTTATTCTGTAAACAACATTTTAGCTACTTAGGTACTCTTTACATAAACCATTACTATTTTTGCATTTATGAAAAACGATTTATACGAGGAATATAAAAGCATGCTTCAAAAAATTGCCGATATAAAGTATGCATCTGCGGTACTTCAATGGGATCAAGAAACTTATTTACCCAAAAATGGAAACGATACAAGGGGCAGGCAAATAGCCACTTTAAATGAACTGGCTCATGAGCATTTTACAAAAGAATCGTTTGGTGATTTATTAAAAGTACTTGTAAAAGCAGAAAATTTATCTGAAAACGAAAAAAGAAATGTAGAACTTTCGCTAGAAGATTTTAATAGAAATAAAAAAATACCTACGGCTTTTGTGCATAAAATAAGTAGTGCAATTAATATTGGCTATCATGCATGGATAAAGGCTCGTAAGGAAAATGATTTTACCGTTTTTGAAAATTCCTTGCAAAATATAATTGATTTAAAAAGAGAGGAAGCTGAATTATTGGGTTATAAAAATCACCCTTACGATGCGTTGATGAACGATTATGATAAGGGCCTTACTACTGCCATTGTAGATAAATTATTTGCAGAACTTGCTCCAAAACTTACCCATATTTTAGGGAAAATAAAATTGCAGCCTGCTGTAGATGATTCATTTTTGTACCAACATTTTGATAAAACTACCCAATGGAATGTAGGCATGGAAATATTGAAACGCATGCATTTTAATTTTGATGCTGGTAGACAAGATATAAGTGAACATCCTTTTACTACCAACTTTAGTAGTCAAGATGTGAGGGTTACCACCCGAATTGATGAAAACAATTTTAGCAATATGCTTTGGAGTTGTATACATGAGGGCGGGCATGCATTGTACGAGCAAGGTTTGCCCGTAGAGGAGTATGGAATGCCATTAGGAGAGTATTGCAGCCTTAGCATACACGAAAGCCAAAGTAGGCTTTGGGAAAATTGTATTGGCAGGGGTTTGCCTTTTTGGGAATACAATTATGCATTATTGCAAGAAAATTTTGCTGAGCAATTGAAGGGTATTTCTGTAAAGCAATTTTATAAGGCTATAAACAAAGTACAACCATCTTTAATACGAACGGAGGCAGATGAAGTAACCTATCATTTTCATGTGATGATACGGTACGAAATTGAAAAATTGTTGATAGAAGGAGTATTAACGGCAAAAGACATTCCTGCAAAATGGAATGAAATGTATAAAAAATATCTAGGAGTAGATGTGCCGGATGATGTGCAAGGATGCTTGCAAGATGTACATTGGAGCCATGGTAGTTTTGGCTATTTTTCCACTTACAGTGTAGGTAGTTTATACGCTGCTCAGTTTTATGAAGAAATGAAAAACAAAATGCCGCATTTGGAAAACGAAATATATAATGGAAATTCTTTAAGTATATCTAATTGGTTGCAGAAAAATATTTATGAAAAAGGTAGGTTTGATACATCTGAAAATTTGTGTTTTAAAATAACAGATAAATATTTGAATGTCAATAGTTTCATTTCATATATAGAAAAAAAATTATTATCATAATACAGTAATTTTTATCCTAAAATAACTTGAAAAACAGATAAATAATGTAATTTTGTGTATTAATTAGAAACAACCCCTCGTTTCTTTATCCATACTTGTGAATACTATGCGATTTAATTGGTTGTTTTAAATTAGTATTCAATAGTTTATATATTTTATTTATTGTTATATTATTCAGATTTTTAAAGTTTTAAACCCGAATTGAATAATTTTAATAAAAAAGAATTTTTTAACACAATTTTTTCGTCATTATGCTGTTATAGAGATAGTATAAAAAGCTATTGATCCCATAGCGTCCATAACATAAAACAAAAACAATCATGAGCGCCAAACCGCTCTTAACCAAATTTGCAGTATTAGCTGTCTTTATTTCGATATCATTTTTATCGAAAAGTCAGCTCGTGCCACAATTTACCTCTTCTCCTTCATCAGGTTGTGCGCCATTAATTGTGAATTTTACTGATCAAACTACAGGTGGCGCAGTAGACTGGGTTTGGTCTGTAGCACAGGCTCCAAGTACTACATATTCTCAATTTTCAGTTTTACAAAACCCAGGTTATTTATTTATTAATCCAGGTGTATTTAGTATAAAGCTTGTAGTAAAGAATGCTGCGGGTATTTCACAAACAATAATAAAAACTTCTTATATAACAGTAAATGCAAGTCCAACGGTCAATTTTATAGGTACACCAACATCTGGTTGTGCTCCATTAACTGTAAATTTTACAAATACAAGTTCAGCTGGCAGTGGAACTGTTGTAGGTACAATTTATGATTTTGGTGATGGTTCAGCTGTTTCTAATTTGCCTAATCCACAACATGTATACCTTCAAGCTGGTGTGTATAATGTTACTTTAACAGTTACCAACTCCACAGGATGCACAAAAACTGTAACAAAGTCAAATTTTATATCGGTAAATTCTGATGTAATATCAGCATTTACGACTTCTATACCAAGCGTTTGTTCTGCCCCAGTTACTGCCACATTTCAAAATCAATCTACTGGTGCTGGTACCTTATCTTATTTGTGGAATTTTGGTGATCCAGGGAGTTTAGCAAATAATACTTCAACTTTACCTAACCCAACACATATTTATACATCTGGAGGAAGTTATAGTGTAATCTTAACTACAACAAGTAGCACTGGTTGTAGCAATACAGTAACTACAAATAATGCTGTAGTAATAGGAGTTATAAATGCCAATTTTACACTGCCTGCAACAGTTTGTGTAGGTCAGAGTTTTACCATTACCAATACATCTGCACCTACACCTACTGCTGCAGCTTGGACCTTTGGAGCTGGAACAGTACCACCCCCATCAAATTTAATAAACCCAACTATTTCTTATACAACTCCTGGATTATATACTATAAATCTTGTAAGTACTTTTGGTGGCTGTACTGCAAATGCATCACATACCATTACTGTATTACCTAAACCTCAATCATTATTCACTGGAGCACCTTTAGCTGCTTGTAAGCCACCATTAACTGTTAATTTTTCTAGTAATAGCAGTATAAATGCAGTAAGCTACGAATGGCATTTTGGTGATGGATCACCCATTTCTACACTTGCAAATCCATCACATACCTATACAACCGCAGGAACTTTTACAGATACACTTATTGTAACAAGTGCAAATGGTTGTACTGATACCTTAATAAAACAAGATCATATAAAAATACAAGCACCTACTGCTACAATAAATAATTTACCTAAGCAAGGTTGTGCACCACTTACTTGGACTTTTGCAAGTACTATAAATTCTGTAGTACCTATTACTGGGTACGAATGGTTTTCTAATGGGGTATTATTTTCTACAAATACAACTCCTACACAAACATTTCCTGTGGGTAACTACGATATTAAATTAGTAATTACTTCTGTAGGTGGCTGTACAGACACAGTTATAGTTACAAATGGAATAATAGCCGCACTAAAACCTGTTCCTAATTTTGTAGCAACACCACCTATAGCATGTGCATTTTCAGATGTTATTTTTCAAAGTTTGAGCACAGGAACAATAGATGCATGGGATTGGGAATTTGGAGATTTATCACACCAATATATTGAGAATCCAACACATGCTTATAATGATACTGGATTTTTTTCTGTAACACTCATCGTTAGTAACAATGGATGCAGAGATACTTTAAGGTTACAAGATTATATATATATTAATCCTCCTATTGCATCTTTCACACCTATAGGAGATTGTATAAATAAATTTAAAAGAACATTTACTGATAACTCCATCGGAGCTGATACTTACCTATGGGATTTTGGTGAGGTTGGTTCCCCAACAAACACTAGTACAATTGCTAATCCAGAACATACATATAATGCAGTAGGTCCTTATACTGTTAAATTAACTGTTAGTAATTCTACAACTGGTTGTATACATACCAAAATAGCTGTTGTTACCATTGCAAATGAGCAGGCAGCTTTTGATGCATCTTTATTACA
>JAYVID010000032.1:0-14796 GCA_043770525.1 Ferruginibacter sp.
AGGCGAGGCATAACCGCTCCCTAAATCCGCCGCAGGGGGACTTTTAGCCCGTAATACTTTTAAAAATTATTCTTTTATTATTACTTTCTTTATTATTGCTTTCTTAAAATACTGTCATGAATAAATTACTACCACTACTATTTTTATTTGCATGCTCTATAGCGTTTGCACAAACTAAAAAACCACTTATGCACAGTGTGTACGATGGTTGGAAATCAATAGGAGAAAGAGCCATAAGCAATGATGGAAAATATGCTGTGTATGCCATAAACCCACAAGAAGGTGATGGTGTATTGGTAATACATGATGTACAAACAGGCAAAAAGCAAGAAGCTGAGCGTGGGTATGGAGCAGTTTTTTCTCAAGATAATAAATACGTTTTTTATAAAATAAAAGCACGCTTTGCAGAAACTAGGCAAGCCAAAATAAAAAAGAAAAAGGCAGATGAAATGCCAAAAGATTCATTTGCTATTGTGATTTTAGGAACAGATAGTATTGTAAAATTACCGTTGGTAAAATCTTTTAAAGCACCCGAGAAGGGTAGTGGCTGGGTAGCATATCTAGCAGAAAAGCCAATGCTAGATGCTGCAAAGAAAAAAATAGATTCTACCAAAATAAAAATAGATGGATTGGCAAAGCTGGCGGATTCACTCATAAGAAAAAGTTTGGATTCTGTAAAAGGTAAAATAGAAAAGCAAGAACTTATAAATGCGGCGCAAAAAGCAGTAAGTGAAATTTATAAAAATGCAGATGCCATTGTAGAAAAAGATGCAGAAGGCGATGATGCAGGTGCGGATAAAGCACAAGAAGGAACGGAGCTTACGGTAAAGAATTTAACTACAGGAAAAACAAAACAAATAAAGCTAGTAAGCGAATATTTGTTTGATAAAAAAGGAACTAAGTTGCTTATAAAAACTACTAAGAATGCAAAAGATAGCACTAGTAAGGCTTTTGTATTATTGTACGATTTAGCTCAAAATAAATTGGATACCATAATGAAAGGCTTTGGGGATGCAAAAAACTTTGCCTTTGATGAAGATGGTGCACAATTGAGTTTCGTAGCTGAAAGAGATAGTGCTGCTAAAGCATTGCAAAAGTTTTATAAACTTTGGTATTATACAAAAGGAAAAGATACTGCAACTATATTGGCAGATAAAATGATTACTGGTTTACCAAATCAATTTACCATTAGTGAACATGCAGATTTAAAATTTAGCAAAGATGGTTCAGCATTATTTTTAGGCACAGCACCTATTGTAGCTGCAAAAGATACCAACTTGGTAGATTTTGAATTGGCAAGATTAGATTTGTGGAATTATAAAGATGATTATTTACAACCGCAACAATTAAAAGATTTATCTAAAGAATTAAAAAGAAGTTACATCGCCGTTATTAAACCTGCTGATGGAAAGCTAGTACAACTTGGCAGTGATAGTGCAGAAAATATTACACTCATTAATGAAGGCAATGCGCCTTATGTACTAGCACAAAGTAGCAAATCCAATAGAGCAATGGCTCAATGGACGGGCAACGAATTACTTACTGCTTACATTATAAATACAACTGATGGCAGCCGAAAATTAATTGTAAAAAATGCTTTAACAAGGTTTCGCCCATCCCCAATGGGTAAATATATTTTTTGGTACGATGAAGTAAAGAAAAATTATTTTACCTACAATGTGGCAACTAGTATTACAAAAAATGTAACAGCTAATATAAAAGTGCCATTGTACGATACAGAAAATGATGTACCTGATAACCCAAATGCAGCGGGCTTTACAGGATGGATTGCTGATGATAAATATATGTTGGTAAATGATGAGTTTGATATTTGGAGAGTAGATCCTACAGGAGTTGAGTTGCCTAAAAATATTACAAATACACTTGGTAGAAAAACAAATACGACTTTTAAATACATAAATACAGATGCTGAAAAAAGATTTATTGATGTAAATGAAAAAGTATTATTGAGTACTTTTAATAAAATAAATAAAAATGCAGGGTTTGCTATGCTACAGGTTAATGAAGCTTTTGCGCCATCTATTTTAGTTAGTGATAAATTTTCGTTTACCACTCCACAAAAAGCTAAAGACGCTAATGCATACATTTTTAATAAAGCAAGCATTGCTTCTTCAGAATTGTATTCATCTGCAGACCTACAAAATTTGAAACAGCTTACCAATGTGGCGGAGCAACAAAAAGAGTACAACTGGCTAAGTGCAGCACTAGTAAAATGGAAAATGTTTGATGGTAAAATGAGTGAAGGAATTTTGTACAAACCTGAAAATTTTGATTCTACAAAAAAGTACCCCATCATATTTTATTTTTATGAGCGCAATGCTGATGGGTTGTACAGTTACAAGCAACCTGCGCCAAGTGCAAGTACCATAAACATTCCTTATTTTACGAGCAATGGTTATTTGGTTTTTGATCCAAATATATATTACAAAACAGGTGAGCCTGGGCAGAGTGGTTACAACAGTGTGGTGAGTGCGGCAAAAATGCTGAGTAAAATGCCTTGGGTAGATAGTACACGCATGGCTATACAAGGGCAAAGTTGGGGTGGTTATCAAGTGGCATATTTAGTAACCCGTACCAATATTTTTCGTGCAGCTGGTGCAGGTGCACCCGTAAGTAATATGACGAGCGCTTATGGAGGTATACGCTGGGGCACTGGTATAAACAGGCAATTTCAATATGAAAAACAACAAAGTAGAATTGGTGCTACCCTTTGGCAAAGACAAGATTTATATATTAAAAACTCTCCATTGTTTTTTGTAGATAAAATAAAAACACCACTACTTTTAATGCATAATGATGCTGATGGTTCAGTGCCTTGGTACCAAGGTATAGAATTGTTTACGGCTATGAAAAGATTGGGCAAGCCTTCATGGCTACTGCAATACAATGGGGAAGATCATAACTTAGTAGAAAGAAAAAATAGAAAAGATTTATCTATTCGTTTGGCACAATTTTTTGATTATTGGCTTAAAGATGCAAAACCTTCTGAGTGGATTTTGAAAGGATTGCCTGCCACTAAAAAAGGGGTGAGCTGGGGATTAGATATAAGTGAATAGATTTTTTAACAATTTGTTTCAATATTTTTTTTAATATTCGTTAAAATTCTACATTATGAAAAAATGCTTTTTTATTGCATCTGCCTTTTTTGTTTTTGCCAGTTGTTCAAAAAACGGGGGGGAGCCTATTGTTAATGCTTCAACAGCCAACCTTATTTTTAAGTTTAAATTTGATTCTACCCAAGTACGCTTAAATAATATTGGTGGAATTTCTACTATACCCGCTGGTAACGCTGCACAAAATCCTATAATGAATAAAATGAGTGCACATTATGTAGAGCTTACACCTACTGCTTTTACGGGATTGGGTAATGGAGCTGTTTTATATAAAGCACCCGAAACAACATTGGGTGGTAACTCGGCTATTGATTTTTCAAAATCAAGTTTAGTAGGAAATAATGAAATATTTTTTTCAACTCCTATTAAAAACGTAGCTATAGGCACGTATGAGTATTTGCGTATTTCACTGGCGTATCAAAACCTTGATGTAAAATTTCACATAGATACTACTATTAATATACCACCAGCTGGTGCTACTGTTATTTCTCAAGATTTCCCAGCTACTATTGCGGGCTTTATTGGCTATAATACATATATCAATTCATTTGCTATAAAGAATCAATCTATAGCAGTAAATGCAAATAAATTGCAAGGGTTTTGGGCAGCAGAAACGAGTGGTACTATAGCAGGGTTTCCTTTTACAAATACACAAATGGGGCAAGCACCTGCTAATGCTACTACTGTTGTAAATCCAATTTTTGCTACATCTCCCGTGCCACAAGGATCTTGCTTGGTTACTGGTGCTTTTGCTGGAGGCAGCAAATTAAAAATTACTGGTACAGAAACGAATGATATCATTATTACTGTATCCTTATCTACCAATAAAAGTTTTGAATGGACAGATACTAATGGTAATGGAAAATGGGATGTTACAAAAGGAGAAAGAGTGGTTGATATGGGATTGAGGGGAATGATACCTAGTTTTCTATAAATATTTTATTAATGTTTTTTTGAATTTGTTAGGTACGTGTAATGTGCTTTATTATTAAATCACAAAAGCTATTTTTTAATAGCAAAATGTAATAACTATTTCTTTTCTTTGCAATCTTTATACAATAAAACCAAAAATATGTCAGCATGTAATTTTACTGTAGCCTTTACAAAGCCAGTAGCAGAAATTTTAGAAAAAGCAAAACAAACAGTAGAGTCTCAATCTGGTACTTTTACAGGAGATGATAAAGAGGGAAAGTTTGATGTGAGTGTATTTGGAAATACCATTTTAGGATCTTATGTAGTAGATGGCAACAACTTAAATATAGATATTATCGATAAACCTTTTATGGTTCCGTGCAGTATGATAGAAAGTTTTCTTACAAGTAAATTAAATTAATATTAAAGCCTTCTACATTTGAAGGCTTTTTTGTTTCATTAAAATTGTAGCAATTTACTTTTCAATGAATTAAAGAATTAGTTTTGCCCACACAAATTTAATTGAATGACAAACGCATCTATTATCACTATTGGAGATGAACTTTTAATTGGCCAAGTTATAGATACCAATAGTGCCTTTATAGCACAACAAATGAATAAAGCTGGTTTTGCAGTTATACGCAGAGTTGCTGTAGGAGATAATGCTGTGGCTATACAAACTGCACTAAATGAAGAAAAAAAACATGCTGATATTATTTTGATAACGGGGGGGCTTGGTCCTACGGCAGATGATATTACCAAACCCTTGCTATGCGAATACTTTGGTGGTAAATTAATAGTGAACCAAGAAGTTTATGAAAATGTAAAAAATATTTTTGAAAATATTATCAAACGACCTTTTACAGATCGGAATAAAAAACAAGCAGAAGTGCCAGATGTATGTGTAGTATTACAAAATAAAAGAGGCACAGCACCTGGTATGGTTTTTACAGAAAAAATTGATGGAGTAGAAAAAACTTTTGTAAGTATGCCTGGTGTGCCAAACGAAATGAAAGGCATGATGGAGAATGATGTGATTGCTTTATTGCAACAAAAATATGCTTCAACAAATATTGCACATCGTACGCTTGTATGTGCTGGAGTAGGCGAAAGTACAGTAGCCGATATGCTAAAAGAATTTGAAGAAAAATTACCTGCTAATATAAAACTTGCTTACTTGCCCAATTATGGTATGCTCCGACTTAGGCTTACAGCGGTTGATGATAATGCAACGGCTAACAATAATAATTTAGATGTACAATTTGCAAACTTACAAATATTGGTAAAAGAATTTTTAGTTAGCACAAGCGATGAGCCAATAGAAAATGTATTGGGAAAATTATTGTTAGAAAAAGGCAAAACAGTAAGTACAGCTGAGAGTTGCACTGGTGGTTTTATTGCTCATTTATTTACAGCCATACCTGGTTCTTCTGCATATTTTGATGGCAGTGTAGTAAGCTACTCTTATGCTGCAAAGGAAGATTTGCTGAATGTAAAAAAGGAAACATTGCAAACTTATGGGGCAGTTAGTGAAGAGGTGGTAAGAGAAATGGCAGTAGGTGCATTACAAAATATAAAATCTAATTACACAATTGCGGTAAGTGGTATAATGGGGCCGGGTGGGGGCATGCCCGATAAACCAGTGGGGACTGTATGGATATGTGTAGGTGATGATAAGAACTTAAAAGCAGCAAAATTTCATTTTAGATTTGATAGGCAATTAAACATAAAACTTACGGCTGCAAATGCAATGAATATGTTGCGCAAATTTATTTTGGAGTGATACTAATTTGTGTTTAGACTATGTTTTTCATTCGCAGAAATATTTTCAAAAGTCCAATTTATTTTTTTAGAAAAAGTTTGTAATCTTTTAGCACAATCATTTTTTACACAAATAGCACAACTAAACTCTAGGCAAGCATCGGAGTGTACGAAAATTTCTAAAGTGTCACTATAGTATTTTTTTAATAATGCTGTAAGTTCATCTACCTCTTTATGAGCTTCATGTACGTTAAAATACCAAGGCACAGTAAGATGAGCATCTAAATGCAATAAAGCTCCATATTTTATTATTCTAAGATTATGAATATCTACCCAATTTATTTCCCTGTTTTCATTTAAGGTATTAATCAATTTTTTTAACAAATCAATATCTGCTTCATCCATTATACCTGCTACCGATGAGCGAATTATTTTATACCCTGTATAAGAAATAATAAAAGCAAACAAAATTGCTACTGCACTATCTATCCATAAAATATTGGTAAAATATATAAGAATTAATCCTACAATTATACCTAAAGTAGTGTAAGTATCTGTTTTAAGGTGTTTGCCACTTGCTATTAGCGGCAGTGAATTATTTTTTGTGCCAATGCGTTCGCAAAAATAACCTGCTCCATAATTTACAATAGCTGTAAGAGCAATTAACACAATACCATAATCAAGTTGTTTAACTTTTGATGCAATAAATATATTTTTTGCCGCACCATACATTATTAAAACACCTGCTACAAAAATGAGCGTACCTTCTATAGCCGCAGAAATAAACTCTATTTTGCCATGCCCATAAGGATGGTCTATATCTTTGGGCTTAGCTGAAATGTATAAACTGTAAATACCAAGCAAACCTGCTACCACATTTACAATACTCTCCAAGGCATCTGTAAGTATAGCTACAGAATGGGTGAGATACCAAGCCAACATTTTTATGATGAACAAAACTATGGAAAGTACCGCTATCCTTTTTTGTATAGAAAGATTTTGAGCTGATATGGGCATGCTACAAAGATAGGTTTGGTTTAGTTGTTATTTTCTGTTACTCCAATCATTACGCCAAAATCTCCATCTAGTTGTTCCCATTTTTTTTCGGGTAAGTAAATGCGTGAAACAAAACCATCTAAATACAATGCGTTTTTACAGCCTTTCATTTTAAAGAAATTTGCAAAATCATAAAAATTTATTTCTTTTTTGCTTAAAGCAAAAATGGTGTTTCCATTGGGTAAAATTCCTACACCATTTCTTATATTTATACTTTTAGAATCTTTTTTAAATACTGGGTGTATATTTTTATTTATTACCAACATAGGACCAGATTGTGTTGCATATTTTATATTTTCATTTTGAATAAAATAATTGCTAGTGATTATAAATGGTTCATTTTTTTTATTAATATAAAATACCCCGTTTGGTTTTAAATAAAAGTTGCCTTCTCCATTTGATGTATCCATTAATGACAATATAATACCATTTTCAATATATAAGCCTTGGGGTGAATTATCTTTTTTATACATACCACCATTCATTGCAAATAACAAATGTTGATTTTTACTTGCTGTATATGTTTTCAATTTTTGCAAACTGCTTAAAATTTGGTTTGAATTGTTTTTCCAAAACATTTGGATAGGTTGTTTTTTACTATCAACTACATAAGTAATAAATATATTTTCGTTTATATTTTTTGACTTAAAATAAAGTAATACCAATATAATTATTGTAAACAACGATATTATAAAAAGTATTTTATGTTTCTTCATAGTTTCTTGTAAAAATAAATACTCATTTAAAAATTATTAAATGAAGTTATGAAATAATCTTATGGAATAAAATTGTCTATTATGTAATAATACTAATCTTAATCTACGTCCGTTATTCTGAAAATGTGGGTATTGAGGATAAAAATTTGATTTAATGATTAATATATTGTCCATTATGGTAAATCCGTACATTTGCAATGAATATTTAACCTAAATTATATGAGCGTAGTAGATTTAGTAATGCCAAAACTTGGCGAAAGTATAATGGAAGCTACCATTTTAAAATGGCACAAAAAAGTAGGCGATAAAGTAGCACAAGATGAAACGATTTTAGATATTGCTACAGACAAAGTAGATAGTGAAGTACCTTCTACTGCAGAAGGTATTATAGAGGCTATTTTATTTGCAGAAAATGATGTAGTACCTATAGGAACTGTAATAGTAAAAATAAAAACTGGTGTTACTGAAGCTACAAGCACAGCTACCCCTGCACCTGTATATGAAGATGCAAAAATTGTTGAAGATATTCCTTATGTGCCTAGTGCAAATGTTGGACAAACTGTTTCAGAAAACGGCGTTCGTTTTTATAGTCCGCTGGTATTAAACATAGCACAAAGCGAAGGGATAAGCATGTCTGATTTGGAAAAAATACCAGGTACAGGGCAAGATGGCAGAGTAAGTAAAAAAGATATTTTAGCCTATCTAGCAAATAAAACTGGAGGCAATGCTTCATCAAATGCGGTTTCTGCTAACACCTCTTCAATAAGTGTAACTAGCCATCAAGCAGTAGTAATGCCAGCAAATGTTGCACCTGCTTTAATTGCTCCTTCTAATAATACAACAGAAATAATTTATAGTGGCAATGTAGAAGTTATAGAAATGGATAGGATGCGTAAGCTTATAAGCAAACACATGACAGATAGTGTGGCTACAAGCGCACATGTAACTAGTTTTGCAGAATGTGATGTGACGGCCCTTGTGCAATGGAGAGAAAAAGTAAAAAAGGATTTTGAAAAGCGTGAAGGCGAAAAAATTACATTCACTCCTTTATTTATAGAAGCAGTTGTAAAATCGTTGAAGAAATATCCAATGCTTAGTAGCTCTATTGTTGGAGATAAAATTATTATTAAAAAAGATTTAAATATAGGAATGGCAACTGCATTGCCTAATGGAAATTTAATTGTACCAGTAATTAAAAATGCTGACCAATTAAACCTTACAGGACTATGCAAACAAGTAAACGGATTAGCTAATGCTGCTAGAAGCGGCAAATTAAAACCAGATGATACAACTGGAGGCACTTTTACTTTAACCAATGTGGGTACATTTGGAAGTATAATGGGCACTCCTATTATTAACCAACCTCAAGTAGCAATAATGGCTGTGGGTGCTATAAAAAAGCGTCCAATGGTAATAGAAACACCACAGGGTGATAGTATTGCTATTCGCCACATGATGTATATTTCGCTTAGCTACGATCATCGTATAATAGATGGAGCATTGGGTAGCACTTTCTTAAATGCAGTAAGTAAGGAGTTAGAAAATTTTGATAGTACAAGAACTATTTAAGTATAAGATTTTAGATTTTAAAAACAAAATGCCGTAAGAAATTTTCTTGCGGCATTTTGTTTGTTCTCTGTTGTAAATATGATCATGAACTGTAAAGTTACTTTCCGAGTTTAAATTTAATACCCTTTTAGCTGTGCTTTATATACAGAGTCCTTTTGTTTTGATGTAAAGCCACTTTTGGTAAAAAAAGCATTTTCCCAATCGCCATAATTAGAATTTGGAAAAACAATAAATTTATTTCCAAATTCTGCAGCCAAAAGATCAGCATTAGTTTTTCTATCGGCTGTTGTTTTTTTATCAAATAATACATTTAAATCTGCTAGGTTATCCCCCATTAAAAGCAACACATTGTATTTCATCATTACTTCTTTACGCCTAGCTTCTTTGCTAGATACATCTGCCTTTGTAAATAGGTGTGCAGAGTCTGCATTGGGCAAATTAAATTTTTGCAAATTTTGTAATGTACTTGCACGCTCTCTATTTGCTCTGTTGGTAATGTAAAATACTTCTACATTTTGAGCGGCTACAAAGTTTAAAAAACTTGCTGCGCCTGGCATCGTATCTGCACTTGCTTTATCTGTCCAAGTATACCAAGTTTCAGGTGTATAATCAACTCCATTGCCTGTGTACATTTGGTTTACTGCATAGGGGCTATTATCTAAAATTGTTTCATCAATATCTGTAATAATGGCATTGGGTTTTATGGTATGTACATTTTTTTCTGTAATACGCATACGTGCAATATTATATGCTTGGTAACACAGTGCTCTGTACTCTGCAGCACTCTGTTGAAACATGGCTGTGTACAATTTACCATTCATAGAAACATTTTTTGGTAAAACAGTTTTACTGTTATTTTTAGAGGAGTTACAAGCAAATAAGAAAACAAAAAGTATTACAACGAAATATTTCATGAGTAGGTTTTTAATAATTTGTGTAAAAATATAATATTTTTAGTAAAGGAAATAAAGATGATTCTAGAAGTTTAATTTTACCTTTAGGATAGTAGTAATTCTTTACTAATAAATTATAATAATTATTAAGAGTATCAAATTATTTTTTTGCACTTTTAGGATCTTTGGCAAATATTGTGCTTACTTGGATATTGATAAAAAAACTAGATATTATTATAAATGTATTGAGTAGTACTTTGCTAGTTTTTTTTTTATTCTTAATAGCTGCCAATTAATAATCCTTTTATAGGTTAGTATATAGCAAGCGCAGATTCTTTTAAATTATTACTAGACGGGTTAATGAAATAAAATATTAGATACTACTATGAAATTTCTTTTAAAAGCGATATCAAAAAAAGCAATTGCACTAAGTAAGGAAAGTTTTAGTGAAGCAGAAATAGAAAATAATTGGATTGGAAAAACACCTGCAACCGAAATAGCAATAAAAATTACCGAACAAAGACTAGGAGTGAGTTTGCCTGATGATGTAAAAGAATTTTATAAAACTAGCAACGGTACTTCGGTTGTTTGTAAAAATACTTTTGGTGGGTTTATGCCTATTGAACAAATAGATTGGTTGATAAATATTCAAAAACAAACGCTTACAGACTATAGCGAAATGCCCGAAAGTTATTTGGAGAATTTAAGAAATGTTATAATTATTTCAGGCATAAATGATGCCCACCAAGTATTTATTATACAACCGTATGGAGAAAACACTGCTTGGAGATATTGGGAATTTGCATTTTATTTTCCTGGAGAACGTGTGATTGATGGTATAAAAAGTTATTTAGAAAGATTGGATGATTTTTTGAGTGAGCAGATAATAAATAAAATAAACGAGAGTACAAAATGAGCCAAGCGAGAGATACCTTTTACGAATTATTAAGTCCGAAATTAGAATCTTTAGGATATGTTTTTAATAAAAGCAAATTCAATTTTTCTAAATCGCTAAATAACCTTAATTGCAGTATTGAGTTCAGTTGGGATGGTCGTGGCGGAACAACTTATCTAAATCACGTTGGCATTAAAATTAGTTGTTTATATGTAGCCAAAAGTCTCAAAGTATTAGTTAATACAAAAGATTATCCATTTTATTGGCGCTTAACAAGTGGCGGACATTTTGATGATAGAATCCCGCAAATGTATAGTCAGGAATTGATGAAATTAGGTAACGATATGGCTTTCAAAAAAATGGCTGCAATGTCGTTTGAAGAAAAATATCCATTAGAAAAAATTAAAAAAACAGTTACTGTTGTTCAAGAAATAATTACTTCTGAAATTGTTCCTTGTCACAACGAAATGGCAGATGAGCATAAAATATTACAATTTAAAATAGATAATTTATTAACCAAATTAAATGATTTAGACACACACAATATTATGTGGGAAATATTGATAATAAAAATTATGAGCAAGAAACTGAATATTGCATATCCTAAATTTGTATCTGATATTACTATATTTTCTAATAGTACCATTGACGATTTATGGAATATGCAAGACTATGATTTTGAAAATATGGAGGCAAAATTTAATAATTTGAAATTTTAAAATGAAAACCGATTGGGAAACATTATCTAAAAAACTTGGTGTGCTACAAGCAAACGGTAGCGAATTATATACAGGCCAAAGTATGCAAGCACTAGAAGAAATTTTGGGTGACGAATGGATAGAACATTCCATAGATTATTTTATTGAAGGAGGCAAAGGAAATGAATTAGCTATAAAAACTGTAAGAAGAATACAAAGTAATAAAGCTGCAGCATATGCTTATAAAATATTTGCTGAAAATAGAAATATTGATACCCGAAAAGCTAGCCTTGCCTTGTGGGCTATGAGTGATATACGAATGCCTACCTGTATGCAGTATGTGGAGGAATGTATTGGTAATGAAAATTATGAGGGAATTGCAATTGCAATTTTTAGAAATTTAATTTTTGATACTTGCTTAGTTTATGATGAAAAAAAATTGAATGAGTTAGCATCAAAATTCAGTAAAAAATACCAAGAAGATATTACGCCATTACAAAATTATATTACCAACGAATTTAAAAAATATAATAATGAAACTACTCTATAAAATAATTTGCGTTATACTTTTATTACACACAACAAATTGTAATGCGCAAAACAAAAAGAAAGTACAAGCCAAGGCTAACTGCGGTACTATTGCCAATAAAAACACAACAATAAAAAAAATGGAAACAACACAAAAAAATGTATTGGGTACAGATTTAAAACTAGCAAGTATAGACCCTATGACAGGATTTTTTAGAACAGGCTATTGCAATACAGATGCAAATGATAGAGGCTTACACGTAGTAGCAGCAGTGGTTACAGATGCGTTTTTGCAATATTCATTTGCACAAGGCAACGATTTAATTTCGCCTTATCCTGCGGGCGGTTTCCCGGGGTTAAAAGCAGGTGATGTGTGGTGCTTATGCGCCTTGCGTTGGAAAGAAGCATTAGCAGCAGGTGTAGCACCATCAGTAATTTTGGAAGCTACTAACATTAAAGCACTAGAATATATTACAATGGAAGATTTACAAAACCATGCTATACAATGAAAACTAAAATATGTGAATTGTGTAAAATAGAAACTTCTGTGATGTATCGAATTCAAATTAAAAAAGGAAAAATTTGGATATTTGTATGCAAAGATTGTTGCATAAAATCACAACCGCTAGAAAATTATAAATACGGTGGAACTTGGAAAGGATAAAAAAGTAAAATTAAAAAAATATGAAAACTAACGATTCAATTTTTAAAAACTTCAACACAGCTCTTGAAGAAACCAATTTATTTAAAACCTACAAATTATTACTTATTAAAAAAGCAAAAAAAAGTGATGACAGCGGAGCTATATATGCTGATAAAGAACAAGGCATAGAAGTTCGATTAGATTTAAACGATAATACAATTGAAACCATTTTTATGAAATATTATAAAGATGGAAAAGGTTGGGCAGAATTTAGTGGCAAAGCACCTTGTGGCTTATCGCAAAATTGCAGTCGTGCCGAGGTATTAAAGCAATTAGGCAAGGCTGATTGGAGTGTAGAAAAAGGTGGCGTAGGTTTAATGGCTATTGCTAATAGTGCCGATAAATGGTTTGACGAAATAGGTAATGGCATAAGAATAGAATATGCCGAAGATGATTTGAGCATCAAACTAATTAGTATTCAAAGTAAAAAATTTGAAGATAAATATAGATAATAATTACCTAGAAATTAATGAAGACGATGAAATATTTTATTTTATACACTCCAACATCAATCAAAATAGTTTGCTGTTCAATATCTCACTAAAAAAATAAATATGGCTTACCAAGAAGAAAATTTAAAAGAAAAAATAGAGAGCACTTGCAAAGGCAAAAACACAATGCCTGCTGAATTGACAGAACTAATAAAGTTTGAAGCCACACAAGAAGCTCCATTACAAGGCTATTTTGAGTTGCATTGGTTTGATGCAGAAGTTCTAAGTAATTTTATTAAAGACCCAAAAATGCAAGAACGTTTTGTAGTGTTTGGTAAAGCTGCCGATGGCTATCCGTATGCATTGTGGCTTGATGATAATGATGTGCAACGTGTAGTAAGATTTTATAGTGGCGATTGTGCAAACTATCTAGCTGATAGTTTTATGGATTTTATGCTGTTACTATCTATGGGGCATTTTGAAGAAGAAGGCGAAAAGAATGCCAACTTTCAACCATGGATACAAAAAACATTTGGAATTACAATACCAGAAAGCGATACAGAATTAATGAAAAACATCAAAACAAATGATGAGGCATTTGTAAAATGGATGCATGCTTATTGTGAAGAGTTTTAATAGCAAAATTAATTATGACTGATAAACTACTTGAACAAATTAAACTCGATATTCAAAATCTTGAAGTTAAAAAACTGTTCAAAATAACAGAAAACAACAACAAAGTTAAAGTAAGACGGAATGCTGAAAATGAGTATAACATATATCTTAACGGACATCAGGTAAATACGGAAAATAATTGGGAAGATACATTTCAAATGGTTTTAGCCTTAATTAAATCATAAAAAAATCATGCACGGCACTTACAAACCAAACACCATTAGCCCAAGTGGCAACTACGAAATTATTTATGGCGAAACCCACGAATACGGCATGGGTGGCCCTTATGCCAGTAGTATTTATCTAAAACAAAAAGACAAAGCACCATTTTTTATTGAAAACATGTGCTATGGTGATTTGCGATTTGCAGATGATGAATCTTGCTTTTATTTCTTGCATTTGAATTCTGATAGAAAGATACAAGTAATGCAATTTTTATTTGATACGAATGAGCTTAAACTTTTTTATGATGAATTTGCAATAGCAGAATTTGAAACTACATCAACAAAATTCGGATATTCTGTAAATGGTAAAAATTGGATAGCAGCAGAAAATAAATACAATGAAGGTTTAATTATTTGCGATACCAATGATGAAAATGTACAAAGCAAAAAAATAATAGAGCCAGTAATAAGAATTTTGCCAACACACGGTATTGAAATAATTACTTTTTTTATGGATAGAAAAATGGTGAATGCAAGACTTGGTGCACCCGAACTTCCCAATCAACAGATAGATTACTATACCAATCATGGTTATCATATTCATTACAACGAAAAAGATGTTGTAACCTTTATAGAAATTATGGGCGATATGCAATCCAAG
>JAYVID010000033.1:0-2410 GCA_043770525.1 Ferruginibacter sp.
CAAACTTTTGCGGCAGTACTTCCTGCAACGGGGTTTGCTCCATTGGGTAAAATACCTACTATGAGTTTGCAACTTTTTATAATTTTTATAGGTTGTGCAGCCAATATATTTTCGGTAGTAGCTGTATTGGAAGTAGCTAAAGTAATGGCCGTTGCTTGTTCATACACATTAACAGTATTAGCACCAAAGCTACCAACCAAAAGTTGGTTATTGGTATAATCATACGTTGGGTTACTGTACGAAAAAGCACTGGTGCAAAAAAGGCTATTGCAATCGCTTATGTTTTCAAACAAACCTATAGCACCACTTACTGGGGTGTAAGCATTTTTTTTATTACCCGTACCTTGGTAGCCATTTGAAACAATGATATAATTACCATTGTTCAATGCAATGCTTTCTGAAGAAGTAGGTTGATTATTGGTAGTAATAAAAGAATTGCTGGCACTTAAAAAACCTGCCGTTACAGCCGCACCATTGCATAAAGTGGTAGCCCCTAAACTGCCAACACCAAAAGTATTTAATGAAGATGTTACTACATAATTACCATTGGTTAAAGGTATAATGCTTTTACCTGTTTCACAATTTTGACCAGAACCAATAAAAGAATTTGAAGGACTTATAAAACCAGATATGCCTGTAGCACCATTGCCCCAAGTGGCTGCCCCCCAATTAAGACTAAAATAATCCCAAGATGGTGTACCTACTACATAATTACCATTGCTTAAAGGCACAACTACTTGCCCAACTCTATCTGCTGCATTAGCACCCGTAAGAGCATTGCTAGATCCTACTACACCAACAGAACCCGAACTACCATTGCCCCAAGCTACAAGGCCAGCATCGGTGATAGAACCGCCTCTATCGAAAAAAGTGGAAGATACCAAGTAGTTTCCATTAGTAAGTGCCGTAATACCATTGGCATTTGAAAAAGCATTACCTGCAGAAATATAATCGTAATTGCTAGCACCAACTAAAGAGTTGGCTGCACTAACAACTAAGCTTGTTGCAGCTGTACCACTTGCCCAAGTAGCTGCACCTACTGCAGTATTTACACCATTGCTCCACTCTTGCGATCCCACTACATAGTTGCCATTGCTAAGCGCTACACAAGTAGTGCCTACTCTATCATCTGTTTTATTACCAATAATGGAATTAGTAGGCGAAAGCAGACCATTTGGACCAAAACCGCCAACAAGTGTACCACTAAACCATGTAGCAGCACCTGCTGCAGCTATTCCATTTATAGCAGCAGTGCTAGTGGTTAAAACAAAATTGCCATTTGTTAAAGGTGTAACAATTGGATAGTTGCCCAAAAAATTATAATTAGCACTTGGTATAAGAGAATTATTAGCACTTGCCAAGCCAACTATACTACCATTTGTTAAAGTAACCGTGCAAAGATAAAAATTTATTGTGTTGTTGTTTCTTGACAATACCACTACATAGTTATTATTGGTTAACGGATACACATCAATTGGATCGCTTTGCGAACCACTTGCACGCCCCAAGAGAGAATTAGTATCATCAATTATCCCAAGGTTGCCTAAAGCAGGCAAGCCAGTATTTCCACTGCATAAAGTAATAGCACTTTTATACAAACTGTAAGCCTTAGATATTATTACATAATTACCATTAGGCAATACTTTTATACCCCCGTCACCAATAGCATCATTTGTAGTGGCGCCAATTACTGAATTAATACTTGAAATTATACCAACTGCACCAGTATTACCATTGCAAAACCTAACAGCTCCTTTTTGATTGAATGTATTAACCACACTCCAGTTGGGCATACAAATAACATAGTTGCTATTGGGCAAACCAAATACTTTTTGATTTGTACCACAAAATGCATCTCCACCAGTTACAGAATTGGTTACACTTACCGCAGCATTTAACCCCGTTGTAGCATTTACCCAAGTAACTGCACCTGCTTTTGCTAAAGCTCCAAAACGCCACTCTGGAGAGGATATTACAAAATTGCCATTAGCTAAAACGGTAATGCCACCTGAGCCAACAAAATCGTTAATGGCACTACCTTTTAGTGTACTTATTAAAAGCTTGGTAGCACCGTTGTATAAATGCACAGCCCCTAAATTATTAAAGCTTGGCTCAGAATATTTTTTATCAATTACTACAAAATTACCATTGGGTAATACGGTTATAAATTCACCAAAATCCACACTACCTGCTGGGCCTACAATATCTGTTTGTTGGGCGGTTGCTGTGTTTGCTATTACTAGTAAGCAAATGATGAAAGTTTTAATTTTTTTCATGCTTGTGTATGTGTTTATTATTAAAATTGCATTTACTTTTTACAACTCTTCCTTGGGCGGATACATTCTAACATTAAAAATTTACTGAACCTGTCCTTTTAATACATTGCTTTTTTTATAAGGTTTAATGTATA
>JAYVID010000034.1:0-2722 GCA_043770525.1 Ferruginibacter sp.
TTGAGTATTTATACAAGAGATCTTAGAAATCCATCATTGTTAGATGCAACAAATAGTGGATCGGATATAAGAAATTTATCAAAAAAATTATTACAAATAAATCAATCTACAGAGTATTACAATGCCATACAAACTGCCATTGGGTTTAAAGTAAAATCATTTGGCCTAAGGCTACGTTACCTCCGTGTGCAGCCAGAGTTTAAAACAATGGGAGCATATTTTATAAATAGTGATGTACAAAATATTACCCTCATGCCTTCGTTTAGTTTATTAAAGAAAAAGATAAATGTAAATGCAAGCATAGGTGTACAAAATGATAATTTAAATAAATTAAAACGTACTACTGCCAATAGAATTATTGGAAGCTTGGCAGTAAATGCAATGCTATCTAAAAAGTTTTTGGTAAATGCCAATTACAA
This sequence comes from Ferruginibacter sp., assembly GCA_043770525.1. Classification (GTDB taxonomy): domain Bacteria; phylum Bacteroidota; class Bacteroidia; order Chitinophagales; family Chitinophagaceae; genus Ferruginibacter. Next base: position 420 of record JAYVID010000034.1, read on the forward strand.
TAACTACAGTATAAACCAAGTACCCAATGTACAACGCATTGCAGATACATTTAGGATAACACAAGCTACACAAAATATAAATCTTACACCAATATATACTATTACAAATGCAAAAAGAACGAATAGCATTTTGGGCAATATAAATTTTAATACTTTAAACGATTTTAATACATCTTACTCAGCTACTGCACAAAATAGAACACTAAATACCATCAGTGCATTGCTCAGTTTTAAGCAAAATTTTATTGCATCAAAATTTGGATACACTATTGGTGCTAACTACAATGCCATTTCTGGTAATGTACTTAATGATAACAATTATGGAGGCAATATTGGTATAGATAAATCTTTTAAAAACGATGTGTTTACCATTGGGGTAACCAATACTGTATTAGTAGGTAAAAGAAATAATAATACTACTCTTACTATTAATGCTGGTGTGCAAGCATCTTCCAAAATTGGCAAAATGCATCATTTTAATGTTGGAGTATTTGTAAACAATACACAATTAAAATCAGCTACTTCTACCAACAATATTAATTATTTGAGAGGCGATCTTTCTTATACTTTAAACTTTTAATACTCTGTAAAATGCATCTTAAAAAATATCTTACAATCGTTTTTTTACTTATAAATAGTGTTGTATTTGCACAAACATCTGTGCAAGTTGTAGTAAGTGTATTGCCACCATACCAGCAAAACATAAGCGACTATCAGCTGCACCCAGAGCGTATTGCACTAAAATTAATAAACACAGAAACCTTTGAGGTAAATGTGCAAATAGCTGCAAATCTCACAGGAGATAATGGAGTAAGTGTAAAAACCAAAGCTGGCTTTAGAAGCAATCAACCAATCAGAATTCCAGCAGCATCATCTGTAGATGTAGATGCTTTGCAAATAATACAAATGTTTGATTTAAGCAATTTAGATGTTATAGGAACAGACAGAGTAGCATTTGAAAAAACTGGTATTTTGCCCGAAGGTGATTATCGCTTGTGTGTGAGGGCTTATAATTTTAGAACATTAGTTCCTTATAGCTTAGATGAACCTATTGGTTGTAGCAATGTAATTCCGTTGTACAATATAGAGCCGCCAATTATATTAAACCCAATATCTACGACTGTTGTAGCGGCACTGCCCGTACAAAATATAATTTTTAATTGGACTACGCCTGCTGGTGCACCACCTACATTACAATACATATTGCGTATTGTAGAAGTACCCGAAAATAGAAATCCTTGGGATGCAATGATGAGTAATACTGTTATTCCAACTTTTGAACAAACTGTAAACAGCAATGTTTTTTTATACGGCCCTGGCCAACCACAAATAATAAAAGGAAAAAAATATGCTATGATGGTTACTGCTAAAGATCCATTTAATAAAATGATTTTTAGAAATGCAGGACGTAGCGAAGTGGGTTGGTTTATAATGGGTATAGATGCCGTAAATCCACCAGTTGTTGGAGGTCCGCCAGTTGTAGTAAATCCGCCACCACCGCCACCGCCAGCAGGTAACCCACCTTATGTGCCTAACGAAAGTATTGCAGGAAACTGCGGTGCTATATGTAACGGAATACTGCCTGCAGACCCTGTAGATAATACGCAACTAAAAGTAGGGGATAAAATAAATGCAAATAAATTTATAGTAACCATTACAGAAATAAACCCAATAGCTGGCGGAAAATTTAGTGGAAAAGGTACAATGCCAGTGCCATTTATAAATAGCAGTTTTGCAAAACTAAGGGTAAATTTTACGGATGTAAAAGTAACCGCAAGTAAAAATATGCTTGAAGGAACTATTAAAGCAAATGTAAAACCTGGTGGTCCAAATCTTGTACCTGTAGGACAAGACCAAACAGTAGAAATGCTGAACCATACAAAATCTGAAATACAAAATATTGTAGCATTTGTAAAAAACGATCCCATACAACAAGTTACCAATTCACTTAATCAAATAGGGTTTGAATTGCCTTTAGGTATAAATTCTGATCCATTTATGCTTGCAGTTACAGAGGTAGTGGTAACACCTGTACAAGCCTATTTTTCGGTGGTAACCTCGGTAGATATTCCAGAGAATAATGACAACTTTGGCTTAACGGCTCGTAACATTTGTATGAATGGTCCTTCTGATATTTGTGGTGATATGGAATTGTATTTGAGCAACGATTTTAATATTGATGTACTCAATTTAAAACTAAAAGCACCAAAGAAAGGTGCTGGTGGTAAGTTAGATTTTGGAACGTATATGAAGTTGGTAAAAAAAGATAACAACAAAATAGAAGTAAAAGATTTTAATGTATT
>JAYVID010000035.1:0-9477 GCA_043770525.1 Ferruginibacter sp.
AAAAGGAAAAGATAAAGTAAATGGAATGATTATTGAAACCATTGAAAAAGCAAGTATAAAAATAGAGCAAATAGAAGATGTTCCAAATCCTTTAATAGAAATAGATGGTGAAATAAAAGATAAAATGTTTTTAGATGCCATACCATCAAGTAGTATACAATCTATTGATTTATTAAAAGGTAAATTTGCTATTGCAGAATATGGAGATAAAGCTATGGGTGGAGTAATAAAAGTAACTACTAAGAAAAATATGATAGCGATAAATGGCTCTAAAGAAAAGTTAGTTAGAGTTAGCATAAAGAAAACCAATGAAAAAAACACAGAAATAACCACAAAGAATAAGTTATCGAAAGTGTTTATTAAAAATGAAAAAGCTACACCATTAATTATGCTTGATGGCAAAATTATAGACAAAAGAGAAATGGAAGCTATAGACCCTAACGACATAAAATCTGTAAATGTTTTGATAAGTGAAACTGCTGTTGAACAGTTTGGTGAAAAAGGTAAAAATGGTGTAATAATGATTACTACAAAAGAAGCTGCCGCCAAAGTTGCAAAAAAAGAAATTGCTGTTTTGTAAAATCATTATTTAAAAATTAAAAATAGCTGTGGTTTGCCACGGCTATTTTTTTACAACCAAAAAAAAGTGCTTTTCAAAAATTAAAACCTTTAACAAATTTCTAACTAGCAATATTTGGAAAAGGCTTATTCATAGTTGTACTTTCACTGCATAATAACTCCTTTTATGGACGACGGTTGCAGGTGTACAAAGTACACCACCCTCACAGACACTTTTCTTATAAAATTTAATGTAGAGCCATCTTATGATGGTGGCTTAGTAGTTATCACCCAAATACACGGTTCGGGTTAGCCCTTGCCTTATCCCTATTATTGTACCAGTTTAATGCATCACAGTGTTAAGCTATCAGTACCATCTTGCTTTCTATTTTCTACTCCACCAATTAATTTTAAAAAATCATGGGCCAGAATCAAATTCGCCAGCCACTTATAATAGTGTTTGTAGTAACCCTATTGCTTACTATTTTATCTTTTATAAATACAAGTAAAATATTTCCTAAAAAAATAAAACAAATAGACTTATATGCAGATTTAAAAACGAACCAAAAAGATAGCATTACAAATAAAGAAACAAAAAAGATTACTGCAAAAAAACAATCAAAAAATAGTAAAGAAAAAAGTGATTTAGCTATACAAGATTACAGTATAAATGAAGAAAAAAGTTTTGCTCACTTTATAACAGCATTACAAAATGCAAAAAATAAAAAAGTGCGTATAGCTTACTTTGGAGATAGTTTTATAGAGAGTGATTTAGTAACCAACGAACTGAGGCAATTGCTCCAAAAACAGTTTGGTGGTAATGGTGTTGGCTTTGTACCAATGGAATGTATAAATAGCGAAATGCGTAAATCGGTATTACAAAGTACCAGTAAAAACTGGGCTATAGAAGACAATGCAAGCAAGTTGCTTAAAACTTTCAAAGCAAATAATAGTTTTAGTAAATACAGTTTGCAAACTCCGTATAAGTATTGTAATAATGCAAACTTGTTTTATAACTCTACAGAAAGCAGTACCATTAACGTAGCAACAGATACAATTGAATATGAAAAAATATTGCCAAACACAAACAATATTCTTACGTCAGAAAAAATAAATAACAACTCATTTTCTACTTTAAAAATAGCAGCAAATACATCTTCTACAAATTTTATAGGAGTAAGTTTTGAAGATAGCGTTGGTGTATATGCAGATAATTTTTCTACCAGAGGCAGCAATGGAACTCACTTACGAAAAATAGATACCGCTACTTTTAATCAGTTTAATGCAATACAGCAATATGAACTAATTGTACTACACTATGGTATAAACGTATTAACTAATAATGATAAACTAGATTGGTACAAAATAGGATTACAAAAAACAATTGAGTTTTTAAAAACTCAATTTCCACATGCTGCCATATTAATAATAAGCACATCAGACAAGGCTGTAAAAACAAATGGAAGATATGAAACAGATAAGGGTGTACCTACATTAATAAATATACAAAATGAAATAGCTGAAAAAAATGGCATTGCATTTTGGAACCTATATGAAAACATGGGCGGCTACAACAGTATGATAAAATGGGTAGAAGGCGATACCTGCTTAGCATATAAAGATTATACCCACATAAATTTTAAAGGAGCAGCTAAAGTTGCCCAACTATTATACACAAATATCATCAACTTTAAATAACCCAACTAACATGCCCAGCATTAAAAACTTATTGCAACATTTACAATACAACCCTAAAGATCCCCTACTATTTAACTCTGCATTTTTCTTAATTTTTATGCTGCTGTTTTTTATAGTGTATCAATTTATTTATAAAAAAACTTTTTTACGTACCATAGTAGTATGTGTATTTAGTTTATACTTTTTTTACAAAGCTTGTGGCTGGTATGTAATGTGTATAATGGTTGCAGCAGTAGTAGATTATAATATTAGCAATTCAATTTATAAAACAATTAAAAAAAATAAGCGAAAGCAATTACTCATTATAAGTATTGTACTTAACCTTGGGTTATTGTTCTTTTTTAAATACACCAATTTATTTATAGATACTATCAACAATATTAGTATTGGTAAAATAGAACCCCTGCATTTAATATTACCCATAGGTATTTCATTTTATACTTTCGAAAATTTGAGTTACACGGTAGATGTATATCGCAAACAAATTAAACCAGTACAATCATTTTGGGATTATTTATTTTTTCTTTCATTTTTTCCAAAACTAATGATGGGGCCTATTGTAAGAGCAGCCGATTTTGTACCACAAATAAGAAAACAAGTAGCTATAAGTAATGAACAAGTAAGTGAAGGTTTATACCTCATTGGAAGTGGAATTTTTAAAAAGATGATCATATCCGATTATTTATACAGCAACTATGTAGAAAGGGTTTTTGATAACCCAAGCTTATACACAGGTGTGGAGTGCATTACAGGGGTGTATGGGTATGCTATGGTAATTTATTGCGACTTTAGCGGCTATAGTAGCATGGCCATAGGCATGGGTAAATGGATGGGGTTTGAAATAAATCCCAACTTTGCATCTCCTTACCAAAGCAAAAGCATAACAGAGTTTTGGAGAAGGTGGCATATAAGCCTCAGCAGTTGGTTGAAAGATTATTTATACATACCGTTGGGTGGAAATAGGTGCAGCAAGCCAAAACAAAATATAAATCTTTTTATAACCATGCTACTTGGTGGTTTGTGGCATGGCGCAAGTTGGAACTTTGTTTTTTGGGGAGGGCTACATGGCACTGCCTTGGGAATAGATAAAGTGAAAAATAATTTAATAGAACGAAATACATTTGTAAAAAATATACTTCAAAAAAATAGAAAGTTATTTTCGATTATAGGTATTGTTATTACTTTTCACTTTGTGTGCTTGTGTTGGATATTTTTTAAAACTGCTACTTTTAATGATAGCCTTAATATGCTACATCAAATTACTAGCAACTTAAGTTTGAGTCTTACACCCGAATTGATAGCAGCTTACACAGGTGTTTTCATAGTTTTGATTATTGCTTTTGTATTACATTTTATTCCTTTACAAACAGAGCAAAAAGCAATTACATGGTTAAGTGGAACCAATATTTATACTAAAATATTCCTCTTCTTTGTAATCGTTTTTGTAGCTATACAAATGAAACAAGCAGAAGCAATATTACCGGTGTATTTGCAGTTTTAAAAAAGAAATAGTAGAAAGGCTTTTTATACAGCAGCAAAAAATAATTAATTTAGAAAAAAATAAAAAAGTTGAAATTGTAATTATTGTAATTAAAAGCTAATTTCACTAAAAATAATTCTTATGCTCTTTTCAAAGTTCTATTTCTTAATTAGCCTTTTACTTAGTACGTTTAATAACGAAGTAAAAACAACATTTCCTTTTTCTTTTACTGCAAAAGTGATAGCCATAAAAGATGGAGACTCTATTGATGTTTTATATGAGAATAAAAAAATTAGCATTAGGCTTGCAGACATTGATTGTCCAGAAATAAGAAACAAACAACCTTTTGGCAAAGAAGCAAAAAAATATACTGCTTCCTTATGCTTTGGACAAAAAGTAACAGTACAAAACAATAATAAATTTGATAAATATAAAAGATTGATAGCTACAATCATTAACCCACAAAATATAAATGTAAACAAGGAGCTAATTATAGCTGGCCTAGCTTGGCACTTTAAAAAATACTCCAAAAATAATGAATATGAACTTTTGCAACAAACTGCAAAAGCCAATAAAAAAGGATTGTGGAAAGATGCAACACCTGTTGCGCCTTGGGAATGGAGAAAATAAAATATTTGTTCTTAACATATTCCAAAATGTTTATAAAAAAATACTTTTTATTTAGCAAAGTTGTTTAATTTGAGACCACACTTAAAAACAATTTTATGATTAGAAAAGCATTACTCCTACCCTTTCTATTATTTTCTATAATGCTTGTAAAAGCACAAGTAGAACAAGTGAGCGAAAATCAAATCGGTATATCGAAAAGAATACAATTTGATATAGACAACTCCAAAGACCCAGTATTGGGTTACATACCACAATATAGGCTGGTGCAGGCTTTTGAACAACGTAAGCTAAGATTAGATCAAATGAATACTGCAAACAGGGCTCCATTATTTTCTTGGACAGAACGTGGCCCTTTTTCAGATGCAGTAGGACCAAGTAATGGTAATACAAGACCAGGTAATGGTAAAACAGCTGGCAGAATGAGAGCAATTTGGGAAGACCTAAGAGATGCTACTGGCAAAACAATATGGGTTGGAGGTATTGATGGTGGATTGTGGAAAACAAATGACATTACAGCTAACCCTGCAACATGGACCCCTATAAATGATTTTTTTGGAAACCTTGCTGTTTCTTCTATTTGCCAAGATCCAACGGACGGTAATATTATGTATTTTGGCACAGGTGAAAAAGCACTAAATGCAGACGCTGTAAGAGGTGCTGGTATATGGCGTAGTGTAGATGGTGGAGCAAACTGGGCTGTAATGCCTGGTAGTACTACATTTTATAATGTAAGCAAAATTATATGTGATGTAAGTGGTAATTTATACGTTGGTAATAATACAACCAATGGAAATGTAGGAGTGCAACGTTTTACAAAATCTACTGCTACTTGGGCAAGTATAACACCTAGCGGTTTAGATACAAGAATTACAGATATAGAATTGAGTAATACTGGCCGTTTACACATTAGTTGTGGTTATTACAATACAGCTACTGCAATCAGTGGATATAGGTTTACTGATAGTCCAGCTACTGTTACTTCAACTACATGGACAAGTCCGACTACTACTTTTCCTACACAGTACAATGTAGATTTAGCAAGCGTAGGAAACACTTTGTATGCACTTTCTGCAAACTCAGCTTTTCAAGTACCTACTATTTATAAATCTACAGATGGTGGTGTAAACTGGGCTGGAACTACTTCTACCCCCACAAATTTTGCAAATGGGCAAGCATGGTATTGCATGGCAGTAGCCATTGATCCTAATAATGTAAATAATGTAATAGTAGGTGGATTAGATTGCTACAAAACAACCGATGGTGGTGGTAGTTGGACAAAAATAAGTCAATGGGTAGGCACTACTGGCCAGTATGTACATGCAGACCAACAGATAATTACATGGCGAAACAACAACCAAGTTTTAGTAGGCTGTGATGGTGGTATACATTACTCTGCAAATGGTGGTACAAGCTTTAGTGATCGCAATCAAGGTTTAAGAATAAAACAATTTTATTCCGTTGCTATACACCCAACCTCTACAAATTATTTTTTAGCAGGGGCACAAGATAATGGCACACATCAATTGAATGGAGTTGGGCTTACATCTTCAGTAGAAGTTACTGGTGGTGATGGTGCTTATGTAGCTATAGATCAAGATCAACCTCAATACCAATGGGGTGCGTATGTTTATAACCAATATAGAAGAAGTGCAGATGGTGGAAATACTTGGAGTTCTGTAAATTATTCTTCATCAGCTGGTAAATTTATAAACCCATTTGACTATGATGATGCAGCCAATATTTTATATGCAAGTGGAATTGCAAACACATACATAAGATGGGCAAATGCACAAACTGGAAGCACTTTTACACCCGTAACTATGAGCGGTTTAAACGGTGGGAAAATAAGTGCTGTAAAAGTATCTCCTTATACAAGTAACACAGTTTACTTTGGTGGTGGCGGTAGTGGTGTTGCTGCTAGTTTAATAAAAGCTACCAACGCAAATGGTACTCCAACTTTTACAAATATTATAGGTAGTGCAATCGCAATAGCTAGCACAAATATTTCTAGTATAGAATTTGGTACAACAGAGCAAAATATAATTGTTACAGTATCTAACTATGGTGTAAACAATGTATGGGTTACGAACGATGGCGGCACTACTTGGAATGCAATAGATGGAAACTTACCAGACATGCCTGTACGTTGGGCAATGTTTTACCCAGGTACAAATAACAAAGCAATAATAGCTACAGAAACTGGTGTATGGCAGACAGAATTAATAAATACTACTGCTACTATTTGGGATCCTGAAACTGGTTTTCCAAATGTGCGTACAGATATGTTACAATACAGAGCAAGCGATGGATTAGTTGCAGCATCTACACATGGCAGAGGTTTATTTACAACAATTATTGGTGCTGTTGTTACTCCAACATGTGGTACAGTAGCAGGATTAAATGCTACATCAATTACAAATACTACTGCTACTTTAAATTGGTCTGCACTAAGTGGTGCAAATAATTATGATGTAGATTATAAGTTAACAACTGCAACTGTATGGACAAATGCAGCAACCGCTTCTACAAATACCAATGCTGCTATTGCTGCTTTAACACAAGGCACAACTTATGATTATAGAGTAAGAGCAAATTGTACTGGTACAACAGGTGCATACACACAAGCACAGTTTACAACCACTGCACCTGCCACATGTACAGCACCTTCAGGGCTTAATGCTAATAGCTTAACTAGTACTGGAGGCACTGTAAATTGGACAGCTGTGGGTGGAGCTATAAGCTATGATGTAGATTATAAACTAACATCGTCAACAGCTTGGACAAATGCCGTTACTGCTACAACTTCTACTACGAGAGCTATAACAGGTTTAACTGCTAGTACTACCTACGATTATAGAGTACGTACCAATTGTAGTGGCTTAAGTAGTGTTTATACTCAGGCTCAATTTACAACAACTGCAGCTACAAGTGCATGCCCTGGTGTATATGATATAAGTACAAATGGAACTGTAGCTGGTGCAGGCACAGTACCGTTTAATACAGATGTAAAAGGAACTATTAGTGTGAATGGCGATATTGATTATTACAAATTTGTAATAACAACAGGTGGTACTGCTACTATCACATTGTCTACTTTACCTGGGGACTATGATGTAAGATTATATAGTAGCAACGGTACAACACAATTAGCATCATCTGAATTAGGTGGTACAAGTAGTGAAACAATTAGCAGAACTTATACAGCTGGTACTTATTATTTAAGGGTGTTTGGATACAACGGGGCAAACAGTGCTACTGTTTGTTATACTTTAAAAGTACAATTGGGCACTGCAGCAATTACTAACAATCAAGATTTAACTTTTGTAGAAGATAGAAAAACAACTGTAAAAGTTTTTCCAAATCCAACAACTGATAAATTAAACATTTACTTATTGGCAGATAATACACAGAGAACAATGGTGATGTATGATGTAAATGGTAAAAATATTTATACTCAAAGTTTAAATGATATGATTACTACTTTAGATGTACAAAAAATTCCTTCTGGTGTTTATTATTTAAAAATAATAGATGTTAAAGGAAACATCGTTCACACAGAAAAGTTTATAAAAAAATAAAATATCATTCTTTTTTAAAAGCGCCTCAATTATTGAGGCGCTTTTTTTGTAAAATTATTTTATTTTGGTTTTAGCAAAAATGAATTCGCAGTTGTTCATATATATCTACTTTTTTATTAAAAATCGATATCCTTTTCTTTATGCAAAAAGAATGAGTGAACTTAATATATCACAACTGTTACAAATGGCTTTTCAACCTTTAAGAAATAATAAAAATATTTGATGATTTATTTACAAAAGTTGGCAACCTTAGTAATAATTTCATTGTACCTAAAACCTTTCCTTATAAAACAACTACATTTGCAGCAGAAAAATGGTTTGTCATATATTATGTATGATAATTAAAAGGGAATCCTGCGAAAATCAGGAGCTATCCCCGTAGCTGTAAAATTGCTTGCTGTAAAAAAGCAAACGTTCTAGCAAGATACCACTGTTGTAAAAAACGGGAAGGTTGCTATGAATGCAATAAGCCAGAAGACCTGCCAATTTTCATAACAATCAAAAAGCTTTCGGGTGAAAGGCTGTAGATGCTTTATTTTGTAGATGCATTTGCATACCTCTATTCATACGATAGCTGTTTTTTTATAAACAGTTTTATTTGAAAAAAATATTTACATATTTCTTATTTACTTTTATTGAGGTAGTTTGTTTTGCACAAAAACAGAAAGATACTTTAATTACCGTAAAAGTATCTGCTATGACTTATTCTAGTATGAGCATGCCCACTCCTACTCCAACACAAAGTTTAGGCAAATCAGACTTAGCAAATAGTATATCGATAGCAGATGCTTTAAAACAGTTTGCAGGTGTGTATGTAAAAGATTATGGTGGCGTGGGTGGATTGAAAACAGTATCTATAAGAAGCTTAGGAGCCAACCATACAGGTGTAATGTATGATGGCCTAATGCTAGGAGATGCACAAGGCGGACAAACAGACCTTGGTAAATTTACGATAGATAATATAGAGCAATTACAATCATCCAATAGTAATGCTAACAAACTACTTTTACCTGCAAGGGCTTTTGCATCTGCATCATTAATAAATATAAAAACAATAGGTAGTGTTATCAACAATAAAGAAAAATACTCACTTCAAATAAAATTGCAACATGGCTCATTTGGTTACTTTGCCCCATCCATAACTTTTAAAACGGCTTTATCAAAAAAATTACAAACATCATTACATGCATGGGCACAGTTTTGCAAAAGCAATTACCCATTTACAGCTTACGAAAATAACAATGTAACAGAAACTAGAATAAACTCCGACATAAGTGCAAAAAAAATAGAGTATGATTTGCTCTATAATAAAAATTATAAAAACAGTATTAAGCTAAAGGCATATTGGTACAATTCAAATAGAGGATTACCAGGAGCTATAATTTTATATAATACAATTAGCAATCAACGATTAAAGGATAATAATTTATTTATTCAATCTACATGGTCTCATAAATTATCTAACTATTATACTTTATTATTTAGTGCAAAATACTCGGCAGATAAAAATTTTTACTTGGATCCTTCTTATCC
>JAYVID010000036.1:0-5452 GCA_043770525.1 Ferruginibacter sp.
AAGGTTTTAAAATAAGATAATAAGGTTTGTCTCTAAAAATATTGTACCCTTCTGCTAAGGTTTATTTTTTAAAATTCAAGTTTATTAGTTTGAATTAAATTGCTTTTTTGAAAAATACTTCTCAAAATCCCTTTCATAATTCCTCAAATCTTTTTCTCCAAATACAACCAAATACACTTTTTCTATCGATTCATTTTTTTCTAAAAATGTGTCTATTGTTTGTAAAGCAATCATACAAGCTTTATCAAAAGGAAAACGATATGCGCCCGTACTTATGCATGGGAAAGCTATTGTTTTCACATTGTTTTCTATTGCTAATCGTAAACAATTTTCGTAGCAACTAGCCAATAGATTTTCTTCATTTTCTGTACCATTGTTCCATACAGGGCCTACAGCATGTATTACAAATTTTGCAGGCAAATTAAAAGCAGGTGTAATTTTTGCAAAACCTGTTTCGCAACCACGCAGGCTAGCACAATATGCACGCAACGCTGCACCTGCTGCCCTGTGTATTGCACCATCTACACCACCACCGCCCGTGAGGGAATTATTAGCAGCGTTTACAATGACATCTACTTGTAAGCTTGTGATGTCGGTATTTATTATTTGGATTTTCATTTATTGAAATTTACACTTAGAAAAAGAAAATTCAACTTCTTTATTTTCTTTTTTAAGTTGAGCATCTAAACTTATCCATTCAGCAGGATTTTTAACTTTAGCGCCAAGAATTACTTTTTCTAAGTGCTCTTTTACAATTTTTGGAGAATTAATATACAGTTTTTTAGGTGATGAAAATTTATCAACTAAAACCTCAGGATTATGATGTGGTATTACTTGTATTATTCTATATTCTTTTTCATAGTCCCAATGATGTGATTTAAACAGGTATTGGATTTCAGATATAGCTCTATTAACGATTGATTCAATACACTTTTTAATATCACTTTTAGAAGAAGTACTATAGAATTGATATAAATCTTCAATCAAAAATATCGCAGCATCTAAATTATTCTTAATACAGGAATTATCATCATTAACTATGTCTTTTTCCTCATAGTTGTAGTAATAAACTTTGTTTAAACAATTATTAGTATCTTCTTTAATTTTAGTAACATCCGTCAAATATTTATTAAAAGAACCATACATTCCATCAAAGAAATCATTTTTAATTACAATTGAACAACCTTTTGCTTCTTCTCCTTTTCCCTTACCGTAAGTTCTCCACATAATATGTTTGTCGCAATCTTTAGATTCCATAAAAGAACCTAAATAAACATTATTTTCTTCGTTATCTTTTCCTTTTTCAAAAAGAAATTTTGCATTTTCACCTAACAATTCAAAAATTGTATTCCCTTCCTCAGGGTCTGCCATATGAATAGCATTGTAATAGCGCATCGTATTATCAATTCCATCATCATTTTTTAAAATTAGCTTATCGACAACTTCAAGACTAGTATAGTGACAAAAGGAAATGTCATTATTCTTAGCCTTATTCAGTGATTCGAAACGAATCAAATCAATTGGAAGGCTTAAAGCAAATGCACGAAAAAAAAGAAATTCTTTTTCGTCTTGTTCCACATTTAATTTTGCAACTTCATTTGCAAGAAAGACTAAAAATTTATTATTTTTACTTTTGAGTAAGTAAGCTAATGCATTAGCATAATCTTGCTTACCTGCGTATAAATCCCCAATATAAAGGTTTACAGAGCTAATTTTATCAAATTCTATGTTGTTATGATTGACATAATCACTAAGTGCTAAAAAATCTTTTAGTCCTGCCTCGAGATTTTCACAATGAAGATTAATATTTCCTTTTTTAAATAAAATATTTTCTTTCCTAAATATATTATTCTCCTTTAAGTTATTGTCAACTGCTATTGCTTTCTCATAATATATTAAAGCCTCATCAAGATTATTTAGTAGGCATAAGGTATCTGCATAAGCAACATAAACTCTACGACTGACATGTCCTTTTTCAATAGCGACTTTAAATTCAATTCTAGAATTAGTGAAATCATTTATTAAGAAATAGGCTAATCCTAGCATAGCATGAGCAGTAGAATTTCCGAGGTTATTTTTCATAAAATCAGTTAACAATTCAATTGTTCTCGGATAATCTTCTTTTCCAAAAGCTTGTATTATTTCTTGTGTCATAAATTTGAATATTTTTAAAATATAATTCTATAAAGCCCAATAGTAGCAATCCGATGAACGGAGCGTCGCCACCGAAGTCCAATCAAGGTTCTTAAGCCCACTAACAAAAAATGCAAAGCATTTTTCAAAATCAATTTTGAAACGGAACTGTCTTCACAATCCCCGATTCATACTTCCTATACAAACTATCCGATACAATTATCTCTTGAAAACTTTTCTCCAACTCCTCAAACCCTTTTGAAAAAATACCATGCGTTACAATTAGTGTGAGGTGTGCTGGTTTTACTTGCTCCGCTATTGCAAGAAAAGTTCCACCTCCATCGCATATATCATCTACTATCAAGCAATGTCGCCCAATGCATTTTTCAGGCTCTAATACTTTTAGAGTAAGTTTTCCCGTGGCTAAATCTCTACTCTTGTTGCAGTAAATAATATCCGTAATGTTACTATTCCACTCAAAATATTTTCCTACTTTTTTGGCAGCACCTGCATCGGGGCAAATTAAAATAGCATTTTCTTTTGTGTATTGTTCTACTAAATTTTTATTGGTAATGGCTATTGCATTTTTTATAAGCAATAATGCTACATCGCTATGCACATCATACAAATACACTTTTTCAAACCCACAACTGTTTATCATATCCGCTATTACTTTTAGGTCTATACTATCGCCTGGTAGCATCAGCCTATCGTAGCGGGCTGCTAACAAATAAGGGATAATTAATATTTTCTTTTTTGCAAATAAATTATCTAGCGCATTGGCAGTTTGTAATAACTCAAACAGCTTATCACTACTCGTTATGGAGCATATTACTTTCACTTCCTCTCCCTCTGCTATACCTGCTATGTTTACATGTGGTTGGCTATCGGGAAAGAGGGTAATTTTTATACCTTCTTCTGTGTTTAGGTTTATTGTTTTCATTGTTGTACTTTTAGTTTGATAATGCAAAGATAGGAAGAAATTTTAATTTGCGTATATTTTACGCATAATATTTTCTTTACAAAAAATTTATCCTACAACATATTGTTGAAAAATTATAATCAGCCAAAAAAGTCAAAAAAAGCAACTTTTGGTTAATTATAAAAAACTACACTTCAAAATAAATTCCTTCTTTTTGTAATTGGTTGTATCTTTTTTTATTGAATTGATACACTTTACTTGGGCGGCCAACGCCTGTAGAAGCTAGCTTTCCTGTATCTTCTAATATATCTAGCGATAATATTTTTTTGGTAAAATTTCTTCTATCAATGGGTCTATCTAGCAAAATGCTATATAGTTTTTCGAGATCAGAAAATGCAAATGCTTTATCTAACAATTCAAACCCAATAGGCTCGTACCTTACTTTTGCTTTTAACCGCTCAATGGCTACTTGCAATATTTTTTTATGATCAAAAGCTAAAGTTGGTAATTTATTTATGCCATACCATTGTGCTTCTTCAGCATCTGTACTTGCTTTTAAAGTAGAAAAAATTGTGCTATTTACCAAGGCAAAATAGGCTATAGAAATTATTCTTTGACGTGGGTCTCTATTTGGTTCACCAAAAGAATATAGTTGTTCTAAATAATTTACGGTAATGCCGGTTTCCTCTTGCAGCTCTCTCCTCACTGCTGTTTCCAAGCTTTCATTTTCTAAAACAAAACCCCCTGGTATAGCCCAAGCATTTTTAAAGGGATCGTACTTTCGTTTGATAAGTAATACTGATAATCCATCAGTTTTTGAATACCCAAATACAATAGCATCTACAGCTACTTTTATAGAGGAGGTTTCTTGTTGCATGTTACAAAATTAGTACAAACTAAAAAAGCCTCACATTTCTGTGAAGCTTTGTGGGAGTTACAGGAGTCGAACCTGTGACCCTCTGCTTGTAAGGCAGATGCTCTAAACCAACTGAGCTAAACTCCCTTGTGATAAAACAATTAAAAAGATAACTGCTTTTTCAATTTCGGATTGCAAAGATAGGGAGAAATTTTTCTTAGCAAAACTTTTTTAAACCTTTTTTACCTAAACTTATTTTTCAAAGCCGCCAAAGCATCATCCATGGTAGCAGGTTGCACCTCTTTAGCAGGTGCAGCAAAGGTTTGCTTGGCTTTTGTAATATGTTGCGCAGGCCTAGCTTGATGTGCTGGTGCTGCCTCCGTTTGCTTAATTGATAGGGCAATTCGCTTACGAGCCACATCTACTTCCATCACTTTTACTTTTACGTGCTGGTTTAGTTTTAGCACTTCGCTAGGGTCGGTTATGTACTTATGAGCTATTTCAGATACATGCACAAGCCCATCTTGCTTTACACCAATATCTACAAAGGCGCCAAAGCGAGTAAGATTAGTTACAATACCTGGCACTTCCATACCCACATGCACATCTTCTATTCCAAAAATTTGGGCAAACTCAAAAATCTGTGCTTCACTTCTTGGATCAAGCCCTGGCTTTTTTAGTTCGCTAATAATATCATTTATGGTATGCGCTCCAAAATTTTCGTTGATGTATTTCTTTTTATCAATCGTAGCAAGCAATGTTTCATTTCCTATCAATGTATTTACATCTGCATTAATATCTTTTGCCATTTGCTGCACAAGTGTGTATGCCTCCGGGTGCACTGCACTTGCATCAAGTACATCATCTGCACCAGGTATGCGTAAAAAACCTGCGCACTGCTCATAAGCTTTTCCTCCAAGGCGAGGTACTTTGAGCAATTGTTTTCTGCTGGTAAATTTTCCTTCCTGTTTTCTATATGCTACAATATTTTCTGCAATGCTGCTTCCAATTCCACTTACATAACTCAGCAAATGTTTACTGGCTGTGTTTAAATTTACACCCACAATGTTTACACAACTCACTACGGTTTGGTCTAGTTTTTCTTTAAGCCTTGGTTGGTTTACATCGTGTTGGTACTGCCCTACGCCAATACTTTTCGGGTCTATTTTTACTAACTCTGCCAATGGATCCATTAGCCTACGACCTATGCTCACAGCGCCTCTTATGGTTATATCTTGATCAGGAAATTCTTGCCTTGCTATTTCTGATGCAGAATAAATACTTGCACCATCTTCATTTACCAAATAAACTGGCAGCCCAATATTTAATTTTTTTATGAATTGCTCTGTCTCTCTCCCTGCGGTTCCATCTCCTATTGCAAATGCTTGTATGTCGTATTGTTTTACAAGCGAGCGTATGGTATGCTCTGCATCATCCATCCTATTTTTTTCATGTACGAAAATAAGTGCCGTTTTTTGCAACTCTCCTTTTTCATCTATACACACTACTTTGCAACCTGTTCTATAACCTGGGTCTATGGC
>JAYVID010000037.1:0-18018 GCA_043770525.1 Ferruginibacter sp.
TTCGGAAAAAATTCGACGTTCCCGAATTTCTAATTTTTGATTAGATTTGTGCTTCATAAGTGACAAGTTTTTGTCAACCTATTTTAGGCATACACAAACCTTAAACCTTAAACCTTAAACCTTAAACCTTCAACCCTATCTCAACAAAACAATATCTCCCTGCTTCGTTATTTTTTTTCCATCAGAAAATGTAACGTTTAAAGAATAAGTATAGGTATCAATTGGTTGTAACTTTCCTTTGTAAGTACCATCCCAACCTATTTTTTTACTGTTCGATTTAAAAATCATTTGCCCCCATCTATTGTAAATTCTCCAGTCCATTTCATCTATACCAAAACCTCTAACCAATACTACGCTATTTATACCAAACCTACCAGGAGTAAAGGCATTGGGCACATCAAGCAATGGATTTACAATTACATTTACTTTTATTACAGTAGTATCAGAACAACCAGCTCTACTGTAAGCTATTAATTGAGCATCATACATACCAGTTGCATTGTATTCATGTACAGGGTTTACCAATGTGGAGCTTTCTCCATCTCCAAAGTTCCACAAATAAGTATCAGCAAACATGGAAGTATTGGTAAAGCGAACTGGCACATTTGGCTCCGGTGGGTTAGGCCCCCAAGTAAAACTTGCCTGCGGTTTTTGTACCACTTTTATTTTTTGAAAAGCAGATACATCTACTTTATTACATGTAGTAGAATCAAAAGCTGTTAAACGATACCTATAATCACCAATGGGTAATGGATTAAAAACAGGTACTAAATCTGTAGATGTTTGCAATAATGTGTTTGATGTAGCATCAAATAATTCCCACAACCAAGTAAGCCCTGCTTCGGATTCATTTTTAAAAATAGGTATATATGGTGCACAACCCAATTGACTAGAAGTAGGTTTTGCTTTTACATTATCACTTATGCGTAATGGAATAATAATGCTATCCGGCGTATTACAAAATCGAGTATCGATTATTGTAAGCTTTACAGGATACGTACCAGAAGATGCATAATTATGAGAAGGCATTTCTGCAAAATCTGTAGTATCGGTAGCAGAATTATCTCCAAAGTCCCAAACAAAAGTTTGTGGGATAAAGGGAACAGCAACACCAGATACTGATGTAGATGTATTTGTAAATTTAAATGTTTTACTAGTGCAAGGCCCTGTTTTGAGACTTGTAAAATTTGGTATTGCTCTATCTCTGCCTGTTCTTATTGTTATGTAAGAAGTATCTCTAAGGTTGCAAGTACTTAAGTCTTCGGCAATCAATCTTACTCTATAAACACCCACATTTATAAATGTAAAAGTTGTGTTGGGAGTAGTAGTGGTAGCATCTACATTATTAATATTACCAGGAGGAGCACTGTTAAAATTCCAATAATAAGTTACCCCTTTTGATTTTAGATCTCTAAAATTTACAGTGAGGGGTATGCAACCTAGTGTATCATTTATTTCACCATTTATTTCAGATTGAATTTCAGCACCCACACCTGCAAAATTCATATCTATTTTTACAGATGCTTGGTTACATGATAAACTTCCATTTATAGGCCCAGCAACACCTGGTGTAATGGGAAAAACGATTGGTGGAGAAGATGTTCTTCCACCACAATTTGCACATATAGCTTGATATATTACACCATTTACATCAAACCTACTGGTACCGCCATCTACGTGGTCTCCAATAGATCCTCCAAATTGCCCAAAAGTAGATCCAAACAATTGTGATTGTGCATCTTTTCTTAATACAAAAAAATAAAAATCTGCTCCATCAGGAGGTCTAATACCTGCTAATGGATTTACTGAAGCCATGCCACTTGTGGTACCCGTAGAATAATTTTGTGCAACATTGATACCACCTCCCCAACCAGAAACATATACGTTTTCACATCTATCAACTAAAAAAGCTACAGGAGAAATATTGGGGTCACTTATGGGAGTTCCAAATACAGTTGAATAAACATACGCAGACAAATCTGGTTGTAATTTTGAAATGAATTGTTTTGAACCAGGAACACTGAAAGAGGCATTTAAAATTGGCCATGACCCTTTAGATGTACCCATTATATATGGAAACCCAAACTTATCAAATTTTAATCCGTATACAAGATCTATATCATTTGTACCCAAATAAGTTGTTTTAATAAAAGAAGCACCGCTAGGCGGTAATATAGTTACAAATCCATCAATACCTCCGTTGTATGATGTGCCAATGGTACCAGATGTGCTTCCAAGCAAATTATTACTAGATGTAGCGCCTCCTACATATAAATTACCGTTGGTAGGATTAATAGATGCAACAAAACATGCATCATCGCCTGAGCCTCCAAAATAAGTAGAATATAAAAGACTTGAAAGTGTAGGTGTTAATTTTAAAATAACACCATCTTGTGTACCAGCAAATACTCCTTGGGCAGCAAATAAAACAGGAAAGTTAGCAGACTGAGTACATGATGATAAATAAACATTGTTTGCTGCATCTAAAATTACTTCACTCCTAGCATCATCTCCATAATTTCTTCTTAGTCTATCAGATCCGGGTGTACCATCATATTTTGGTCTAATATTTACGCCATCATTAGCAGAGCCCCCAATTTTTACAGAGCCAATAAGTGCCGTACCAGTAGCATTAAATTTTGTAATAAAAATATCAAAACCAGAACCTGTAGCAGGAATACCGGTTCTCAAAGGAAAATTACTTGAATTGGTTCTACCTGCTATTACAAGATTGCCAGCTGCATCTACAATCAAACTATGTGGCTGCTCATTACCTCCACCGCCTAAATAAGTAGAATACAACCTAGCTCCACCATCTGGAGAAAATTTTGTAATACCAATATCTACTCCACTAAAAGAGCCTTCTGGTACCCCCCCGTTATACTGTGTTTGAATTGCCCCAACAGTTATGGGATAACCACTACCAAAAACTACTCCACCAGAATAAAAACTACCATCTGGCCCAGGGGTAGCTGTGTAGCCCCAGTTATCTGCACTACTACCAGAAAAAGTAGAAAAAATTAATTGTGGATCAATAATTAAAGTTGCATCTAAATCATAATTATCTAATTTAAAAGTAACTACATTATCTGTTACTACAAATTTAGCATTTACATCTTTTCTACCTTTTGCATTTGTTTGATAGGTATAAGGTTCCAATTCTTTTAAAGTAGCTACTGAGTTACCAATATTTAGCTCTTTATTTTTTATAGATAATTTTACGCCCCCATCATATCGCATAGCAATTTGATTTGGATTGCCTCCTGGCTTTACAATAAAATCATATTTTAGTTTATCGCCTGTACTGTAATATCTAATATCAATGTTGGGATAAATTTCTTTGTAAGTAATGGCTTGATAAATTTTACAATCTGCTGCCCATTGCTTTTCATCTGTACCAATAAAATAATTGTTATAAGAGGCTTGTTGTTTTTCAGGTTTTGTTTCTGCACTAAATGCTGCACCTAAAAAACTTACATTGTAAGCAAAAGAGTGTAGCGTAAAATTTTTATCTAAGGCATTTTTTTGTTCCAGAGATAAAGTTCCATGTCTATACTCCGATAGTTTTTGTAACTCAGCTACATTGTGAATTAAAACAGTAAAGCCATTGTTTTCTAAAAAAAGAGAACCCGATAAAAAATCGCTTTTGTATTTTACTTTTTTATTCCATTGCCCTTTGTTTTGAACAAAATCCATTTGTGCACTTACATTTTCGCAAGGCAAAAAGATTGCAAAAAAGCAATAAAATAATAATTTAAAATGTTTCAACCTCTCAAAATTTTTAATCTGTACAAAAACAATTAACGAAAAAAATACTTATTTTGATTTTAATTTTATTTACATAAATAAGCGGATGCTAATGTAATATAGGTACAATTTATAAGCCAAATACTGCATTTATTAAATAATAAATGTTAAAAGTGTAAGGATATTAAAGATGATAGTAAAACATATTATCTTAATAAAGTTATATCACCTGTTTTTCTTGCTTTTTCACCATCATCAAATTCTACATCTAAAGTGTATGTGTATACATCCATGGGTTGTAGTTTTCCCTTGTAATATCCATCCCAACCTGTTCTTTTATCGGTAGACTTAAATACTTGCTCTCCCCATCTATTATAAATTCTCCAAACCATTTTACCTATACCAAAGCCTCGTACATATACAATTCCATTTTGTCCAAATTTACCTGGTGTAAATGCATTTGGTACATCAAGCAGTTGATTTATTAATACTTCAATATCTAACTTTGCAGTATCAGTACATATTTTATTGTATGCTACCAACACCACTTTATAAATACCTTTTTTGTCATACTCATGAGTTGGGTTTACAAGGGTTGAACTCTGCCCATCTCCAAAACTCCATAAATAACTAGTAGCATTGGTAGATAAATTTATAAATGTTGTTGGCGTATTTGGTTGTGGCGGTTTTGGAGTATAATCGAAAGCTGCATTTGGTTGTGCAATTACTTTAAAACTAAAATAACCTGTGGTGTCAGCTTTATTGCAGGTTGCAGGGTTATATGCCATTAACCTAAATTTATAATCACCTTCCAACAGCGCAGGAAAACTAGGTAAAAAATCGGTAGAGGTAGCAACTACAACATTGCTACTATTTACTACTTCCCATTTGTAAGTTATAGCATTGATAGATTCGTTTTCAAAAGTTAAAGCCGTTTGCCCACAAGCAAATGATATAGGTTTTGTTTTTGCAGTTACATCGGGTAAAATTACCAATTGTTGTGTATCTGCTATGGGGGTATTACAAAATCGATTATCAATAGCAGTTAAAATTACTTGATATGTACCTACAGATGCGTATGTATGTGTACGTACGGGTGAAAAATTGGTGGTATCTTTTGGTGAACCATCCCCATAATCCCATACAAAAGATTTTGTAGTAAATGTAGTAGGTAAAGAAGCTGTAGAAATATTGGTGAACTGATACTTTTTATCTACACATGGATTTAATCTATCTATTCTAAATCTTGGGGTTAATACTTTATCAGAAATTTCAATTGTAATGTAGGCTGTATCTCTAATATTACAGGTACTAGAATCTTCAGAAATTAATCTTACTCTATAAGTGCCTGTTGCTGTAAAAAAGTTTTGTGATTCTGGTAAGGTGGTAGTTTGATTTACTGCATTAGGAAAGTTTACAGCATCGAAATTCCAATAATAAGTTACTCCTTTTTGTAGAGTATCTTTAAACTTTACCAATACGGGTACACAACCCAAAGTATCATTTAAAACCCCTGCAATAGATGATTGAATTTCTGTGGCTATTCCTGCAAAATCCATATCGATTTTTACTGCGGCAAGGTTGCACCTTGTGCTTAAATTGGTAGGGCCCCAAACGTTATTTGGAAAAGTAGGGAAATTTACTGATCCAGCATTTCCACAGTTTGCACAAATAGCTTGATAAATTATTCCGTTTTCGTCAAACCGACTTGTACCACCATCTACGTGATCTCCTGTTCCCCCATCTTGACCAAAATGCGAGCCAAACAACTGAGCTTGTGCATCTTTTTTTAATACAAAAAAATAAAAGTCTGATCCATCTGCTGCTGGTATACCTGTAATAGGATTTACTGCTGGCAAACCTGCTGTACCACTATTTGAATACCCTGAATTTACGCTACCTCCCCAGCCAGAAACATATACATTTTCACAACGATCTACTAAAAAAGCAATTGGAGATATATTAGGTAACGGATCAATTGTACCAAAATTTGTAGAATAGATATAAGCCGATAAATCAGGTTTTAATTTTGCTATAAATTGTTTTGAATTGGGAACATTGTATGTAGCATTAAAAGGAATCCAAGTACCAGTTGTTGTACCCATTATATAAGGGAAGCCATACTTATCGAACTTTAAACCATAAACGGCATCTATTCCATTAGTACCAATGTAAGTAGTTTTAATAATACCAGTACCATTTGATGTGAGTTCTGTTACAAAACCATCAATATCTCCAAGACTATTTGGATTTACTGTACCAGTAGTGTTTCCAGGCAAGTTGTTACTAGCAGTAGCACCGCCTACATACAAATTACCAGTGAGTGGATTTATAGCCGTTACATAACAAGCATCGTCTCCCTGTCCTCCAAAATAAGTTGAAAAAATAAGTGCGGAAGCATTAGGTGTAAGTTTTAAAATTACACCGTCTTGCAACCCTGCCTTTGTGGTTTGAATTGGAGATAATAATGGAAAATTATCTGATTGAGAACAAGAAGCTAAAATGATGTTGTTTGATGCATCCAATATTACTTCACTTTTTGCATCATCACCGTAATTTCTTCTAATACTATTGTCCCCAAAAGGTGCTACATTTTTATCATTCATATTCACACCATCATCGCCTGCACCACCAATTTTAGCAGAACCAATTAATGCCGTCCCAGTTGAATTTAATACGGAAATAATAATATCGTACCCAGCTCCATTTGCAGGAATACCAGACAGCAAAGGATAGTTTGAAGAATTGGTTCTACCAGCAATGATTAAATTACCAGCTGCATCAGCGATTAGGCTATGTGGTTGTTCCAATCCATTACCACCAATATATGTAGCATAAACCCTGTTAGTTCCATTTGCATTAAGCTTAAGAATACCTATATCATAATCTCCTCCTGCAAAAGCCGTTTGAAATGCACCAGGACTTGTTGGATAACCATTTGCCCAAACATTACAGCCTGCAAAAAAACTACCATCTGCACCAGGTGTAGCAGTGTATCCAAAATTATCGGCTACTGTTCTTGACAGCGAAGAAAAAATTAATTGAGGGTCAATAACCAGCGTAGCAGTTGGATCATGATTTGTGATTTTGAAACTCACTACATTATCTTTAACAACATATTTTGTTGCTACATCTTGCCTTTTAAAAATATTTGTTTGATAAGAATAAGGTGCTAATTCTTTTACTTCACCAATAGTTGTCCCTATTATTAATTCTTTATTTCTTATTGATAAAGATTGTACACCATCGTACCGCATTGCTATTAGTGAGGGATTTCCGCCTGGATGCACAATAAAATCATACTTTAATTTATCTTTGGTGCTGTAATATCTTACATCAATATTTGGGTAGATGTTTTTATATGTAACAGCATTATAAATTTTGCAATCACCTGCCCATTTCGTTTTATCGTTCCCAATAAAATAGTTATTGTAAGTAGACAAAGGCTTGTCAGGCATTTTTAAAGGATTTTCATTTGCTCCTAAAAAAGTAACATTATAAGCATAAGAATGAAAGGCACCAGGTAATTTTTGTTTCTCAAAAGTTTTTTTATGCCCATGCATATAATCAGATAATGCAACCACATCTTCTGGCTTATTTAACCTTACTGTAAAACCGCTATTTTCTAAAAAGAAAGCCCCAGTTTGAAAATCTCCTTTAAAATTTACTTTGGCATTCCACTGCCCTTTATTTTGCACAAATTCCATTTGTGCAAACATATTTTTTGGACAAAAACTTAGCCCAAAAAACAATATTGACGATAAAAATATTTTGTGAAACAATTTCAATAGAAAAATTTTGGTACAATTTAATCAAATTATGGGAATTTAGTGATAATCAAATTGTAAAAATTTGAATATCAGCTTTCAAAATCCGATTTTTGCAATTGATAATTTAAAAATTTCCTTATGTAAACTGCATTTTTGCCAACTGCATTTTGCCAACAGCATTTTGCCAACTGCATTTTGCCAACTGCCTTTTGCCAATTGCCCTTTGCCAACTTCTTTTTGCCAACTTCTTTTTGCCAACCGCCAACCTCCTCAAGCTATCTTACTCCACTTTGTTTTCCCTTTTTGAGATACCAAATAATTTTTTACTGCTACATTTTCATCTAACTCTATATCAGGATCTTTTTCCAGTATTCTTTCAACCACATCTCTTGCTACTTCTAGCATTGCTTTATCATTTACAATACTTGCAAGCTTAAAGTTTAGTGCACCGCTTTGTTTAGTACCTTCTATTTCACCTGGTCCACGCAGTTCTAAGTCTTTTTCTGCTATCGCAAAACCGTCATTTGTAGCCACCATTATTTTCATACGTTCTCTTCCATCGTTGGATAATTTTTTACCAGTGAGCAATACACAATAACTTTTATCTGCTCCCCTACCCACACGCCCACGCAGCTGGTGTAGTTGCGATAAACCAAACCGCTCAGCACTTTCTATTACCATTACAGATGCGTTGGGTACATTTACCCCTACTTCTATTACTGTTGTACTTACCATTATTTGAGCCTCTCCTTTTACAAAACGCTGCATGTTGTTTTCTTTTACCTGTGCATCTTGCTTGCCATGCACCATACTTATCCAATATTTTGGTTCAGGAAAAAATGATTTTATTTCTTCATAACCTTTCATCAAATTTTCAAAATCGAGTGTGCTACTTTCTTCTATTAATGGGTAAACGATGTATACTTGTAAGCCTTTTGCAATTTCTGTTTTTATAAAATCCATTATTTGAGGTCTGGCACTTTCGTTTCTATGAATGGTTTCTATGGGCTTTCTGCCTGGCGGCAATTCATCCATTACACTATAATCTAAATCGCCATAAGCAGTAAGCGCCAATGTACGTGGTATGGGCGTTGCAGTCATTACAAGCACATGTGGTGGAATGGTATTTTTATCTCTTAGTTGTGCCCGTTGTGCTACACCAAATTTATGTTGCTCATCTATAATGGCTAATCCAAGGTTTTTAAAATTTACTTTTGTTTCTATCACGGCATGTGTACCTATTAAAAAATGTGCTGTACCATCTTCTGCATCTTTCAATATTTCTCTACGAGCTTTTGCTTTTACAGAACCTGTGAGCAAGTGCAATTTTACAGGCATATCTTTTAGCATATCGCTTATGCCTATAAAATGTTGTGTGGCCAATATTTCAGTAGGTGCCATCAATACAGACTGAAACCCGTTGTCCGCAGCTATTAACATACAAAGCAACGCTACCATTGTTTTTCCGCTACCTACATCTCCTTGCAAGAGCCTACTCATTTGCCTACCAGTACCTGTATCTTTTCGTATTTCTTTTAATACTCTTTTTTGTGCACCCGTAAGCGTAAAAGGTAAATAATTGTTGTAAAAATTATTGAATAATTTACCTACAGATTCAAACACATTGCCCTTGCTAAAACGATGCCGCTGCATACGGGTAATTTGCATACGCATTTGGGCAAAAAATAATTCTTCAAACTTTAAACGACGTAGCGCATGTTGATAATGTTTTTCTGTAGTGGGAAAATGTATTTGTTTGTATGCTTCAAACCTTCGCATGAGCTTATAATCTACAATGATTGCTTCGGGTAAATTTTCTGGTAAATCTTTTTCAGTAATTTTTAAAAAAAGTTCTGTGGTAAATTTTCCAAACACTGGCCCCGTAATGCCTCTTGCTTTTAATTTTTCTGTACTTGGATAAATAGGTTCTAGCGTAGGCTTGCCTTCCATTTTTTGTGGAGAAAAATTTTCAATTTCTGGGTGTGCAATTTGTGGGGTACCCATAAAAAAACCAAGCTTGCCAAACACCAAATATTGATGCCCAACATGCATTATTTTTTCTACATAGTTTATCCCTTGAAACCAAACCAACTCTATCATTCCAGAACCATCTTTTAATTTCCCTACCAATCTTTTTCCTCTGCCTTCACCCATCAAATCTAGGCTCAATAATTTTCCAGCTATGTATGCATACTCATCATGTTGATTAAGTGTGGCTATAGCATCCACCTGAGTTTTGTCCACATGTCTAAAAGGAAAATGATTAAGCAAATCATTAAACGTATGTATGTTTAAATCTTTGCGCAGCATATCGCCTCGCTGTGCGGATACTCCTGTGAGGTACTCGATGGGTGTTTGTAATATGTAGTGTTGTGAATTGATGTTGCAAATATAAAGAGCAGAAAGCAGTTTGCAATTGGAAGAGGGTTAAAGGCAAAATTTTTAAATAAAAAATGAGCATATTTTATTAAAACTTCAAAAAAATAAAATTAATGCTACTGCAATAAACAATAACTTAAATATTTTTGAGAACTAAAGTGTCTATAGGCTAGTAATAATAGCACTTATTAAAATACAAAACTGCCTAAATAAAAATTAAATTAATTAGGCAGTTTAATAAAAAATAAAATCTAATTTTTTCTATTCATGTACCAAAGTCCACCATTGGTTGTATTTGTGCCTCTACCCCAAGTGCCATTTTCTAATTTACCTGTAGCACTATTAAAAGTAGCCGTAAAACTATACGAAGAAGGGCCTGGGAAAGTATATTTACCATTAAATACATTACCTACTAAAGTGTAAGTACCTGTAGCTCTAGCGCTAGCTGGCACACCAGAAATAGTTGCACCATTTGCTACTGTAATTATACCGCCTGCCTCTACCAACATAGTATAATCATAGGTTTGCGCTCCTGTACCGCTTCCGTAAAAGCCATTCCATGTTCCTTCAATTGGATAAACAATTGCTGCAGGTGCTGGTGTACTTTCTTTTTTACAACTTGTAAACATTGCTGTGAATAATACAGCTACTAACATTAATTTTTTCATGATCTTTTTTTTATTTTGTTTGATTAATTATTTGATATATCAAAAGTACTGCTGCCAATATTTGTTGTGATTATTACTCTACCAATAAGCTTTATTAATCTACCAATAAAAACAGCTTTGTTAATTTTTGAGAACATAAAACTACATTTGGGGTTATTGATTTTATTATAAGAATAAGTGAATGGTGGGTTATATTTAGTGAATGGTAAACTTTTTTTAAAATAACTTCTGCCTTTTAATTAATACAGTAATTAAAACTTAGTGCTACATTAAATTTTCATGATTTTGCAATGCAAATATTTATTAAGACTGGCTCAATATTGATTGTGGCATTAAATTACTTTCAAGTTTGTAAAATACCACTTTAGTCTGTTACAAACTAGAAAAACATCATAAAAAAAGCAGCTAAGTTTTTATAAAACCTGCTGCCTTTTAATTGTTACCCCTATGAAAACAAAATTTTACATATTAATATTCATGATACCTACACCACCCATTAAATGTTTCAGACTCCTTTTTTTTATTCTAAAATCTGTTGGAGTTTTTTTATTAATAAAAAGTATTATCTGCTGCACCTTCTGTTAAGATTGTTTTGGAGATGGTTAAATTTTTCATTTTGATTTTTTAATATTGTTATTCACTTGGTGAGCCACATGGGGCAATTTTTGCTTTAAATTTTGCACCGCTTTGCACTTTAAAACCATTTGTAAGTACTATTTTTTGACCAGCATTGTACCTTACATCTGTGCCTGCACTATAAATATTTTGGTTAGAATTTATCTGCGTTGTAGCTTCTTCAAACCTTGGTCCAATTACATTTCCAGTTAGTGGATTTATATTTATACAATTAGCTGTGTATTGCTTCGTAAACCAAATACCTCTTCCAAAAGTTGAAATCCAAATTTCGGGATTAGCTGCTGGAGCATAACTAGGCACAATATTGTTAACTGGGTTTGGTTCTGGCCACATTTCTATTTCAGTAACAGGTGTAGATGGTAAACCATTACTAAAATACTCCCAATAGCTTACTCCATTTCTTTTATAATAAACACCTATTGAAGTACCAACATACACACCATCATTACCATCTCTTTTTATACAAAAAATGGGTACGTTAGGTAAATTAAATGACCAATTACTCCAAGTTGTTCCTCCATTTGTTGTTACAAATACTTTTGCATTGGATGCAGTGCCTGCAATGGAAATATAAACAATATTAGCATCAAGGGGATGTATGTCTATATCTGTAATTTTTAAAGTATTTACATACGGTGCAGGAGGACTGATATTTACAGCAGTATTTTCATCTGGATATTTATATAACCCTGCAATATTACCATTGCGTCCAGCAGTATAAACGTTGCCATTACTCCTAGCCACGGCTAAGCACCAATTACCTGGACGTGGATTAGCAGCAGCAGCCAATGTCCAGTTGCTTCCTGCATCATTGCTAAAATAAGTTCCTTGGCTATACCCTACATAAATTCTTTCCTCATTGCTTGGAGACATGCCTAGATTACCAAAAAATGAAGTATTACCTTCCACTTCAATTTCTAAATCTTGCGGTGTTCCATTATCTCTAAATATGGTTGCATTAACTGTATAAATAATATCATTATCCTCACCGTCTGCTACTAAATAATTATGATCTGTCATAACGTCATACCCATCTCCACCATAATAAGTAAAGTAATTGCCCCCACTGCCTGTTTGTTCTAAAATCCCATTATCCTGTGCGCCACCCCAAATATCATACTCATCATTTTCTCTTTCAAAATGATAAAATTGTGTAGCCACTAAGCCAGTACTTTTAAATTCCCAATCATCTCCATTGTCAATACTTTTATAAACTCCTCCATCGTTTGCTACATAAAGTGTCCCACTAGGCTGATATTTTAACTCATGTTGGTCTGGGTGGATGTATTCATGTAATGTTCCACTTGCTGCATAATAGGCTGTTTCCTGTGTCCAGCTAACACCATTGTCATAAGAACTCCAAACGCAAAGACCGCCCACTACAATTATATTTTCGTTTATTGGACTTATTGCAATTGTATTATTATAAGTTTGCTGACCACCCACTGCATCAATATCAATGTAGCTGTGAAATAAATTGCCTTCACTATTGCCTGCGCCATTATAAACCAAATTGAAATTGCTTCCTGAGTTAGTTGAAATAAAAACCCCCACTAAAGAGTTTGCGCTCCTGCTACCAGCAAACAAAGCTATTTTTGCTGGATTAGCAGGTGTAACAGCTATTGAAACTCGTTCAGCACCTGTCAAACCTGCAATCGGAATATCAGTAAATGTGATTCCTCCATTTAAAGACCTCATAAATGTACTGTTACAGGCATAGACAGTATTAGGGTCAGTAGGTTTAAATTCAATATCAAAAATATTATTACCTGAGTTTACATTTATCCAACTATCACCGCCATTGCTGGTTCTAAAAAGCCCATTTGAAGTAGCTGCCAATAATATTTGTGGATTTATTGGGTTTATAATTAAATCTCTACCGAAGTAATTTATATTTTGCAAACCAGGAAAATTACCTGCTTTAAACCAACTTACACCAGCATCTGTTGTTTTATACACCCCGTCTGAGGAAGATAAATAATCATTGCCAAAATATCCAACTGTATTTGCTTCTCCAGTTAGTACATAAATTATATCAGGATTTGTTGGATGAATGGCAATACCAGAAATACCTAATGCAGGTAGAAATGCACTAACAGGATCCCAGTTATTACCACCGTTAGTCGTTTTAAATAATCCGCCATGAGGGGAACCTGCAAATATTATATTGGAATTAGTTGGATGAAAAGCCAATTTGTCAAATCTGCCAAGTCCATCATTTCCATTAAATGGTCCTTGATTTATCCATGCAATAGGTTGCCTTGCAGCTGCATTACTGTTTGCTATTGGTAAATTCCTTGCTGCAGCTAAGTCAATTTTATTTTTATCTTGTACAAAGCCATCACTGTTTGTATAATACTCTTCTAACCAAAATTTTCTATTCCACATTTTTAGCTGCCGCATAATGCTTTTTTGTTCAATACTATCCCTGCTGCTTAAACCAGAAAGCTTTTGATTGTAATGGTTTAGAACAGTATTTTTAATATCATTAAATTTAGTCTTACCATTTAGCTTTTGATTTAGCTCAGGCGTCATTTTTATTTGTGCATTTGCAATATTCACTAACAATACAAACGCTACTATCAATAATTTTTTCATTACTAATTATTTATTGTTGGTTTGTAATTTTTCTGCTTCTAGTTTTTCAATGCGTTTGTTTTGTTCTATAATGTATAAAGTAAGTTCTTCTATTTTCTGCATCATTTTCTTCTGTACATCGCCCAACTGTAAACCATTTGTTTCTATTTCTTTTGCCGAAGGAATATTTGGTAAATGATTATGTTCACTTATAAATGCTTCCACATTTTTTAAAGATGGAAGATTATATTTTTTATCAAAAACGAAATCAGGCCAGTTGTCCGTTTCTACCGTTACTTCTTTGCTCCTAATGTTTCCGTTTACTGCTAGTTTGTAAGCCCCTACATTTGTAGTTCCTACACCTAATTGTCCACTACCCGGATAAAAAGTCATTGTTTCATTAAAACTATTTGAACTACCAAATCCAAATGCCATACGATCCCCATTGCCTGTATAAAATTGCATTGTTCCACCTTGTATACCCATACCCAATTGTGTAGTGTTATTTATGTTCCAAAGGCATATTTTATCTCCAAACTCGTTTGCAAAAGAAAGGGGAGCTATAGGTGTTGTAGTGTGAATACCAATTCCCCCCAAAGGCACCAAAACTTTTCCAGATACCGCTTTCAGTGTTATTTCATTCGCCTTTATTTCCATCTTATCATCTCCACCTACCTCTCCAATAGTTACATAATTCTGATCACCAAATTTTAAAACCTTATCATCCGTTGCAGTGGCCCATAACCCACCTCCAATTTTTGCATTACCATTATTTACTTGCAATTTTTCTGTAGGTGCAGGTTCTCCAATACCCACATTACCACTATTATTACTTGTTTGATTATTTCCTGCTACTGTCCAAGTTGTTAAGCTTTGCCCAGTTGGTTGTAAT
Source organism: Ferruginibacter sp. (assembly GCA_043770525.1). Classification (GTDB taxonomy): domain Bacteria; phylum Bacteroidota; class Bacteroidia; order Chitinophagales; family Chitinophagaceae; genus Ferruginibacter. The sequence continues at coordinate 14,670 of JAYVID010000037.1, forward strand.
AAATTTCCAGCCTTTACCCTTACCACATCACCTGCATTGTCTACCGCTAAAAAATTAGATACTTCATTTAAAACAGATATTTTGTTTATCGTTTGATTGGCCATGTATAATTTTCCATTATAAAATGTAATATCAAATGGATAGGTAGTGGTAGCATAATCACTAACCACACCAGCTTGGGTTATTTTTACTACTTTATTGGGTGCTGCCTGCGCTGCATATATATTTCCGCTTGCATCTATATTTATGCCTGTACAAAAATCAACTCCAGCCTTAAATGTAGTTTTTAGGCCACCTGTTGTTAAATTTATTTGAGCTATTTCGTTTGCTCCGTAATTTGCTATGTATACAGTATTGTTTGGCGCATTAAATACACAGCCATATGGACTTGTAAGTCCGGTTCCAAAAGCATAAAAAGTACTACCGCTACTGACATTAACTCTCGAAAGTCTACCGTCTCCACCATTAACTACATATAAATAGCCAGCGTTGTCAAATGTTAGTCCAATCGGATTTTGAAATCCTGATGAAATAGTGGTAATAGCACCAGCCAAAGTAATTTTAGAGATTATACCACTAGTATAATTACTAACATACAAATTACCATCTGGTCCAAAAACAATATCATGCGGCTGGCTTAAACCAGTAACTACAAAATCAGATACTACTCCAGCAGCAGAAATTTTATGTATTTTATTATTATCAAAATTTGTGGCATAACAGTTTCCTGCATTGTCAAAAGCTAGCCCAGTTACTGAAGTTACATCTGCTAGTACATCTGTAACATTTACATCAGTGGTTGTACTTGCATATTGCGATAAACGCAATCCAGATTGGTTTGCAGCCCCACTATTGATCTCTAATTTTTTTACAGGATTAGCAGTACCTACCCCCACATTCCCACTGTTATTATTACTTATATTATTACCAGCTACATTCCATTGGGTTGTGGCGGCTGTGCTTAATCCATCTACATAGTTACTACCTGTTACCACCCAGCTTGCTTTTGCTCCATCGTAGCGTAGGGTTACAGAGCCATTACCATAAATTACAGCTGAGTTGCCGGTGCCAGTAAGTATTCTGTTAGCGGCAGCACTATTGGCAATACTTATACCATTGCTAGCATCGTACAATTGCACAGCATTGGTTGTACTGTTGTTAAAAATCGTAATCATACGTCCATCTACACCACCAGTAAAACCTGTAATTTGGCAGCCACTCAATGCTCCTCCACCAAACATATACACACTGCTTTTGGTGGTTATCAAATCTACATTATGGTTTAGGTTGGTGGGCAGGGTAAGTACAGCACTACGCAATCGTAAATCACCCTGCAAGTCTAATGCTGCTTGTGGGTTGCTATTGTTTATACCTACGTTTTGTGCTTTACTATTTATGCTCAATAGTAAAATGCACATCGTTACAAAAAGCTTAATTGATTTCATTTTGTTTGTTTTTATTTTTAAAAAATATTTAAAATATAATGGTTGAATATGTTTTGTACAGCACAAATAAGGGCTGCAAATAAACACAGCGTTTTTCGGAGGATATTATGTTCTAAAGAAAATTAAAAGTCGGATTTTATATAGTTAACTTAAAGCGGAAATGTGTGAGTAACCATTTTATTGAGTGGGGGTAGGTTTTTGCAGGGTGAATGACGCCTGAAAAAAATAAAAACGGTATACTTTTATAAAATCTAGCTAGCACAAAGCAACTGCTTTACAGCCCGCTTTTTTCTTCTACTCATATTACACACAGTACCATCGTGTAAAAAAACATTTCCGTTTACGGCTATATGCTTTACAAAATTTTTGTTTATTAAATGCGATTGATGAATGCGCACAAAATTATTATCGCCTATAGCACTGGCACAAGCACTCAATGTTTTGGCTATCACCAAGGGTTGTTGGTTGGTAAAAAATAATTTTGTGTAGTTGCTGCTTGCTTCGCAACGTATGATGCTATTGGTATCTACAAAATATTTTCCTATAAAACGGTTTAGCGAATTTGTTTGTAACATGGTTTGTTTTTTTTAGTACTGTAAAATTATTACAAGTTCTTTTTTATTATTTATTTACTCTACCAATGATGTATTAAACTCTACGAATGATATTTTAAATTGTATGAATTATAAAATACCTACTTTCAAATTAGTATGATGTCAGCTTGTCGAAGGCGGGTTTTGAAAAAGCGCACCGGCTTCGACAAGCTGCTAATGACACACATAGTAAATAGCTGATTGCGAAAAAATTAATTGTCAGCCTGAGCTTGTCGAAGGCGGTGCTTAAGACTGTAGCACCAAGTTCAACAAGCTCACTTTGACAGATTTTTAATTCAGTGTCATTTGCACAGAACATAAAACCTTTTTATGAGTGCCTCAACCTGACAGTCCAATAGATTCGAACTTTGTCATTTGAAAAGCGCTTAAAATTTATTTTATCATCATTCTAATCTTTAATAATTTTTTGTGTAATCACTTCATCTCCATTTATTATTTTTAAAACATACACTGAAGCTTTTAGTGTTGCCATATTAATAGTAAATGCTTGTGTGGTTATTTTTTGCATTGCTACAACTTTTCCATGCATATCTATAAGCTGTGCTGTAGCATGTATATTGTTTGTATTGTTTAAAGTAACATTCAATATTTCTTTTACAGGGTTGGGATAAGCTTCTACTTTTATAGTAGCTGTATTATGTAGTTTTACTATACTTGAGTAGCTAAAACTACCATTGCTGCTTAATTGTTTTATTCTATACAAACCAGTACCCATAAGCGTTGTATTATCTGCAAAGCTGTAGTTGTTTTCTCCATCGCCTTTACTTGCTACTGTTCCTATTTTTTCAAAACTATTTGTTGTATTTGCTTTTTCTATTTCATAATTAGTAATATTATTTTCTGCTACTTTCCAGTTTAGTTGTACTTGCTTATTGGGTAAAAACATGCCTGATACATGTAACCATTTTATAGGTAATGTTCCTGTAGCTGTTTTTACAAAAAATCCACTAAAGCCTGTTACATCAAAACTTATTTCCCAGCGGTTTTGAGCAACGTTCCATACCACATTATTATCAACGGGATTTATGGTTGTAACAGCACCTGTGTAAGTATTGGGTAAGCCACTATTATCAGTACTTGTACCAGCACGTTTTTCTATTAGTAAATTTGCAATACCAATGTTATCATTTGCGGCAGTAGGTAAGTCAATTGCATTTACTGCATTAAAATCATCAAACTCTTGTTGGGTAAAATACAAAGTAACCTTAGCTGTTGCTGTAGTAGTATTGGTAGTGGGTGTAATTTCGTAATGGCGTTTTACAAACTGAGCTGGTTGGGTTGGTTGTATCC
>JAYVID010000038.1:0-7751 GCA_043770525.1 Ferruginibacter sp.
ATAGAAGGTATTTTGGAGATAATTTATTTGAAAGATTGGTGGTAGCTTCATTGCAAAAGGCATGGCATAGTAGCTAAACCAAATAACGGACAGTCATTCATTTTATGTTATAACTTTTTTAAACTTATTTTGGCTAACCATTTCCCCGCCTTGGTTCGTGTCCCACTCCTAAAGCCGTTAATAGAATTTTCCTATAAATTTATGAACACAAATGAGTAATTTTACTAATGGAAACACATCAAAGAAAATCACACACTTCCATCAATAAAATATATTTTTGAACAGCAACGATTCATAAATGGTTGCCACTTTTAGAGAATGATTTTAATAAATAGGTTATAGTAGATTCGTTTAAATATTTATCGATAAAGAATTAATAACAGTTTATGCTTTTGCTCCGTTAGCAAGCGGAGTGCCAAACCAAGTTCAATTAATTTGGCAACAAAATAGACTAAACGGAAAATAAACACCCAAAAGAAGTTTACTTAAACATACAGCTCATTTATTTTTAAAGGAACTAAAGGGAAATGACACTTCAAAATATTACGAAGTAAATGAGGCAAATAAAAAACATGAGATATGGCAAAGAGATGCTTTGGGTATAGAAATTTATAATAGAGAAGTTGCAAAGCAAAAAATAGATAACGTCCATTTTAACCCTGTAAGTGGTAAATGGATGTTGGCAAAAGATGATGTAGGTTTTCATTATTCATCAGCAAGGTTTTATGAAACGGGGGTTGATGAAATTGGTTTTTCGAAAAATATATTTACGTTGTTTGATGGTGATTGACGAGAATGATTCGTGGGACATGAAACAAGGCGTGGGAGCTATAAGTCATGAGTACCAATAAAAACCATACATTTATTTTACAAAATTAACCACCATGCTAACTACACAAGATTTTGTTGTAAAATATGAAGCTTATTCAGATGATGAATTATATAATGTTCATAATAAAATAAATAATTATAGTGATGAAGCTGCTAAAGCTTTAGATATTGTAATGGATAAAAAAGGTGGTTTTGATTCTCTAATAGAAAGACTCGAAGCAAAAGCAATTGTAGTAAATGAGAAAAAAAGAATTGCCAATGAAGCTACCGAGCTTGGTTTAAATGGCGTTGATGTAGCTTTTTTAAAAAACACAACTTCATCAACTATACTTTCAAGAGAAGAACTACACGATATTATTGAAACAAATGTGGAAAAAGCAGAAGCTGTTATTGAAGAAAAAAAGTAAACTCTGAGACGATAATGAAGAGTATTCTTGGTTGTGGATTAGCGTCTTTAGTAGGTGGTGCATTTGCATCTCTTCAATTTTTATATTTTGGAGCTACATCATACATATTGATTGTTGGTATGGGGTTAATTTGTTATGGTGTTGTAAAGTTTGTTACAAAAAAATCATACAACAATATGGCTGTTATTTTAGCAACTATTGTTGCTTTTATAATATCATATTTACTAGGCTTTATAGCATTTTCAATATTTGGTTATATAGGCTAGTATTACCTTCTGATAAAAGAATCGTTTGATTTAAATGGTGAAAATAAAACAATTCGCACAAAATGAAAATTATTTTGGGCAAAGAAAAATTTTGAGAATAAAATTAAAAGAAAACGAAAATAAAATAATCTTATGTGACGAGTGTGGAAGTGATTATTTCTCGCTTTCATCAAAAATGAGTAATCTTTGTTCTGAATGTGTGTATATACTTTATGGGTATGAAAATTGTAAACATCAATTTATGGATGGTAGATGTGAAAAATGTTATTGGACTGGAAATACATCGGAATATTTGAAAAGCTGTAAAAAATCTAATTAGTCCACTACTAAAATTTGGGCAGCACTAGTCTACTTTGATTGTATGTATATTCTTTAATTTTGTTAAATATAGAGTTGCTTGTAATATTATACCAACCAAATAACTGCCCCTTCATAAATGGAATACATAATTAAAGAGCAAAAACTTGAACTAAAGCACCAACCTGGCAAAGGTGCTTGGACATATCATTTGGTAATTCCTAATTCAAAAAATATTGAAGGAAAATGGGGAGATATAAAGGTTTCAGGTTTTATTGACAATTTTAAAATTGAAGCAAGAAACCTTGCACCAATAAAGGGTGAAGATAAAATGCTTTCAGTAAATGCTGAAATAAGAAAAGCTATCAATAAAAAGGGAGGTGAAATTGTTACGGTTACACTTTATCTTTTATCCACCAAACAAAAAATAACTGAAAAGCAGATAACAGAAACTTTTAAAGAATCGAATGTTTTAAAAGCTTTTAAAGCATTGAACGAAGAAGAAAAAAAACAAATTATAGAAAGAATAATTTCTCAAAAAAATGAAGAGAAACAAATTAAGTTAATCATACAACACATAGATTTGTTAAGTAAGTAGAATTACTAATAAAGCAATTTTATAACATTTAGATAAACTGCAAACAATTTTAAGAAAAATCTTACAAAAGATTTTAACTTTAATTTAGAACTCATGTAATTCAATTGGCTTGAGGTATTTTCTAATAAACAAAAAAATTACAAATGCCATTTAAAAAATATAACCAGTCTAAAATTATTTTATTAATCAATCATTGGTTAATTTTAAAACATAAATGTAGCAAAGCTTATTAGAAATTTTATCAAAAAGAATGAAACCAATCTCCATACCAAAATTACTACTCTGGATTACAGTACTCACTAGCATTGCTATTTTCATTTTTATGAAACCAATACCTCAAGATGTAATTTATCATCATTTTGCAAATGACTGCAAAGTGTTAGGTATATCTAATTTTTGGAATGTGCTAAGCAATATAGGTTTCATATTTATAGGTATACTGGGCATACAATTCTTATTAAATAATAAAATAACCAATCCAATTATCTGGACATTGTTTATAGGCGTTATTTTAACAGGCTTTGGTTCTGGCTATTATCATTTTACACCAAACAATACAACACTGGTTTGGGATAGGTTACCCATGACAATTGTTTTTACTTCTTTTTTTGCACTTATATATTCATGGTGTTTTTCTCAAAAAATGGGTTTTAGCATTTGGATTTTAAGCCTTGTTGTGGGTATATACTCTGTTTTTTATTGGCAATATACGGAGCATGAATTTAGAGGGGATTTACGTTTGTATGCTATCGTTCAATTTCTTCCCATTTTACTTATTGCCATTATTGTAGCTACAAATTTTAAGAAACATACATTTTTATTAAAGCCCATTGCTATGATTGTGCTTTGGTATGTAATAGCAAAATTGTTGGAGCATTTTGATGTGTATCTGTTTGAAACAACAAATATGCTTAGTGGGCATCCCATAAAACATATAGCTGCTGCAATAGCTAGCTATTATATGTATAAAATGGTAAAGGCAAAATTAATAAACGATAAAGCAAACATAGATTCTTAGATACTCCTTATCTTTGGATATGATCAAAAATTATTCACAATTATTTATTGGTATTATTATAGGGCTTGTATTAGGCTTACTTATTGCAAAAAATGTATTTATAAAAAATACAAATAATATTCAACAGCCTACAGTTCAAAATAATCAAACTGATAATAATAGGAAACCAAAATACAACGACAATACCAACACCCAAAATACTGAAAATAGCAATAATGCCATTCCTGCAAAAGCATATACTGTAGTAGCATATATAAAAGCTAATAACAGTGCAATGGATGGCTATGTAGGTGGCAGGGTTTTTACAAATAGAGAAGGCAACTTACCCAGGCTAGATGCACAAGGCAATGAGATAACTTACCAAGAGTGGGATGTAAATAGAAAAGTAAAAGGGCAAAACCGTGGCGCAGAAAGAATATGTACAGGTAGCGATGGTAGAAGCTGGTACACAAACGATCATTATAGCACATTTACCGAAATAAAATAAACATGAGCAACATAAAAAACATAACTACAGCATACTTTTCAAAAAACAATGAACGCATTGTATTTATAGATGGAAACACCTGCGATACAATTGAAAAATGTTATACAACTTTACAACAACAATTATCAATACCCGATTATTTTGGCCATAACCTTGATGCGCTTGAAGAAGTACTAGCAGACTTAGAATGGGTGGAAGAAGAGGTAATACAAATTATTTTACTAAATGAAACAGCATTATTGAAAAATGATCTATTAAAAAAAGATGCATTGATGGACATTCTAAAAAATAATGAGAATGATAAAATATTGATTACAGTTTTAAAATAAATAAGCTTATCAAAAAATGAACAAAAAAATATTAATAGCAGGTGCTACAGGAAACTTAGGAGGCAGAATAGCAAGAGCACTTAGAGCAATTAATGTAGAAGTAACAGCAATTGTAAGAGAAAAAAGCAACACAGAAAAAATACAAGAACTTGAGCAAATAGGAGTAAAAGTAATTGTACTTGACTTATTAAATGCAACAGAAGTTACAAAATCATGTGCAGGTATAACATGTGTTGTAAGTGCTTTAGCAGGTTTAGAAAATGTAATTATAGATACTCAAAAAGTATTATTAGATGCTGCCATTGCAGCTGGAGTGCCTCGGTTTATTCCTTCAGATTTTTCGTTGGATTTTACAAAATTTACGGATGGTGAAAATAGAAATCTTGACCTTAGAAGAAAATTTCACACTTACCTTGATAAACAAAACATAAAAGTAACTACAATATTTAATGGTGCATTTGCAGATATGGTAACCAATGAAATGCCCCTTATTTTGTACAAACAAAAAAGAATATTGTATTGGGGAAACGCAGACCATAAAATGTGTTTTACAACTGTGCAAAATACTGCCGAGTATACTGCACAGGTGGCTATTGATAATGATAGCCCTCGTTATTTAAGAATAGCAGGCGATTATGTAAGCCCAAGAGAAATAAAAACTACCATGAGCACTGTTACAAAAAGCAATTATAAATTTTTTCGTGCTGGTGGCAAAGGCTTATTAAAGTTTATAATAAAGATTGCAAGAAAATTTGACAAAGATGAAAAAGAATTATACCCAGCATGGCAGGGTATGCAATACATGTGTAATATGATAGACGAAAGAGCTACTATTGAAAAATTTGATAATGATAGATATATAAACTTACAATGGACTACAATAAAAAATATAGTAAGTAAGTTTTTAAATTTGTAATAAAAAGTCTAAAAATAAAAAAGCGATACGCATATTTTAAAATTCGCAACATTTGCTTACAGCCATTACAACCCTTAACTTCGTACTATGAACAGTTACGGTACAATTTTTAGAATACATATTTTTGGCGCATCGCATGGCCCATCTGTAGGCATTACTATTGATGGCTGCCCAGCAGGTATAGATTTAACAGCAGCAGATTTTACAACAGATATTGAAAGAAGAAAAGGTGGCTCACAACCAGGCACCACACCACGAAAAGAAGATGACATACCTATTTTTTTATCGGGTATGTTTAATGACAAAACCACTGGTGCACCGCTTACCATAATGTTTGAAAATAATAATACCCGAAGTGGAGATTATGAAAAACAAAGAGCCGTACCAAGGCCAGGCCATGCAGATTTTATTGCCTCCAAAAAATTTGATGGCTTTGAAGATTATAGAGGCGGTGGGCATTTTAGCGGCAGGCTTACTGTATGCTTGGTGGCAGCGGGTGTAGTAGCAAAAAAAGTTTTAGCACAAGTAAACAACAATATAAACTGTATAGCAACTTTGCTTGAAGTAGGTGGCGAAACAGATATTGAAAAAGGTATTGAAAAAGCTATGCAATTAGGAGATAGTATTGGCGGTATTGTACAATGCAATGTGAGCAATTTGCCATTAGGCTTGGGAGAGCCATTTTTCGATTCGGTAGAGAGTGAACTAAGCCATGCCGTTTTTGCTATACCTGCTATAAAGGGTATAGAATTTGGAACTGGGTTTGCAGCAGCAAAAATGGTAGGCAGCCAACACAATGATGCCTTGCAAAATGATACAGGAAAAACACTTACCAATAATGCTGGGGGCATTGTAGGAGGAATTACAAATGGCAATGAATTGATTTTTCGTATAGCAGTAAAACCAACTTCTTCTACACCTAAAGTACAACAAACGTTGAATACAACTACAAACGAAATAGAAGATTTTTCAGTAAAAGGTAGACATGATTTGTGCATTGCATTACGTGTACCCGTAGTATTAGAGGCAGTTACAGCATTTGTACTAACCGATTTATTATTGAGATACACTGCACAAAAAAAATATAAAAATCTAGAAAAATAATTAAAAAATACCCAGCATTTTAAACAACATATTTTGGCAACAGGTTCTTATTTAGCAAAACACAAACAAGCAATAGAAGGAGACGAAAGTATTTCTTTTACTAAATTACCACAGGTAAAAGTAAGTGACGAGGTAAGAAAAATATATGAAGAAGGGCAGGTAATATTAATAGACAAACCGCTACACTGGACATCGTTTGATGCAGTAAGAAAAATAAGAAACTCTCTAAAAATAAAAAAAGTAGGGCATGCAGGCACACTAGACCCTTTGGCTAGTGGGCTGCTTATTATTTGTACTGGTAAATTTACGAAAAAAATAAACGATTACATGGCTCAGGCAAAAGAGTACACTGGTACATTTACTTTAGGTGCTACCACCCCTACTTACGATAAAGAAAGTACGCCTGAAAATATAAAAGATTATTGCCACATAAGTGATGAAGCAATAAAGGACGCTACAAAAAAATTTATTGGAGCAATAGAACAATTTCCTCCCATTTTTTCTGCTATAAAAAAAGAAGGTGTAGCCTTATACGAACTTGCTAGAAGAGGCGAAACGGTGGAATTAAAAGCAAGAAACGTTATCATTTACGAATATGAAATAGTTGCAATAGCATTGCCTTTAATACATTTTAGAGTACTATGTGGTACTGGTACTTACATACGCAGCTTAGCGCATGATATGGGTGCAGCATTGGGCTGTGGCGCATACCTAAGTGAGCTTAGGCGTACAAAAATAGGTGAGCACAATGTAACCAACGCAAAAGATATGATTGCTTTTTTGCAAACATTAAGCGATACCAATACTGAAGAAAAATAAAATAAATATATGCGCATTACCGAAATTAAGTTTTTAGAAGGTCCACAAAATAGATGGAGGAATTTAAGATTTGCAATAAGTGTATTAGGTGAATTTATTAAAGGGTTTCGTACCCTGCATTTTGCTGGCCCATGTGTTACTATTTTTGGCTCTGCAAGGTTTAAAGAAGACCATGAATATTATAAACAAACTCAACATATAGCAGGAGAAATAGCCAAACTTGGTTTTACCATAATGACGGGTGGTGGCCCTGGTATAATGGAAGCGGCTAACAGAGGCGCAAGAGATGTGGGTGGAAAAAGTGTAGGCTGCAACATCGTTTTACCACATGAGCAGCACCACAATCCTTATTTGGATATGTCTGTAAACATAAAATATTTTTTTGTACGCAAGACATTGCTCATGAAATATTCTTATGCATTTGTAGTAATGCCTGGTGGGTTTGGTACGCTTGATGAGTATTTTGAAGCACTTACCCTTATACAAACAAAAACAGTGCATGAATTTCCAATCATTATTTTTGATAAAGCTTTTCATGAAAAAATAATGGAACATATTGAAGTAATGAAAGCAGCAAAAACAATATCCCCAGAGGATTTAAACTTGTGTTTGTTTACAGACTCTGTAGAAGATGCAGTAGCACATTTAAAAGCAAATGCTATAGATCGCTTTGGTTTAA
>JAYVID010000039.1:0-3003 GCA_043770525.1 Ferruginibacter sp.
AATACAGCACATGAAGAGTTAGCCATAATAAACGATATATTAAAAGTTCATGCTACAGAATTAGATGCTTTTCCCATTATTGTTTTGAGTGATGATGCATCTTTTACTGCAGAAAAAATGAATAATTTTTTGTGGGTTACGTTTACCCGTTGCAATCCATCACACGACATTTATGGTATAAATAATTTTACCGAAAATAAACACTGGGGCTGTAGTAGTGTTATTTTTGATGCTAGAATAAAACCGCACCATGCACCACCATTGGTATTAGATAAAGGAGTGGAGAGGAGAGTGGATGAGATTCTCAAAAATGTGCAAATGGGAAAATAGGCAAATAGGCAAATGTGCAATACTTTAAATTCTAAAATAATAAAATGAAAATACTTTATATCATTTCTCTTGCTTTACTTTTTCAAAGTTGTATTGCTCAAAAAAAGCCAAAACTCAGTTATAGCAAGGATAATAATACATTGCTCTGGGAAATATCTGGAAAAGATTTAAAGCAGCATAGTTATATGTTTGGAACTTTTCATATCATGTGCAAAGAAGATATTTTGTTTAGTGAAAATTTGCAAAAGGCATTGACATTTTCTAAAGAAGTATATTTTGAAATGGACTTAGATGATGCTGCAAGTACCTTGGGTGGTATATTTTTTATGAATATGAAAAATAAAACCTTAAAAGATTTGTACACAGAAAAGGAATATGAAAAGCTTTCATTATTTTTCAGAGATTCTATAAAAATTAGTTTAAATACTTTTAATAAAATGAAGCCAATGATGCTGGAAGCATTTTTGTACCCAAGAATGATGCCTTGCAAAAATGCAAGTGGTGTAGAAATGGAGTTGATGACAATTGCAATAAAACAAAAAAAAGAAATAAAGGGTTTTGAAACTATAGAATTTCAATCATCTGTTTTTGATAGCATACCCTATGATGTGCAAGCAAAAGCCTTACTTAAAGATATAGATAGTGGAATGGTTTACAGGGCATATTTTAATAAAATGATGCAAGTATATAAAAATCAAGAAACAGATAAGCTGGTGGAAATTATTGCTGATACTGCATTTGGAGAGGGATTGAATAATGATATGATGCTTAAAAATAGAAATGAAAACTGGGTAAAACAGCTAAAAAAAATAATGCCAAGTACCAATATTTTTATGGGAGTGGGTGCAGCACACTTATTTGGTAAAGATGGGTTAATTACTATTTTACGAAGAGAAGGATATACTATAAAGGGCATAAAAAATAAATTATAGCGCTTTATTTTTATTGCTTTTTATAATTTCTATTTTATTGCCAATGGCAATATTGCCATTTTGCTGTTGCAATACATTTTGTCCAAAATAAATTTTATTATTTTTTGTACGGTAGGTTGCAAGTGTTTTTAAAGGCTCTTTTCCTTTTTCTATATTTTGCTGATTAATGGTGGTAATTACACAGCGAGCACAAGGCTTTACACCTAAAAAATTTACATCGTTTATGCTAAAAACTTCCATTTCATCCTCTACATGCGCATACCCACCTGTAAAAACTATGTTTGGTCTAAAACGATCCATGGGTATAGGTTCTTCTAGTTTTGTATTTAAATAATTAATTGAATCTTGCCCAATCATTAATATTGGATAACCATCAGAGAAAGATGTTACTTCTTTATTGTTTGCATAACGTTTATCTACCAATCGCATAGTTTCATTGGGCATGTAAACGAGTTTACAATTAATTTGTAGCATATTGCTAAACCAGTTACTACACTCGGTTGATACTTCTAAAGCATCACAAACATCATCCCAAATAGAAACTTGTATAGTATTTTTTCCTTCGTTATAAAATGGAATTGTAATATTTTGTAATGGGTCGTACTTGTGCGTTACCACTATGCAATCTTCTTTTTCTATAGGTTGCAATAATGCCATTTGTGGATGCGTACGTTGAGATAAAAATACACTGTTATCATCTACAAGCATCCATCTTCTATCATGTTTTAAACCAGTATTGGTAATTTCTACAGTTTCTTTAGCAATACCAGCTAATGATTTTATCGGATAAATATAGAGTTCACTTATTTGTAACATGCTTCAAATTTATTCTTTATTGTTGTAAAAATAGAGCCCATAAGTCTAAATCAAATAAAAATATTATATTCGATGTGATTTATAGTTTCAACATTAATAAAAACCATCTCTGTTTTAAAATTAACATGAAAAATATACTTAAAAAAATATCCTATTTTTTGCTTTTTGCTTTTATTGTGTTACAATTTTTTAGACCTGAAAAAAATAATGCAAAAATAGCTAGCTTAACTGCAATTAATACAAAATTTACTGTCCCAGCTACAGTAGATTCAATTTTAAAAACTAGTTGTTATGATTGTCATAGCAACTATACAGCATACCCTTGGTATAGCAATATACAACCTGTAGCATCGTGGCTTTCCAACCATGTAAACGAGGGTAAAGGGGAGTTGAATTTTGATGAGTTTGCAGCTTACAGTCCTAGAAGGCAATATCGTAAGTTTGAAGAAATAAGCAAAGAAATTGAGTAAGACGAAATGCCTTTAAACTCATATACCATTATACATGGTGATGCAAAATTAACAAAAGAACAAAAATCAATATTGTATAATTGGGTAAGCGCTATGAGGGATACAATGAAGGCTCAATATCCGATAGATAGTTTGGAAAGGAAAAAGAAAGTGTAGTACAATAATTTATTTGAAATTAAAAAGCTTCACATTTAGTGAAGCTTTTTTAATGTAACAATATATTTTTTTACATTAAATCCAATGCCATAGCAAATAAAGTAACATTAAAAGGTAAAATCATAGAGCAATAGCCTCCCCCAATTTTATAAACAAAAGCAAAAATTGCTAAAGAAATAAAAAACCCAATCCAATATTTGCTCCTCGATTTTTTTGTAGTCTCCATATTTTTAAATTTTTGCAAATATAAACTGTGTTTTTTGAAAAAGTAGTATTTTAAAAGAAAATTTACTTTTTTT
>JAYVID010000040.1:0-7623 GCA_043770525.1 Ferruginibacter sp.
TAAATGGGCAAAAAGTTTAAGAAAACACCATCACCTACTTTTTGTTTTTTTACAGGTTTTTCTCTTTTAATATTATCTACATAAATATTTTTCTTTTCTACAACTTTAGGCTTACTAAACATTTTAAAATAAGGATAATCTATTTGATCCATGTATGCAGGAAAGCGAACGCCACGCACTTCTATCATCACCATAAGTTCATTCATTATTTCTATAACCTTACCATCTTCATCTGTGGCTCTTACAACAATATTATCTCCTACTTCGTATTTCATTTTATCATTAAATATTTACGGCGCAAAGTTAAATTACTTTGCGCCGTTTTTTATTATTAAAAATGAGTTATTTTGCTACTGTGCCAATTTGCTTTTTTTATAGCCGTATAAAAAATAAACAATTAAGCCCAAGCCCAACCAAGCACCAAACCAAAGCCAGTTTGCCAATGTCATACCTGTAAGTAAATACAAGCAAGAAGCTACACCCAATAATGGTATGAGGGAATAATTTTTCACAAAAGCCAGTACTGCCAAACTTATCATTAAAAACCAAAAAATAATAAGGGATATTTTCATCGTTCTACTCTGTATTGTATTGGCATCATTTATAAAACTATTTGCAAAATTTACTTTTTCTACTGCCAATGTTCTTATTGCTAAAGAATCTTGCAAAGCTTTAAAAACTGCATCAGTCTTATTTTCCACCAATACACTACTTTCAAAAGTTTGCATTACAGCAGCTGTATCAAAAGCTTTGGATGGTATTAAAGCAGCCAATGCATCTATTCTTCTTTCTTTACTAAAATCTACTATGTTCTTATAATAACTTGCATCTGCTTTAAAATCTCTTTCAGCAACAGGTTTAGAAAAATAAGGAATAACAAACATGATAAGTGGTACAGTTGCTATTAATATTGCAGGAAAAATAAATTTACCATTTACGTAAGGCATGTTAAATTTACCTGCTACTTTTTCTTTACGAGGAATTAATAATACACCACCACAAACCAATACAAATGCAAACAATGTTGCTATACTGGTAAAGTCGAGCACAAAAGTTTTATCTGTAAATAAAATAGGTACTCCCACTACTAAGCCAGTGATGATAGTAGCAAAAGAAGGTGTTTGAAATTTTTTGTGAATCTTTTGAAAAGCTGGTGGCAATAAACCATCTCTGCTCATCGTCATCCATATACGGGGCTGCCCCATTTGAAAAACAAGCAGCACACTTGTCATAGCAATTACGGCACATATTGAAACTAAAAATTGCATCCAACCTACATTTAAGTTTTGTTTTTCAAAAATAAATGCTAATGGATCTCCTACACCATCAAAGTTTTTATAATCTACTGCACCAGATAAAACAAGGGTAAGTAATATATAAATCACTGTGCAAATTAATAAAGAATAAATCATACTTCGAGGAAGATCCCTTTGTGGGTTTTTACTTTCTTCTGCCATTACACTCACCGCATCAAAACCAATATAAGCAAAGAAAACACTTGCTACTGCTGCCATTACACCCCCAAAGCCGTTTGGCATAAACGATTTTACATGTTCGGTATTTTCAGGTATCCAGTTACTGGTTAGCCCATTGTTTAATACCAAATAACCACCAACCAATATTATTAAAGCTACAACAGCTAATTTTAAAACCACCATGGCATTGCTAAAATTCTTGCTTTCCTTTACACCTCTATAAACTAAGTAAGTAATAAGTACATTTATGATTAAAGCTGGCAAATCAAAAATAATTCTAAGCGAACCTATCCTTGGAGCATTGGCCCATGCATCTAATATTTCTTTGTTGTCTGTACCTTTTTCTATAGCATGCTTTGCCTCCATATAACTAGTAGAAAGAAAATTAGAAAGGTGAAGATTGATATGAAGTGTATCACCCAGCTTATCTAAAAAAGAAGTAAAATAATCGCTCCAAGAATAAGCTACATAAATATTACCTATTGAATACTCCATTATAAGTGCCCAACCAATTATCCAAGCAAATAACTCACCAAAGCTTGCATACGCATACGTATAAGCACTACCTGCTACAGGTATGCGACTAGCAAACTCACTATAACAAAATGCTGTAAATGCACAAGCTATAGCAGTTATGATAAATAAAATAACTACACCAGGGCCACCATTAAAAACAGCAAAACCTAAGCTACTAAAACTCCCTGCTCCTAATATTGCTGCAATGCCAAAAAAAGTAAGATCCCTAACAGTGAGTACACGCTTTAACCCATCTCCACCAATACCATGTGCAGCATCGTTACCTTCTTCTAAAATACTCGATATATTTTTTCTTCTGAATAATGAATTACCCATGTTAGTTTATAGTTTTAATTAGATGTACAAAATAATTAATAATATTGAAATGGGGAATAAAATTTAGTATTCGCAAATGGAAAGTAACTCCTAAGTTTGAAATTATTTGTAATAAAAAATTAACTTGGATTAACAAAGGCATAAAAAAAATCGGCTGCTAGCAAGCAACCGATTTTTTAAATTAAGTTTCAATTTCTATTATTGAGGTAGTAAAACTCTGTCGATAATATGAAAAACACCATTTACTGCATGGTTATCTTTATCAATAACTACTGAAGCTGGGCTGCTAAAAGGAGCACCACCACTAGGGAAAGTACCTAGGCCAATAAATGATACATTTGTAGCTACAGGACCAGTGAATGTAGCTTGGGCTCTAATACCAGGGTGAGCAGCTACAGCACCATTTACAAGTGTGTTTAAAAATGCAGGAGAACTAGGTACATTTACAGAAAAAATTCTTCTATTAGGTGAAGTTGTAGCACCCGTACCACTAGCAATAAAATGATACGCTAAAATACCTCTAACCAAAGCAGTAGAAACATTATTTGTACCCAAAAAAGCAGGACCAGCCGCTACAGCTCCGTTGGCAGTAGCAAGCGCTATTGCAGGAGTGGCACCAGCATTTAAAGCTGCACTAAAAGCCAAGCCAAATACTATTTTTTGGAATGCAGAATCTACTGGAGGTAACACTGTCATATTCAATGCCCCAAAATTAAGTAATGAATCTAATCTACCTAATCCTACAGCACCACTATCAGCACGTGCAATAGCTGCCCTAAAATAAGAAAGGTTAGGCTTTGTAGCAATCAAACCTTTTAATAACATTGAAGGTGGGGCAACAACTGTAAATGTATGATGAATTATACCGTTAGAAGCAAGCAAATCAGGTTGTCCTGTTGCTGGAATATTATTCACATACTTAAATGAAGTTGAATTGGTAGGGCAAATAGTCATTCTTAAAAAAGGAGTATTTACTGGATCCAATTGAAACAAAGTTGGAGCAGGATAATTCGGAAATGTACTACCAAAATTTGCAAATGGATACTTCTGACCCAATGTATTGTATTGTATTATTGCTGCTGCTGTAGCTGCAGGTAAAGTACTTGAAATAAACCCTGCAAAAATAGCATCGGGTGCTGTTAATGGAACTGCACCACCACTAGCTGCATTTACAAAAACTTTCATACCATCATTATCTACTGCAAACAAGGTTAAGTTTTTAGTAGAATCATTGTAATTATTTAATAAACCAGATCTAACCAACATTCTGTAGAACATACTATCATTAGGATTAGCAGCAAGCGTTCTTGCAATAGATAGTGAGCCTGGTATATTGCCTATTGGATATGTTGGTGTAGCTATAGGAGCAAATGTATCCAAATCTTTGTTACAAGATGTAAACATTACCATACTACTTAAAGCTGCTAAACTCCAAATTTTTATTGTGTTATTTAATTTTTTCATTTTTATTATTTTTAAATAAAATATTTTTTTGATTAATAAACGTTAAAACCAAAGCTTATGTAATAAAGCCCACCAATTTGTGAGTTGCCCAATGCGTTATAATAATATTGATTTAATAAATTATTTGCACCGAGTTTTACTACAGATTTTGTTGCAGGTAATTTAATGCTTACTTGAGCATCTAAAGTATGAACATCTGGTATTTGCCCATTTGCAAAATCTCCTTGATAGTAAAATGACTGTTGCCATCTATAAGCCAAATTAGCAGCTAAACGTTTGTTTGGCCCAAAAGCGCTGTTACCAAAAGTAAGGTTAGTTTTGTATTTTGGCGCATTAAAATATGCTATAAAATTAGCCGGTACATCTTTCAATACATCAGATGATAAATTAGCACCAATTGTAAAGTTTTTAGGTAATCTGTAATCTACACTTACTCCAAAACCATAAGTTTTTACTTTTTCAGGAGCATTTACAGGTACTGAAATATTTCTAGTTTTTACTCCAGGTGCATTCGGTGCTAACCCATTTATTATTTGTACAGTATTTGTTCTACTTAAAAAATCTTGGTATTGACCAAAATAGCCATAAGCATCAAACAATAATTTGTTCTCAGCCATTAAGCCTTTGTATCCAACTTCAAAAGAGTTAACAACTTCAGGTTTTATAGCAGCTACATTATATACTTTAGGAGCAGTCGTAAAATTACTTGCATCATAAAGTGGGTTTGTAGCAGTACCTAACCATTGAGCAAAACTAGGGTTACCACCAACTAATTTGGTTGCCCCTACTTGTAAATTAATATACTGTTGTTGAGTAGAAGGAAAACGATATGCACTTTGGAAAGATAAACGTACATTATTATTTTCTTTCACTTTAAGCAAAGCGGTTACACGTGGTGTAAATCTTCCTTTAAAATTTTGATTTTTATCATATCTACCAGAAGCTGTTATTTTAATTGCATCAGTTACTTTTCTTGTAGCTTGTATGTATGCACCATATTCTGCAATACCTATTGAACCTGCAGAATCAGCAAACAAAGTACCCTCAGAATTTAAAACATATTTTCTATAATTAGCTCCTATCAAGATATCAGCAAAATCTTTTGTAATGCTAGTTAGATTGTAATTACCATCTAAACTATACAAATTTGTTTTATCAACCAATCTTCCTCCATTTTTAGAAATTGGTTTTAATCTCACTGCATCAAATCCAGATTTGAAAGCTGCGGAACCAGCAGCAGGTCTACCTACATCAGCCACTGCTCTTGCTGCTTGGTGTGCATCATAGGCATTTAAACCGTTCATTCTGTCACTTAAATATTTATAAGTGTATTGTACATACCAGTCTGTTGGTAATGGTGTAGGATTACCACTTGCATCTGTTGTTACAGATCTTTTCCAAGACTCATTGAATAATCTAGCAGTTGCTGTAGAATTAAAAGATTCACCTGAGTTTTCTTGAGTTGTGTAAGCTCTAACTGACCAATCTTTATGATTTAATTCAAATTTATATTGACCCATTTTAAATTCTTTGATAGAATAACGGTCACTACCAGTATAAATAGTATTACCTGTACCCCAATAACCAGCAACAACAGCTTCAACTTTTGGAGTAATTTTATAATGCATAGATCCAGACATTTTAAAGTTCAATGTATTTGGATTTACAATTTCTTGTTCTTTATAACCAGTACGAGAGACATCTTGTGGGGTAGCTAATAAACCGTTAGAAGCAATAAATGTTGCAGCTCCAGGCAAATTAGCAGCTATACCTCCAAAAAATGCACGAATATCTACAGTAGTTTCATCACCATAAACATTTACACCATCATAGTTAGGATCTGTTTTTCTATCACCTGCCACTACTAAACCACCAATTGCTGATCTTTTATAATTTCTTTGGTCAGTTCCCATCCAATCTTTTGCTTGTATAAACTCAGTATTTAACTTATAGGCAAATTTTTCAGATACTTTTTTAGCATAACGTACATTCCAATTATAATAAGGAGATGTTGGTCTTTGTTTTGCATCTGTATGCATTATACCTGTTTTTACTAAAAAAGAAAGACCCTGATATTTAAAAGGGTTTTTACTTGTCATAAGCAAAGTACCATTCATACCACCAGGGCCGTACAATGCAGATGATGCACCAGATAGTAATTCAATATTATCTACATCCAACTCACTTAAGCCGATAATAGCACCTACAGAAAAATTTAAACCAGGGGCTTGATTATCCATACCATCTACCAATTGATTAAAACGAGTGTTGCCACTTGAGTTAAAACCACGTGTAGTAGGCGTTTTAAAAGTTAATGAAGAAGTTGTAACATCTACTCCTTTTAATGATAACACTACATCATAAAAATTTGCAGCAGGTGCATTTCTTAAAGCTGTAGCATTTACACGCTCAATAGATACTGGAGATTCCAATATTTTTTGAGAAACACGGGTTGCAGATACAACAATTTCTTGACCCAAGAAATTATTTGGTACAAAAGAAACATTTGCAGCAGGGGTGCCTTCAGTATAAGTAACTTCTTGCAAAGTATATCCTACAGAAGAAAATACTAATGTAACAGGATAAGATTTTGGGGTAATCTTAAAATTTCCTTTGTCGTTTGTAAAAGTACCTACATCGGTACCTTTAATGGTAACAGAAACAGCAGGCACACTTTCAGTAGTAGCCATGTTTTTCACATTACCGCTTATGGTTGTACTTTGTGCAGTAACAGCCATCGTAAAAATATTGGCTATTAGCATTGCAACCAAATAGCTTGTAAACTTTCTCATACTCTTTTTTTTGGTTTAGAATTGATCGGCAAAATAAGCATTGTTAGACGTTAAATAAATTTTATTTTTTAACGTATTGTTGATATATTAAATTTTTAGTTGTTTATATTTAGTCGATATGGTCTTATTTTTATGTTTATGAGTACATTTAATTTTAAAAAACAGGTTAATTTTTATAGTGGTAAGGTACGTGATGTATATAGCATAGGTGATAAAATATTGGTAATGATAGCTAGTAATAGGCTTTCTGCATTTGATGTAATACTACCCCGCCCTATTCCTTACAAAGGGCAAGTACTTACAGAAATAGCTGCTTACATGCTCAATAAATGTGAAGATATTTGTCCACATTGGTTATTAGAAACACCTGCAGCCAATGTAAGTATAGGCAAAAGATGTGTACCCTTTGCGATAGAAATGGTTGTAAGAGGTAACCTTACTGGGCATGCATGGCGAACATATACAGGCGGTGAGCGAATTTTATGTGGTATAAAAATGCCAGATGGTATGAAAGAAAACGATTTTTTTGAATCACCTATAATAACTCCTTCTACCAAAGCTACCGAAGGGCATGATGAAGATATTAGTAAAGAGGAAATAATAGCCAAGGGATTGTGTACGGCTGCCGAATGGGAAGTATTGGAAAAATACAGTTTAGCATTGTTTAAAAGAGGTAAAGAACTAGCTGCAAAACAAGGCTTAATTTTGGTAGATACTAAATATGAATTTGGTAAAATTGGAGAAGATATTTATTTGATGGATGAAATACATACACCTGATAGCTCTCGTTATTTTTATGAAGAAGGCTTTGCAGAAAGGCTTTTGAACAACGAAAAACAAAAACAACTGAGTAAAGAATTTGTAAGAGAGTGGTTGATAGAAAATAATTTTATGGGTAAAGAGGGGCAAATAATTCCTGAAATGACTAATGAAAAAATTGAAAGTATTTCAAACAGATATATTGAATTATTTGAACAAATAACAGGGCAAAAATTTATACCAAAACAAATGAGTGATGAAGTACTTTTTGCAGTTATTGA
>JAYVID010000041.1:0-2467 GCA_043770525.1 Ferruginibacter sp.
TCTATCCAAGTATTCCATGCTTTTTTAAATTCATTATAAGATAATGGGGGCTTTGTTCTTTCGTCTCCCATATTCCATCCTGCTATTACCAAGCTATCATTAGCATGTTTTTTTAATTGAAGTAAATTTTTATTGCCATTTGTTTTTGGGTTCACCAATTGTTTTGCCAATTGATTAGCAGTTCGTCCTTCAAAAATCATTTTCATATTTGCAGGAGGTAAATGCCAGTTAGGCGCTCCTGGGGGTTTTCCTTGTCCCTCTATGGTAGTAGGTTGGTGGCAGTTTGTACATTTCATAGCATACATACCTTTACCATCTTTACCACGTTGGGGCAGCATGCCATGTAAATGGCTATCATCACCTTGTAAAGGTACATTGCCAGCAGGATGACAATTAACACATCTTGCACTCATCAATACTTTATATACTTCCATAAATGCTTTTACAGAAAATAGACTATCTCTTTTAAAATTTTCATTATCCAAAAGAATGTCGTTACTTGTATTTTTAAAAGCAAAACTCATTAATATTACCATCACTATAATACTGCTCATTACAGTAATTACTTTTGTAGGCATTATTTTTTGTTTATTATTTTGGGTCATTGCAAATGAATATTTAACAATAGTAAATTTATTTTTGAGTACGTTGAATTTCGGCTGCAAGTTTAATAGCATTTCTAATTCGTAACGAAGTACCACACCTACAAATATTGCCTGCCATGGCAGCATCAATGTCTTCATCGGTTGGGTTTTTATTTTCTTTAAGCAAAACTGCGGCACTCATTATTTGCCCAGCTTGGCAATAACCGCACTGTACTACATCCAACGCTACCCATGCTTTTTGCAAAGGATGGTTGCCATCATCCGACAATCCTTCAATAGTAACTACCTGTTTGCCTACGGCCCTACTTACTTTTGTTACGCAAGATCGTACGGCCTCTCCATTTAGGTGTACCACACATGCACCACATTGTGCTACACCACAACCATATTTTGTTCCTACCAAATCTAACATATCTCTTAATACCCACAACAATGGCGTATTGGCATCTGCATCTACATTGTATGTTTTTTTATTTATGTTTAGGCTTATCATATTTTTAAAATAGTTGGTTAAAAAAATCTTTTAACTTTTAATGGTTTCTAGTAAGGGTAAAGCATATGGTTGGTTATACTTTCTTTTGCCTTGCAATTTATACAACGCATTTGCTACTGCTCCAAATACTGGTGGAAAAGGTGGTTCTCCAAGACCAGTAGGGTCTATATCATTGTCTATAAAATAAACGTCAATTTTTTTAGGCGTTTCATGCATTCTGATTATTCGATACTTATTAAAATTTGCCTGTTGCCCTACACCATCTATATGTGTTAAGCCGCTAAAAAAAGCATTGCTAATACCATCTATTACGGCACCTTCCACCATATTTGATGCTGCATCTGGGTTTATTACAATGCCACAATCTATAGCGCTAAAAACTCTTTCTACATATGGTTCGCCATTTTTTATTACCATATCTACCACATGTGCTGCATAAGAATTATGACAAAAATATACAGACACTCCTCTGCTATATTTACTATGCGCTGCATTGCCCCAGCCACTTTTTTCTTTAACCAATTCTAATACTGCTGCATACCGTTCTGCATCATAATCGTTGTCTTTGCCCACAGGTTTTTCTTTAGCCTTTTTTAATAACTCCAGTCTAAAAGCTATTGGGTCTTTCCCCATTATTTCTGCAAGTTCATCTAAAAAAGATTGCTCTGCCGCTGCATTAAAATTACTTCTTGGGGCTCTGTAAGCACCTATTGTAATGTTTGAAGGAATCTTCCAGCCTTCAGCTAAATAATTATCTACTGCCCCAGCAGGAAATCTGTTTTCATGTATTGGATGTTCAGGTATTCCACCTCCTTTTATATGAAAAGCAATAAGGTTTTTATTTTCGTCTAATGCTGCTCTATAGGTAGCTGTGTACATAGGTCGGTAAATACCATAGGTCATATCATCTTCTCTTGTATAAATAAGTTTTACAGGAGCATTTACTTTTTTAGATATCAATGCCGCCTCTACCAGCGAATGATTGTAAGCCCTTCTACCAAACCCACCACCCATTCTAGTCATTTTAATTTCAATTTTTTTTGCTGGTAGTTTTAATACTTTTTCTAAAGTTGGCATTACCCAGTTTGGCCCTTGCAATGCTCCTACTAACAGCGCTTTTTCTTTGGTTACATGTGCAAAAAAATTTGTAGGCTCCATACAATTATGTGCTAAGAATGGAGCAGTGTAAGTTCTTTCAATTATTTGTGCCGCATTTGCAAAAGCCGTTTCAGGGTCGCCATCTTTTCTTAATTGCTCTGCGGGTTTTGCTGCATACTCCTTCATTTTTTGTAATTGGCCGCTAGTACTTTCCATAGCACTAGGCGTAAATACTTCTTGTTTTTTACCCCAAGCACTTACTGTTTCTGTC
>JAYVID010000042.1:0-8938 GCA_043770525.1 Ferruginibacter sp.
AAAATATTTTTAATTATTTAGTAAATTTCAATGATTGTAATTACGATATTACTACTTATTTTTTTGTAATCACTGATAAATGCTAATTTACTAATAGAAAACAAAAAGAGTAAGATGGAAGTTTTGCTCAGGTTTTGAAAAAAGGAGGATAAAAAATTACAATGATATAACAATGTCCAAATTGATTTTTTTGAAATAAAAAAAGCTGCCAATTTTAAAACTGACAGCTTCCTAATATTAATAATAAATTGTAAATAATAAACCTTTCTACGCCCCCGCTCCATGGCAAGCTTTGTACTTCTTACCACTACCACATGGGCATGCATCGTTTCTTCCAATTTTTGGGTCTACACGAATTGGCTCTTGTTTCACAGCTCCTGCACTTGGGTCATAGTAATCCTTTTCATTTGCAGCATAATCTTCACCAGCAGCATCTATTTGCGCTTTGTTCATATTCATTTTGCGCATATCTGTTTTTTCTTCTCTGCCTTCTTTTATAGCACCAGCATTGGTTTGCTCTAAAGGTATGGCTGCATGGCTAAGGAAACTTACAATATCCTTATTCACTTTTTCGTCCATTTTTTTAAATGCTCCAAACGCTTCTATTTTATATATTACCAACGGATCTTTTTGCTCATAGCCTGCTGTTTGCACACTATGGCGAAGGTCATCCATTGCACGAAGGTGTTCTTTCCAAGCATCATCAATGGTAGCAAGTGTAATGCTTCTTTCTAAAGCATTACCCAGTTCTACACCATTTGTTGCTAAATATTTATTTAGGTTAGCCAAAGCTTGTATGCCTTTTTTACCATCTGTAAATGGCACCGCTACATTTTCTATGTGGTTGCCTTGTTCTTTACGAATATTGCTTATAATAGGCATTGTTTGATCTCCCAATGCAATTTTCTTTTTTGTATAATGAGCAATAGCTTCTTCATACAATTTTTCAGCCACTACAGGAGCAGGTTGTTTTTCAAGCTCTTCTTTAGAAATATTTGTATCCATACCAAAGTTCATAATCACTCCAAGTTTGAACCCTTCATAATCATTAGCTTCTCTATTATTATGTATCAAACCTTCTGCTACAGAGTAAAAAGAATTATCTAAATCCAACGCCAATCTTTCACCAAACAATGCATGGTTTCTTTTTCCATAAACTACATTACGCTGCTTGTTCATTACATCATCATACTCTAATAATCTTTTACGAGTACCAAAGTTATTTTCCTCTACTTTTTTTTGTGCACGTTCTATACTTTTTGTAATCATGCTATGTTGAATAACCTCTCCTTCTTTGTAGCCCATTCTATCCATCAATCCAGCAATTCTTTCAGAGCCAAACATGCGCATCAAATCATCTTCTAGCGAAACAAAAAAGATTGAAGATCCTGGATCACCTTGGCGACCAGCACGACCCCGCAGCTGCCTATCTACACGACGACTTTCATGGCGCTCTGTACCTACAATTGCTAAACCACCAGCTTCTTTTACGCCTGGCCCAAGCTTAATATCGGTACCTCTACCTGCCATATTTGTAGCAATGGTTACTGCACCTGCAAAACCTGCTTCAGCTACTACTTGCGCTTCTTTGCTATGTTGTTTTGCATTCAATACATTGTGTGGAATATTTTTTTGTCTCATCATTCTACTCACTAGCTCACTCACATCTACAGATGTTGTACCAACTAGGGTAGGGCGACCAAGTTTAATATTTTTTTCTACCTCTTCTATTACGGCTTTGTATTTTTCTCTAGTTGTTCTGTACACTAAATCTTCACCATCTTTTCTTACTGCTGTTACATTGGTAGGAATAGATACCACATCTAATTTATAAATGCTCCAAAGCTCTGCTGCTTCTGTTTCCGCAGTACCTGTCATACCAGCTAGCTTATGGTACATTCTAAAATAATTTTGTAAAGTAACGGTAGCATAAGTTTGTGTTGATGCTTCGATTTTTACATTTTCTTTTGCTTCTAAAGCCTGATGCAATCCATCGGAATAACGACGCCCTTCCATAATACGACCCGTTTGCTCATCCACAATTTTTACCTCTTCGTCTACTACTATATATTCTTTGTCTTTATCAAACAAAGTGTATGCTTTTAGCAATTGTTGTATGGTATGAATTCGCTCCGATTTTAATGAGTACTCTGTCATTAAATTATCTTTGCGCTGTAGTTTTTCTTCAGGAGTTAAGTCAGTTTTTTCTATATCTGCAATTTTTGTAGATATATCTGGTATTACAAAAAACTCTTGATCTTCGCCACTTCTCGTAATCAGGTTTAATCCATTTTCTGTAAGTTCTACTTGGTTATTTTTTTCATCAATACTAAAATACAAAGCCTCATCTACCTTTGGCATGTGCTTTTGCTGATCTGCTAAATAATAGTTTTCACTTTTTTGAAGTTTTACTCTTATACCTTCTTCACTCAAAAATTTAATTAAAGCACCATTTTTTGGTAACCCTCTATGTGCACGCATCAATGCAAGACCACCATCTTTAGGATCGTCATTACCTTCTGCAATTTTCTTTTTTGCTTCTATTAAAAAACCATTCACCACTTTGCGTTGTGTTTCCACTAACTTTTCAATACGTGGTTTAAGGTCAAAAAACTGCTGGGTATTATCGCTATGGCTTACAGGGCCACTTATTATTAAAGGTGTACGAGCATCATCTATCAATACACTATCTACCTCATCTACCATTGCATAATGATGCTTGCGTTGCACCATTTCATCTGGATTATGCACCATATTATCTCTTAGGTAATCAAAACCAAATTCATTGTTGGTACCATAAGTAATATCTGCGTTGTAAGCTTTTCTACGAGCATCGCCATTCGGTTCATGCTTGTCAATACAATCTACTGTAAGCCCTAGCCATTCAAATATTGGCCCGTTCCATTCACTATCTCTTTTTGCTAGGTAATCATTTACGGTAACAATATGCACACCTTCACCTGCCAAAGCATTAAGGTATGCAGGTAGCGTACTTACAAGGGTTTTACCCTCACCAGTTGCCATCTCTGCTATTCTACCACTATGTAAAACAGCACCACCTATTAGCTGCACATCATAGTGTACCATATTCCAAGTAACTATATTTCCGGCAGCATTCCAGCTATTTTTGTGGATGGCATTATCCCCTTCAATACTTACATTTTTGTTTTGTGTAGCAAGCTCTCTATCTAATGCTGTAGCAGTAGATACTATGGTTTCGTTTTCTTTAAAACGACGGCTCGTTTCTTTTACAACTGCAAAAGCTTCTGGTAATATTTGTTTTAAAATATCCTCTATCTGTGTATTGCGTGTTTTTCTTAGTTCATCTATTTCTTTGTAAATAGCATCTCTGCCATTAATGTCAGCTGTGCCAAGTAGTTCAGCAGTATCTTTTTTGTCTTGTATGGTTTTATCTATGGTAGAAAGATGATCTTTAATACGGGCTTTAAATTCTACCGTTTTATTACGTAATTGATCATTACTAAGCGTTGCATAACTAGCAAAAAAATGATTAGCCTTTTCTACATCAGGCATAATTTTCTTTACATCTTTCTCGCTTTTGTTACCACCAAATAGTTTAGAAATAAATGAGAGCATAAATATGTTTTAATATATAATTTAAGTTTTACAATAGTCAAATATGGTGCAACGGTTTATTTTTAGCCAAAATGACAGCATTTGCCAATACTTTCTGTTGGGTTGCAAATGTACAAATAAGTTTTTTTGTAATTACTATGCATTTTTAGGTTTAGAATTTGAGCATTTTCCGTACTTTTGCGGCTTCAAAAAGGCAAATACCTAAAAAATAATAGCATGAGTGGTGCATTAAAAGAAGTAAGGGTACGTATAAAAAGTGTACAAAGTACCCAACAAATAACCAAAGCCATGAAAATGGTAAGTGCGGCAAAACTTCGTCGTGCACAAGATGCAATTACTCAAATGCGCCCCTATGCTCACAAATTGCAAGAAATGCTGAGTAATATTGTAAGCAGTAGTGAGGGAGAATTGGGTATGGCATTGGCTACAGAAAGAGCTGTAGAAAAAGTAATGGTAATAGTAGTAACGAGTGATCGTGGACTTTGTGGTGGTTATAATAGTAATTTGATAAAATTGGCTAAAAGTCTGTTGGTAGATAAATATGCTGCACAACATGCAAAAGGAAACGTTTCTTTTTTACCAATAGGCAAAAAAGGATTTGAGCATTTTAGCAAAAACGGGTTTAAAGTAGTAGATAATTTTTGGGATATTTTTACAGGGCTTAGTTTTGAAAAAGTACAAGCTGCTGCAAAATATGCAATGAATGCATTTGCAAATGGAGAGTTAGATAAAGTAGAATTGATTTTTAGTGAATTTAAAAATGCCGCTTCACAAGAATATATTGCTGAGCAATTTTTACCTGTACAAAAAGCTGCAGTGACTGCATCAAAGAAAAAATCTGATTTTATATTTGAGCCAAACAAAGAAATATTGGTAGCAGAGTTAATGCCAAAAATATTAAATACACAATTGTATAAAGCGGTACTAGATGGTAATGCAAGTGAGCATGGTGCACGTATGACGGCTATGGATAAAGCAAGTGACAATGCAAACGAATTATTAAAGTCATTAAAAATAAGTTACAACCGTGCAAGACAAGCTGCTATTACAACAGAGCTTAGTGAGATTGTGAGTGGAGCGGCAGCGTTGAATGGATAAGAAGAAATGTGAAAATGAGACAATTTGCAAATGTGCAAAATTGTGCAGATTGAGTTTAACAAATTAATAAAGAAATTAATAAAGAAATTAAATAAGTAAAATAAGATAAAGAGATAGTGTTACAAGTCTGCGTGTTCTAACATTTGCACATTTGCCCATTTGCCTTTTTGCCCATTTGTTTTCATGGAAATATCTCAAATTATACCACACATAGAAGCATTAATTTTTGCAAGCGATAAAGCATTGTCTGCTACAGAAATTACTGAGCTAATAAATACTGCACTTGGCTTCATAGAAGACCGTGCAGATACGGAACAAGTGCAAGCAGCTATTGAAGGCATTAAAGAAAAGTACGACAGTGAGTTTTATGCTTTTGAATTAAAGCAAAGTGGTGGTGGATGGCAGTTTCTTACAAAGCCAGAGTACCACAAAACAGTTGCTCTTATAAACGGCGATAAATTTATTAAAAGACTTTCTACAGCATCGCTTGAAACCTTAAGTATTATTGCATACAAGCAACCAATTACCAAAAGTGAAATAGAAAGTATACGTGGAGTAAACTGCGATTATGCAGTGCAAAAATTATTGGAGAAAGATTTGGTAATTATTAGCGGAAGAAATGAAGATGCTGTTGGTAAGCCATTGATTTATTCTACCTCCAAATCTTTTATGGATTATTTTGGGATAAACAGTGCAGATGAATTACCAAAAATAGATGAAGTGATGATGGAAGAAATGGTGAGGGCTACACAAGTAAGTGAGCTTACTCATGAAGAAGGTGCACATATACATGATGTAACAGGCGAAGCAGGAGAATTGCACATTGTAGAAGGAGAAGTACCTACACATATACATGTAGAAGCGCATGCAGAGGCACATGAGGAAGAAATTGTGATTATGGAAGAAGAAATAAAACAGGATAAACAGAACGAAGACGAAGAGGAAGCATCGTAAAATATCATTGTACAAAAGATTTTTTATAGAAAGCATTTCTCAAAAGGAAATGCTTTTTTTTAGCCCCAGCCCCCTAAATCCCTCGAAGGGGGACTTGGGGCTCTGAGGATTTGGAAAAATTTTTTGATTATCGAAATGTTACTTTTTAAATTTTAAAATAGATTTCTAAATTGTGTAATGAATTTGTGAAAATTAAAATTCGTTACAATTGATTTGTATATTTATAAAAAACAACTATAAACAATTTTATTAACTCTAAAAATTAACGGACTCTCAAGTCCTCCGCATATCGGCGGAGATTTAGGGGGCTAATTAAACAATGAACAATCTTTCACACGAACACCTAACCAACCTTGCAAGCCAATACGGCACACCATTGTATGTGTATAATGCAGAAAGCATAAAAACACAATACGAAAAATTAACCCATGCATTTAGAAACAGTGATGCTAAATTTTTCTATGCTTGTAAATCGCTTACCAATGTGAATGTGTTGCGTTATGTACGTTCGCTTGGAGGCTCATTGGATTGCGTAAGTGTAAACGAAGTAAAACTTGGATTGATAGCAGGTTTCCCTAAAGAGGAAATTTTATATACACCTAACTGTGTGGACTTTGAAGAAATACTAGAAGTAAAAGAACTCGGTGTAAACATCAACCTAGATAATATTTCTATCCTCGAACAATTTGGAAATAAATTTGGAAACAGTTATCCCATTTGTATTCGTTTAAACCCACACATTTTAGCTGGCGGAAATTATAAAATTTCTACAGGGCATATTGATAGCAAATTTGGCATATCTATACACCAAATGCGACACATAGAGCGTATTGTAAAAACCACCAACCTGCGTGTAGAAGGCATACACATGCATACAGGAAGCGAGATAAAAGACATCAATGTTTTTTTAGAAGGATTAGAAGTAATGTTTTCGATGGCTACACATTTTCCAGATTTAAAGTATATAGACTTAGGCAGTGGTTTTAAAGTGCCTTACCAACCTGGCGATAAAGAAACAGATGTGAATTTATTAGGCGAAAAAGTAGCAGAAGCATTTGCTCAATACGAAACCGAAACAGGAAAAAAATTGCAAGTGTGGTTTGAGCCAGGTAAATTTTTGGTGAGTCAATGTGGTTATTTAATTGTAAAAGCAAACGTAATTAAACAAACGACTTCAGCTGTATTTGTAGGTGTGGATAGTGGCTTTAACCACCTCATTCGCCCCATGATGTACGACTCTTACCACCACATAGAAAATATAAGCAACCATGATGGTACTGCACGTATATATAATGTAGTAGGCAATATTTGTGAGACAGATACTTTTGCTTGGGATAGAACCTTGCCCGAGGTAAAAGAAGGCGATTACCTTGCCTTTTACAATGCAGGGGCTTATGGTTTTGAAATGAGCAGCAACTTTAATAGCCGCTTACGCCCAGCAGAAGTAATGGTAGAAAATGGCGAAGCAAGGGTGATAAGAAAGAGAGATGTATTTGAAGATTTGTTGAGGGGGCAGGTGATATAATTTCTTAAAAAGCTTCAGTCAAAATTAGCTGCGGCTTTTTTACTCTAAAACAAATCATCCCCCACAATCTCATTGCTAACCAAACTTAGCGAATGTTCATTTTGCTTTACACCATACAAAGTTATAAATGTAATGAAAATATTTTTCTTCGTTTTTGTATTGGTTTTAAATATTTCTCGTTTGTCTCTTAAGGCATCTGCATATTGATTTGTAATTTCAAAAGCGGCATTATGAAATTTTATTTCGCACATCGTTATACAATTATCTGCTCTGTCTATCAATAAATCTATTTGGCAGCCTTGCTCGTTTTTTGTGCCTTTTTTTATCCAAGAGTATTCATTGCTAGCAATACCACTTATACCTAGTTTATTTTTTATCTGCTTTGAATGTTTTATGCATATTGTTTCAAATGCATAACCACACCATATTTTGTAAGCTTGTTTGTTAAAAGTAGTAGTCCAATCTATTATTTTACTCTTATACATAAACTTAAAATAAAACAAACTAAATTCATCTATCAGTCTATATAATTTATCTTCTTTGGTTTTGTTTATTGGATGAATTTCGGTTACAAAACCACACTCTATCAATTCACTTAGCAAAGCTGTCATTCCACCACCACTGCTCAATCCTGTTTCGGTAATAATTTCTTGCCTTGTTAAACCTTTATTTTTTCTGGCTAATGCGCTTACAATGGCAACATGCAAATGAGCATTTTTAAACAACGAAGCATATAGGTTATTGAACTCATTTTTTAAAGACGCTTTTTGTGTAAAGCAAAGTTCATTTATTATTTGCACTATACTTTTTCCTTTAGCAATGTCTTTGTAATAAAATGGTACACCGCCAATGCACATGTATAATTCAATTACATCTTTCTTTGACAAATGAATATTCTTCATCAATAAATACTCATTCGTTTCTGATAATGTAAAAGGAAATAGCTGTATTGTTTTTGTAACTCTATTGTGTAAACCGCCACGGTTATTAATTACTTTTTTAATTATCCAAGATGCGGCAGAGCCACATATCGTTAAAATAATATCATCTCGTTTGCTACAAAATTGATTCCAAAAGTTATCTAAAGCTGCTAAAAAACCCGAACGGGGCGTATCGTACCAAGATATTTCATCTAAGAAAATTACTTTTTTCTTTTTCCCTTTTAAAGAAAGTACATATTGTTTTAATAATGCAAATGCTTGCAACCATGTTTTTGGTGGACTTGTAAATTTCAACTTTGGCATTCGCTCTAATAATACCAACCAAAAACTTTCCAATTGTTGTTCTATTTCATTTTCATGAATGCCACTTGCTTCAAAAATAATATTAGGCTGAAACACTTGTCGGAGCAAATATGTTTTTCCAATTCGTCGTCGTCCATACATGGCTACAAACTCTGAATCATCAGATTTTAGTATGGTTTCAAGCATTTCTATTTCGTCTTTTCTTCCTGCAATTTTCATTTTACAAAAATTTATAGTTCGCCAAATATACCATTTTTTGCATTAACTTGGCGAATTATAAATTCTATAGTTCGCCAAGTAAGCCATTTTATACATTAACTTGGCGAACTATAGGTTTACTTCTGCCTTTAAATGATTTGCTTTAAAGCTGCTAAATGAACTTAAAATCAATACGCTGAAACAACACGAAAACTTTTCTATAGTGATTTGAAGTTAAAAAATTCCTAAAACCCGTATTCTAAAAAAAATATTTTTGCTATATCAATTTTTATTCTAACATTTACACAAGCAATTTTATTGC
>JAYVID010000043.1:0-8563 GCA_043770525.1 Ferruginibacter sp.
TACCATGCATGTAATGTATATCTAAAAAATCTATAAAAGATATGCTTTTATCTTCTACTTGATGCTCTGCATAATGTTGAAACATGATAGGCAGTTTCAATAACTGATGCGCTTCTGTTGTGGAAAACAGATAGATAAAAAGAAAAAATATGGCGATCGTTTTTTTCACTGAAAAGTAAAGTTAGTAAAAGATAGTGTAGAAATAACTTGTTTATAATCTTTATTTTTAATCTCACCCTTTTAGTAGAACTTCGCCGCCTTATTTACCGTATCTGGTTTATAAATAGTTACTAATATATTATGGCAATCCTCATATTCTTTGTTTTACACTGGTTTTTATCTCTTTTTTCGCAAACATTTTTCCTTCATAGATATGCTTCTCATAAAATGTTTACCATGACCAAATTTTGGGAACGTTTCTTTTATGGTTTCACTGTATTGGTTCAGGGTTCTTCTTTTTTAAATCCTCGTGCTTATGCCATCATGCATCGCATGCATCATGCATTTAGTGATACGGAGCAAGATCCACATTCTCCCCATTTTTTTAAGGATGTATGGGATATGACCATGCGTACAAAAGACATTTACATTAACTATGCTAAATACAAAGTACAGCCAGATAAAGCCTTTAGAGGTAATTATCCAGAATGGAAATTTTTAGATAAGGTTACTAACCTTTGGATGTTTCGTATTGGCTTTGGTGTTTTGTATTTGTTATTTTACATAAAATTTGCAACTGCTTGGTGGATGTTTGTATTAGTGCCTATTCATTTTTTTATGGGGCCTGTGCATGGTGCTATAGTAAATTGGTGTGGACATAAGTATGGCTACAGTAATTATGATAATAAAGATAAAAGTAAAAATACATTACCATTAGATTTTTTATTGATGGGAGAACTCTTTCAAAACAATCACCACAAACACCCTAACAGTAGCAACTTTGCAAAAAAATGGTTTGAGTTTGATCC
The DNA here is from genome assembly GCA_043770525.1 of Ferruginibacter sp. Classification (GTDB taxonomy): domain Bacteria; phylum Bacteroidota; class Bacteroidia; order Chitinophagales; family Chitinophagaceae; genus Ferruginibacter. The sequence goes on from JAYVID010000043.1 coordinate 969, forward strand.
TTCTTATCCTGTTATACTTTTTTTACATTGGATACATGTAATAAAAATTAGAAAAATTCCTACTTAAAAACTTATACTATTTTTTAATACATTAAATAATTTAAAGATAAAATACCAAGCTATAATAAATCGTATATTGAAATATGATTAAATTAATATTTGCAATTTTCTTTTTGCTTGTTTCGTTGTTGGTTATTTTTCCTGCGCCAAATTCATTTTTATGGAAAGTAACGGTCGGTATTACTAGTTATCCGTACATACCAATGCTTTTAATGCTCATTTTATTTGTTATTGGAGTAATTTCAAATAAATATAACATTGCCATTACTACAATAAGTGCAATTGCTTTTGCAATTTTTTCTTTGCCAATTATAGAAATTGTAAAGCAAAAAAATAGCATTACAAATACCCTACAAAACAATTTCCCATTAAAAGATGAAAATAATTTGCCCACACTTTTTAGTTTTTCAAAAATGTTTTCAATATCTAAAAATGGTATATTTAATACCATTGCATACAAGGTTATTGATGGCAAAAATTTAACCTTAAATTTTTATGCAACAACAAACAATAAAAAATCTCCTCTTGTAATCGTTATCCATGGAGGCTCATGGCAAAGTGGAGATAATACACAATTACCAGAACTAAACAGCTATTTAGCTACTAAGGGTTATAATGTTGCAGCAATTAATTACAGGCTCGCTCCCGCTTACAAAGCACCTGCACCAGTAGAGGATACTAGAGATGCAATAAATTATTTTATTGCAAATGCACAAGCATTAAATATTGATACAAATAATATAATACTACTTGGCCGTAGTGCAGGTGCACAAGTAGCCTTGTGTGCAGCTTATGGTTTTCATAATAAAAATATAAAAGGTGTAATTAGTTATTATGGCCCAGCAGATATGGTTTGGGCTGGGCAACTTCCTTCAAAAGCAGGCGTTTTAAACAACAATGAAATTTATAACAATTACCTTGGTGGCCAGTACAATCAAGTACCAGAAAAGTTTGCAGAAATAAGTGCAGTTCATTATGCAGACACAGCCTCCCCTCCAACATTAATGATACATGGAAAGATAGACCCTCTCGTATTTTATATACACAATGAGCATTTGCAAAAAAGATTAAACGAATTAAAAGTACCAAACTATTATTTAGAATTTAAACATGCTACACATGGCTGTGATTATAACTTGAATAGCCCTGCTGGGCAAGCTTGCACTTATGCTGTGGAGTGGTTTTTAAGATCGGCTACCACAAACTAAAAAGCCTCCATTTACTGGGGGCTTTCATAGTTCTCTGAATTTTTTTAGTTTTTCTACTTAGGTATTGGATAGTGTTTTCTCGAAGTTATTGGATTTTAAAGCACTTCGTTTTATTTCATTTGGATGATGTAAAGGTGAATCTTTATTTTTTTATACAATGTAGTTTATGTTGTTATTCTACTTTAGAAGTTTTTCATTTTCACTAAGTAATACTTCTACAAAACTAAAAAGCCTCCATTTACTGGGGGCTTTCATAGTTCTCTGAATTTTTGTAGTTTCTCTACTTAGGTATTGGATAGTGTTTTCTCGAAGTTATTGGATTTTAAAGCACTTCGTTTTATTTCAATTGGATGATGTAAAGGTGAATTTTTATTTTTTTATACAATGTAGTTTATGTTGTTATTATTGTTTAGAATGATTTCGTATTACTTTCGAAGTTTTACTACACATTAAAAATGCTAGCTGAAAGCTAGCATTTTTAATTATAATTTTATTTCTTCTCCATTATTCTCATAAAACTTAAATTCTGTAAGGTTATGGTTACTATTGGATTTTACTTTTACAGTTTGTTTATACTTCCAGCTCCATTTTAATTTTCTGCTAGGGAAACCTGCAGTTAAATAAGTATATACAATCGGGTGAACTTCTATTGTTAGCCCTTTATGCTTTTGCATAATAAGGTAGTTAAGATTTTTTGCTATCTCATCTTCTAAAATTAATGAAGAAGATATTTTACCTGTTCCATCACAACTTGGGCATAATTCACTTGTATTAATATTCATTTCTGGCTTCATACGTTGGCGTGTAACCTGCATTAATCCAAATTTTGAAATAGGCAACACTGCATGCTTGGCCCTATCTGTCTGCATAAATCGTTCCATTTCGTCAGATAATTTTTTCTTATTATCCAACAATTTCATATCTATAAAATCTACTACAATAATTCCACCTAAATCTCTAAGGCGAAGCTGCCTTGCTATTTCTTCTGCAGCTTCTAAGTTTGTTTCAAGCGCATTTTGCTCTTGGTTATTGCTCACACTTTTGTAGCCACTGTTTACATCTATTACATGCAATGCCTCTGTATGTTCTATAATAAGATAAGCACCACTTGGCAGGTTTACAGTTTTACCAAAAGCGGCTTTTACTTGTTTGGTTATACCATATTGATCAAAAATAGGCACATCATTATTGTGATGCGAAATAATATCAGACTTTTGTGGAGCAATTCGTTGAATATAGCTTTTTGTATCAGCATATATATTTTTATCGTCTACTACTATTTTGTTAAAATCTTCGTTTAGCAAATCCCTTAGCATACTATTGGTTTTGCCTTGCTCACTCAATATTTTTTGCGGAGGTACTGCGCCTCTCAAATTCTTTTGAATTGTTTTCCAAGTTGCTTCTAAGCTAAGTAAATCATCGTGCAATTCGGCAGTAGGCATACCTTCTGCAGCTGTACGTACAATTACACCTAGGTTTTTAGGCTTTATAGCTTCTATAATTTTTTGTAAACGCTTACGCTCATCACTAGAGTGTATTTTTCTAGATACAGCTACAATATTTGTGAAGGGAGTTACTACTACATAACGACCAGGCAGAGAAATTTCGCAAGTAAGTCTAGGTCCTTTTTGAGCAATAGGTTCTTTTAAGATTTGAACAAGCACATTTGGCTTGCCTACCATTACCTCGTTTATCTTACCTGTTTTTATGATTTCTGGTTCTACTTTAAAGTTTCCAAAATCAAACCCTGCTTCACTATGTTCATTCATAGAAAGATGGGTAAACTTCAATAAAGATTTTACGTAAGGGCTAAGATCGGTGTAGTGTAAAAAAGCATCTTTTTCAAATCCTACATCTACAAAAGCAGCATTTAAACCTGGTATAAGTTTTTTTACCTTACCCAAATAGATATCGCCAGCGGAAAAGTTAGCATCCGACTTTTGATTGTGCAGCTCCACCAGTTTCTTGTCTTCCAAAAGCGCAATTACGGTGCCTTCGGGTGCAGCATTAATAATTAATTCCTTGGTCACTTTGTGCAAAAGTTTTAAAAGACTCTACACGTTTAAGCCATTTATTAAACACTATTTTCTAAATAATATATAATACAAAATGTAAAACATACTAATATCATCCAACGCATATAAAAGATATGAAGGAAACAGAAAAAATACACAAACCATCGTCTATTTTGCAAGACAATTGGTTTGTGTAGTGTAATTTTAGCGCAATGAAGAAGACGCTACCTATCTAGAAAAAAAATTATTTCTTCTTATGACGGTTTTTTCTTAAACGTTTTTTACGCTTGTGTGTAGCTATTTTATGACGTTTTCTCTTTTTACCACAAGGCATATCGTGTCTTTTTTGTGTTTAATAAATAATTTTTATAAATATTGTTTGTATTGCTACAATTCGTTATTTCAATTTTTTTATACGCTCATCTACCTCTTGTGCGTAGTGAGGGTCGTTTATAAGTCGCTTACTTATATTGTACCATTTTATGGCTTCCAATTTATTCCCCTTTCCAGCATGTGCATCAGCTAAATAAGCTACAGCTTCTGCATTGTTTGGTTCAATTTTTACCACTTTTTCAAGCCTTGGTATAGCTTTATCAAATTGTCTAGAAACAATACCGCCCACACCTAGCATCATTTGTGCTTTCATGTTTGTACTGTCTTTTCTAGCTACAGATAACAATGTTTGAATTCCTTCCATTGTTTCCTTTGGGTTTCCATCTCGGCCTTTGCCATAAATGTATACAGACCCTAACCCAATTTTTAAATCATCATCATTGGGGTTTAAAGCTATAGCCTTATTAAAAAGGTCTATTGATTCGTTTGCTTGCCATGCTACTTTTGACTCATCTGCCTCCCCTCTAAGATTCCCTAAAAACAAACGGGCTGCAAAGGTGAGGTTTTTTTCTGAGTTTTCCAACTTTGATGCGGTAGAAAAATAAAAAGCATAAGGTTCAAACAGTTTTATACTGTCTTTCCAAAAGTTAGCTATTGAATAATTGGCTTTTATTTGCTGTGCAGCAACATCGCCCCTTTTTACTTCATTCTCTAGCTTTGAGAGCATTACAGCCCTGTCTGGAGAAAGTTTTGCTTTCTCCAGACTTATAAATTGCTGTACATTAAATATTTTTTGGGATAAGGTATCTTTACTAGACTCAACCAACTTTTTTTTATTAGAAGTTGTTCTTGTAAAGAAAAAAAGAACCAATACTAGCAATGTGCCTGCTCCTGTGAGGATAAACTGTTTTTTCAAAATAACATTTTAGGAGCAAAGTTACAACTAGTCGTCGTTATCATTTTCAACTTTTGGTGCAAATTTCAAATCCGCATTTTTTACATCCTTCATAAATTCTTTTGAAGGCTTAAATGCAGGTATAAAATGCTCTGGTATAGCTACTGCAACATTCTTTTTGATATTTCTACCAATTTTTGCAGCACGCTTTTTCACTATAAAGCTACCAAAGCCACGCACATAAAGATTTTCGCCAGATGCTAATGAAGATTTTACTTCTTTAAACATAGTTTCTAATGTAACTAGAACATCTACTTTTGAAATTCCAGTTTTCTCCGATATTTTATTTATCAGATCTGCCTTTCTCATACTTTTTTAATTAAGAGGTGATTTTAACAAAGATATATTATAAAAATTAAAATATGTGTGAAATTCTTTATTTTAACACATAATGAAATATTTTTACAAGGATACATGAAAAATTTTAGTTATAAATCATTTTTTGGTAAAAATCTAATGATTTGGCACAAAAATGACAATCAAAGGTCGATGCCTTGGAAGGGGGAAAAAGACCCCTATAAGATATGGCTAAGTGAAATAATATTGCAGCAAACCCGTGTGGAACAGGGATTGGCGTATTATTATACATTTATAAAACAGTACCCTACAATAGAAAAATTGGCAAAAGCAGATGAAAATTCCGTGTTTAAACTTTGGGAAGGCTTGGGGTATTATAGTAGGTGTAGAAATCTAATTGAAACAGCTAGATTCATCAGTTTTGAGCTAAATGGGGTGTTTCCAAAAAAATATAATGATCTAATAACATTAAAAGGTATAGGCCCATATACCGCTTCAGCCATTGCTTCTTTTGCCTATAATTTACCTTTTGCAGTGGTAGATGGAAATGTATATCGTATACTTGCTCGCTTTTTTGGAAACCATACTCCTATAGATAGTTTGGTAGGTAAAAAACAATTTGCAAACCTTGCATATTCTCTTTTAAATAAAACTAAATCAGCCGTTTATAATCAAGCCATCATGGATTTTGGGGCTGCTGTTTGCAAACCTCAATTACCCCTTTGTGGCAGCTGCATTTTAAATACTGCTTGCAAAGCTTTTAAAGAAAATAGTGTTGCACTTTTGCCCATAAAAGAAAAAAAACTAATTAAAACAAAACGTTTCTTTTTTATTGTAATAGCAAGTTTTGAAAACGCTGTGTATGTACGCCAGCGCATAGAAAAAGATATTTGGCAAAACTTATGGGAGTTTATTTCTATAGAACATAATAATGATGAAACTGTAGTTGATTTTGTAAAAACAACAAACTTTAGAAAAAGGATTGGAAGTAAATTTATCTTAAAATCTATATCACCCATTTATAAACAACAACTAACTCATCAAACGATAGAAGCTAATTTTATTCATATTTCATTATCAGCAAGTTTGCCTAGTAAAGACTATAGCCCTGTTTCTCAAAAAAAGATAAATACACTTGCTTTTCCGAGGCTTATAACCAGTTATTTTGAAAAAAATAAAAAATGACAGTAAACAGCTCCGCAATTTGCAAAATAAATGTATCTTTAAATTTGTGATATTGTTATCATTACTAAACCCATTTGTATAATTTTAACCTTTACAATAATTATGAGAGGAGTAAACAAAGTAATGCTTATTGGTAATTTAGGCAAGGACCCTGAAATGCAATTTTTGGAAGGAAACATAGCAGTGGCAAAGTTTTCTTTGGCCACTACTGAATCTTATAAAGATAGAGGTGGTAGATTAATATCTCAAACAGAGTGGCACACTATAGTACTATGGCGTGGGTTAGCGGAACTGGCAGAGAAATATTTGCACAAAGGTAGTTTGGTATATGTAGAAGGTAGATTAAAAACTAGAAGTTGGGAAGATAAAGAAGGTAATAAAAAATTTGCTACAGAAATAGTAGGCGATAATTTGATTATGCTGGATAAAAGAACAGACCAAGCCGGAGTAGAAGATGAACCAACATTTACTGATGATGAAATACCACCACCTGTAGATGATAATGGAAATGAAAGACTTCCTTTTTAATAATAATTGCACTTAATTTTGCAATAGTCTTTTTTAACTAAAATATTTGTTTTGGATTATCATTCGGCATGGGCAAGCTTATTTTCGCCCACATCTTTTCTTACCATTGTACCTGCTGTTACAGGTATATTTATATTTATTGCCCTTTTATTACTCATTGTTTCTTTTCTTATTTCTGGTAGCGAAATTGCTTTTTTTTCATTATCGCAAAAAGAAATTAATATTTTAAAAACAAAACAACAACCATCCTATAGGCGAATTGTTACTTTACTTGAACAACCAAAAACATTATTAGCATCGCTTGTTATTACCAATGTATTGGTAAATATGGGTGCCATTCTTATTCTCAATATTTTAATACAAAATTGGCTTCAGGCAAACATTACCAACTTTTGGCCATTGTTTTTATGTAAGCTTGGTATAATATTTTTTATAATACTATTATTTGCACAAGTATTACCTAAAGTATGGGCTACCCACCACAAAGTAGATTTTGCTTCTAGAGCATCGTTGGTAGTAGAAATTTTTAATAGCCTATTTTATATTATTAGCAAAAGAATGGTAGGTTTTACAGATAGGGTAGAAAAAAAATTATCGCCAGATAAAAATAACCATGCAGACCTAGGAGCATTGGACCATGCAATAGACTCTTTGCCAGACAATGAAGCTAACATGGAAGAAAAACAAATTTTAAAAGGTATTAGAAAATTTGGGGCTACCCCCGTAAAACAAGTAATGCGCACAAGGCTAGATGTAAATGGAATTGAGTATAGCACAGGGTTAAAAACAGTTATTCAAACGGTGGAAGAGTTGCATTATTCTCGCTTGCCTGTTTACAAAAATAATTTAGATGAAGTAGTAGGCATGTTGCACACAAAAGATTTATTGGCACATATAGATGAACCTGAAACCTTCGACTGGCATAGCTTAATTCGAAATCCTATATTTGTACATGAGCAAAAAAATATTGAAGATTTATTGCAAGAATTTAGAACTAAAAGAAATCATTTTGCC
>JAYVID010000044.1:0-11922 GCA_043770525.1 Ferruginibacter sp.
ATTGGTACTGCTTTGTGTGGTTTGTGTAGTTAATAAATTATTTATGCTGCTATTGCTACTACCTGGGTTTATCTGTGGTTCTGTAACTACTCCATGCACACTTGTAGCACCTGCACCCGATACTCCACCTAAAAAACCTGTGAGTATGCTTGTAAGTTGTAGTGGGCTGTTGCCAGTTTGCCCCGCCGTTTGCTGAAAATAAAATTGAGGCCATTCTGCAGCATAATTCATATTTTAAAAATACACAAAAATATTTACTTTTTATGCAAACGCCCTACGAGTTGTTGGTACGCTTGGCTACTTTACCTGCGCTGCATACCAACAACGGAGTTCGCTACAATTATACAACGACGGAGTATGCAGTGAGTGTTATGCCAACAGCGGCTAAGGGTTTATTGTAGTTTATTAAAAAATTATCAAATTTTGGTAATACATGTTAAAAGCATAAATAAAATTTATATCTATGATTTACATTAATTTATATTAATCTTCACTATTTATATTTTTTGAAGTATTGCTATTAAAATAAAAATTATTTCTACCTATAAAATAAGTTGATGTATAGTACTTTCTCATCCATTTAGAGATTATTGTTTCTAAAGGCTCTACTTTACTTATTTGCTCAGTGGTAAAATCTAAAAATGGCTTGTTATTGTAATGCATATTATCTCCATCAAGCAGAACAATAGCTATATTACTATTGGTTTCCCTATTTTTTATATATTTAAACACATATACACTATCGTTTTTACTATAAGGATATAACTGACTAGTAATAAAAGTAACACTATCAAGTTTTGTGTATTGTTTTTCTCTTAGCAAAAGGCTTTTTGCCAATTTTACTTTATCCTTTAAGGTTTCGGGTAGTTTATCATACTTTTTATTAACGTAATAAATTCTGTTAATATCATACAACTTGCTTGGCTCATTGCTTAATGCTGCTAAAATTCTATTTGTAACTAAATAATCCACTTGCTTTTGTTTTACTAATATTTCCAATAAGCTTATTAAATCGTCTGTAGACTTAGATGAAATAATGGTTTCTGTTGCTTCTTTAAAAAAAGCATCTTTTGGTTGTAAACCATAATACAGACTAAACCCATTTAACAATTGCTGAAAATTATTTCTTCCAGTTGATGAACTAAGCGTTTCGTTAATTTCTTTTTCCTTAAACAAAAAGTCTGTTCTTTCTTGAGTGAGTTGCATATTCTGGGTTTCATCTTCAAGCATTTTTTTGTAGGAAGAAAATGCTTGAAGTTTTTCTGATTGTTTAAAGTACCCACTGTCCATTAACCAAACAAACCTATAATCTTCCTTATCTCTTAAATATAGTTTTAACTTGGGTATTACAGTAGTTTTGGGGTAAATGTTATTAAAATATGAGTAAACGGTTTTTGCAAATCTTTTTTGAAATGCATTTGGCTTTTCATAAAAGTATTTTATAACGGTATCTGCATCAGATAGTTTTTCTGCTCTTATAATTGAGATAGCTGCAAAATTTCTAATAGTTAAATATTCCTTTTTTGAGTTGAAGAGTTGTAAAAGCCAATTAGAAATTGCAGGCCATTCTTTATCTGCATATATGCCAGAAGCCACCATATCTATTAATTTTCTTTTTAGAATATTTTCTTCTACATCTTTTCCATTTATTTTATTGTAAAATGCTTTTACATTTTCAAAGTCTGCCTTGCCTAAATGCAAGTTGTTTAATCTATTTAATACGTTTGGTCTATTTTGCTTAGTAGCCTTATTGTAATCTGCAATAATATTTTGCAAGTTAGAATTGAAAATTGAAATTGGTTTGCCATTCGTAATAGGCTTGAATGATGATAATACCAATTGTTGAGTAGGTGTAAATTCTTTTGTATGTTTTACAAAATTTATATCGTACATTTTATTTGTAGCAAGCACTAGTTGATGATAATAACTTCGCTTACTCATACTATCAAATACTATAAAACTTACTTTTTGAATTGAACTATTAGTTGTATCATACTTTAGCTCTAGCAAACTAGTATTAGATGTAGCACTGCTGCTTCTATTTAAGTTTGTTATACTATTTGTAAATACTCTTGAAGGTTCATCATTTATTCCTACTTCATTAATATCCTTATTAGCAGCAATATACTTTTTCATATAATTGCTCCAAAAGCCGCTGGCGGTGCTGTAATTTGTTTCTTTATCAAACAAATTATAATTAATATTTACTCTTTCCATATTCTCCTTATCCTCAAATACTATCTGATCTTCAACAGCATTGTTTCCAAATAATGAGCCATAATAAAATAAATTTTTATTTTCATTTGGATTTTTATTGTCGTCATATTTTTTCTTCACCCTATCTAATTGATTCTTCCATCGCTGGTCAAACTTTAATGCATAAGGAATGTTTACTTCATATCCTTTTGCACTATCTTGAAAAATAAAAGTCCTATCTATTTCATAATTTTTGAGGCTAAAATTATTTATAAAATCATTGCTAGGATTACTTTCCTTTAAAGATGAAAGAAAATAAATAAACGGATAATTTAAGATTACTTTAAAAAGCATCTTTTTATTATTACTCAAGGTTACCAAATTAGTTTCATTAAGTTTAAGCGGTATATTGTTTAAATCTTTTATAAACGATCGAGGAAAAATTTCTGAAGCAGCAACACTCTCTCTTACCAAATGCATTATTAAACTATCGTTTACTTTGGCTCCATTTTGTAATAGCAATTTTACACATGCATTAAGCTGGTTGGTTGTAAAATCAATATTGGTGTACCTTTCTTTACTCTTAAAAAAACTTTCGTTATTACATATCCAAGTATGAAACAAATAAGGCGTTTTAAATTCGAATGATTTTTTTAAACCTAATTTATTTTCTTGAATTAAATTTATGCTATTAAAAAAAGTATCTATTTTAGAAATGCTTGCATAATCATTTTTACCTCCTACTTGAAACTTAATAATTTCGAAAGGGGTAATGATAAACCGATAACGCTCTATATCCTTATTTTTTACTTTTGTTTTTACATCTATACAATTAAAACCTTTAAATTTTAATTGTTTTTTTTCTATGATATCGCCTTTTATATTGCTGTACAGTAAAGAATCTAAGGAGGTTAAAACCTTTGCATCATCTACAGTAAAATATGCTGCATTATTTAGCAATCTAGAAACATAATAAAAAGCTCCGTTTGCCATATCTACATAACCATGTGTTTTTAAAATATCAGATTCATAATATGGATAAAAAGTACCAGGTGCAGAAAATGTAATTACATCATCTACCTTTTGGTTAGAAAGGGGCATATCTACTTTCATTTTTTTTATGCCTTCAAGTGTTTCATTGTTTTTATAAATTAGTTGCACTGGGCGAAGCTGATACCCTTTGTTTTTCAAAATTTCTATTACCCCTTCCTTGCCCGGTAAGTGTGCACTACCTACGGCTGCAAATATTGTTTTTCCGGTATTTATGTAATAATCTATACTATCTGTTTGGTTGTAATTTCTTTGAATTAAAAATTTATTTGCGAACGCTTCTGATTCAAATTGATAAACACTAAATGAATCCATAGCATCCAATGTATTATTCATGTATCCATCATAAATTTTATCATTAATTTCTCTATAGGTCATCCCAAGGGGAAGTTTCTTTTTTTCTACTTTTTCTAAATCTGCTTGGTCTTTTCCGCCTTCAATACCAAGTATGTTTGACTCTAAATAGTTTTCAAGTCCTTTTATATCTTTCCCATATTTATAGCCAGCAGAGGAAATAAATTTATCTAAATACATTTCTTCTTCAAAGCCCTCATTTTGTGCATTATTTCTGTACAAAAAATAATTAGCATAATCAAATGAATTTGAAATAAACTGTGCTAATTTTTCAATGGTATTTGTTTTCTTTAAAGTATTGTCGTTAAAAATTCTTTCTCTATTTTCGCCCCTATAACTTATAAACGCATCAGACATTAGTTCATATTCATACCGCTCCTTTTGCCATGTATTTGCATTTACTTCTTTGGCTACTATATCTACATTTTTTAAAGCTACAAAAATTGAATCCCCTAGTTTGAAAACTCCTTTACTACTTACATGATAAGTGCCAAAAAGGTATGATGGTTTGGTATCTTTTGTTTTTTTTATTTCCCACAAAATACTTGGGTACTTGCTTTGAGCAGATACTAAAAAAGGTAAAGCAATAAAATTAAAAAGTAAAAAATGGTATTTGAAAAATCGCATTTGTGGTAAGTTATTATATTAAAAAAGTAAATGGTTATAATAAAAGCTGTCTTACATTTTATTAAAATGTTAGACAGCTTTTGTAAGGTTGCAAAAGTATTTTATAAATGCATAAACTACTCCTCGCTATTTATATTTTTACTAAAATTTCTGTTGTTGTAAAAATAATTTCTTTCTTCAAAATATGTAGAAGTATAATATCTACGCATTAGTTTATTTGCTAGTTTCTCAAAAGTTTCAGTAGCCGTTATTTGCTCTGTGGTAAACTCTGTAAATGGCTTTGTATCTAAAAAATCATTTTTATTATCAAGTACAATAAAAGCTATGTTAGCATTGGTTTGCCTATCTTCTATATACTTAAAGAAATAAATACTGTCTGTATTATTAAAAGGATATTTTTTTGCTCCTATAAATGTTATGCTATCTAACTTATCATATTGCCTTTCATCTAACAATAAATACTTGGCAATTTTTATTTTGTCTTTATACACACTTTGAAGTTTATCATACTTTTTATTTTCAAAAAAAGTTTTGTTTATCTGATATAGTTTAGATGGCTCTGCACTTAATTGCTTCACAATTTTATTTACTATTTCATAATCTGTTTCTTTTTGCTCAAGCAATATATCTAACAACTGCGTTATATCTTCATTAGATTTTGAATCTAAAATTTTAGTAATAGATTCTTTAAAAAACGCATCTTTAGGATTTACATTATAAAACAAATTAAACCCTTCTAATAATTGTTCAAAATTGCTTTCCTCCTCAGAGTCTGCAAGTGTTTCATTAATTTCATTTTCTTTAAAAAGCAATTCTGTTTTTTCTTGCGATAATTGAATATTTAAGGTTTCATCTTCTAACGATTTTTTATAAAAAGCAAAGGCTTCTAATTTTTCTGTATTGTTAAAATAACCACTGTCTGCAAGTGATATAAAACTGTAATCATCTTTTTCTTTTAATATTAATTTCACTTTAGGCAATATATCTGTTTTAGGATATACATGTCTTAAATATCCTTTCATATCGTAAGCAAATCGTTTTTGATATGGATTAGGTGTAGAGTAAAAGTTCTTTAAAAGTAAATCTGCATCGGTTACACTCTGGTTTCTTATTACCGCTTCTGCTGCAAAGCTTCTTATTGTGGCTAGTTCTGTAGTGCTATTAAAAATATTAAATAACCATTTTGAAATTGTTGGCCATTCTTGTTCTGAATAATTGCCTCTAGCAACCATATCTACAAGCTTTCTTCTAAGAATATTATTATCTACATTATTTGTGCTTACACTTTTATATATGGCAGTTACTTCATTTAAATTAGCAGTTCCAAAATGAATATTATTTAACCTACTAAGTATAGTTGGCTTTTTTTGTTTGTTAGCAGTTTTATACTCTTTTATAATTTTATCGAAACTAGATTGATAAAGACCTATTTTTTTTGTTGTATCAAATGGCTGCAAACTATTAATAAACATTGACTGAAAAGCTGTTAAACCCCCATCGTACTTCATAAAACTTACACCATAAATATTATTGCCAGCCAGTGTGTAAAACCGATGACTTGTTTTTTTTGTAAGGCTATCATATATTTCAAAGCTTACTTTTTGCACATAAGAACTAGCCGTATCATACACAACATTTTTTATGTTAGATTCTTTTTCATCTGCATTACCTAATAAATTGGTGACTGCTTTAACAGCAGCAGTAGTATAATCGTAGTTATTATAATTATTATCAGTTACTGGAAATTCTCTTACAATATTTTTCCAAAAAATACTAGCATTGGGATAATAGAGTTCATTATCTAATTTTGTAAATTTCAGCTTTACTGTTTCCATATTTACCTTATCTTCAAAAACCAATTGATCAAAGGTGGTATTGTTGCCATAAGTAGAAGGGCTATAAAAAATATTTGCATTTTCATTGGGGCTTTTAACATCATCATATTTCTTTTTCTTTCTATCCATTTGAGATTTCCACCTACCATCAAAAGCTAAAGGGAAAGGCAGTTTTACACTGTACTTTTTTGCAGTATCTGTAAATACATAACTTTTTGGAAGTGTATATTTTTGTAACTGAAATGCATTTATAAAACTACTATCTACCTTTTTACTATTTAAAGAAGAAAGTATGTAAACATTAGGAAAATCAGAAACTACTTTTATGAATAAATTTTTATTATTCTTAAGTTTGAGTTGATTTATTGCACCAAATACCAATGGCAAATTAATGTAGTTGTCTATTGCATTTTTTTGATAAGCCTCAGATGATAAAATACTTTCTCTCATAACCTGCATTACCAAGCTGTCATTTAATTTTTCGCCAAGTGGCAATTGTACTTTTATACAACTATTAAGCTGTTCGTTTATTTTATCAAAATGCGTAAACCTTTGTTTTTGTTCAGTTTTGCTATTACCGAGGCTTACCCATTGATTAAAGTTGTAATCATTTTTAAACCCAAATGCAAGGTTTTTATTTAAAGGTTTACTATCGATTATTTCTATGCTATTAAAAAAACTATCAATTATAGCAGCATTTGCATATTCATTTTTGCCTCCTACCTGAAACTTTATTACTTCATAAGGTGTAACTATAAAACGATATCTTTCTATATCCTTATTCTTTACTTTAGTAGTTACATCCATACATTTATAACCCTTAAAGTCTAGTTGCTTTTTGGTAACAATTTCTCCTTTTATACTGCTATAAAGCAAAGAATCTATGGAACCTACCAAATTATTATTTGTTGTAAAATACGGTGCATTATTTACTAACCTTGCTATGTAATAAAATGCGTCATTCTTCATATCCACACTGCCATAACTTGTAAAAACATCTGTTTTATAATAAGTATAAAATGGGCTTGGTGCTTTTACATTTATTACATTATCTACCACTTGGCTGGTAAACTTTACAGGCACTACTACTTTTTTTAAAGCCTCAAAAGTGGCATTACCATTACTCTTTAACATTACGGGCCTTACAGAATATCCCATATTTCGTAGTATTTCTATAACTCCTTTTTTACCCGGCAAATGAGCACAACCTACAGCGGCAAAAACAGTTTTACCCGTTTTTATATAATAGTCTATACTATCCGCTTGGTTAAAATTTCTTTGTATTAAAAATTTATTATAAAATGCCTCAGACTCAAATTGATAAATCATAAAGGAGTCTATCATATCTAAATTATTATTAAGGTAGCCGTCATACATTTTGCTAGATACTTCTTGATAACTAATTCCCTCGGGGAGCTCCTTCTTTTCAATTTTTTCTAAATCAGCTTGGTCTCTTAGTCCCTCAATAGATAATATATTAGATTCAAAATAATTTTCTAATCCCTTTACCTCTTTTCCATACTTAAAGGCAGCAGTAGAAATAAACTTATCTAAATAAATTTCCTCTTCAAATCCATCGCTCTCTGCATTATTTCTGTATAAAAAATAATTCACAAAATTTGGTACTATACCAATAAACTCAGCTAATTTTTCAACTGTATTTGTTTTCTTTAAAGTATGTTCATCAAAATTTGCACCCCTATATTCATTTGTATAACTCTCATAAGCGTATTGCATTTCGTCGTAACTATTTTGCTCTTTTTGCCAAGTGTTTACATTTACTTCTTTAGCAACAATATCTACACTTTTTAAAGCTGTGAAAATAGAATCGCCTAGCTTAAAAACACCTTTACTACTTACATGGTATGTGCCAAACAAATAAGAAGGTTTGCTCATTTTTGTTTTTTTTATTTCCCATAAAATACTAGGATACTTAATTTGCTGAGCTTTAGAAAAAAAAGTTATTAAAAGAAAAGAAACAAATAGGATGGATGCTTTTTTTGTTATCATAAGGTGTTTTAGTTTATTTATAAAAATAAGTATTAATTATCAATAAATTCTATCGTTTAAAATGAAATAAGGTTTTACTAACAATAAATATTAGAGTATATTATTTAAAAAATGCATAAATATTAAAAAGAAAATTATACCCCATTGTATATAAAATTAAAAAAACAGTTAAATTATACTATAAAAGGTATAAAAAATATATAAAATTAATTTTTATACTAAAAAAGGTATAAATTTGTGATAATAAGATTTATATACTTAATTAAGGAATAATATGAAGAAAGAAAAAGGAAATACACTAGCAAAATTTGTGAAAGAAAAAAGAAAACAAATAAAAATAACACAAATAGAACTTGCAGATAAAGCAGGAGTAGGACTACGATTTGTAAGAGACCTAGAGCAAGGCAAAACTACATTGCGAATGGATAAAGTAAACGATGTACTGATACTATTTGGAGCAGAACTTAGCCCAACCAATATGGATAGAAATAAATTAATGAACAATGAATAGGAAAGCACAGGTATTAATGAATGAAGAACTGGCAGGCACTTTAGAAGAAGTAGCAACTGGTTATTTATTTATGTACGATAAAAATTATTTGCAAAAAGAAAAGGCAGAGGCAGTAAGCAACACTCTACCAATACAAACAAAAATATTTACAAGCAATGTATTGTTTCCTTTTTTTGATGGACTAATACCCGAAGGTTGGCTACTAGATATAGCAGAAAAAAACTGGAAACTTAATGAAAAAGACAGAATGGGATTGCTGCTTACATTTTGTAAAAACTGTATAGGAGCTGTGAGCATAATGGAAACGAAATGAAAAAGTATAAAAAAAAATATGAACTAAATGAAGCAGGCACAAATCTGCTTGCAGAACCAAATGTAGCTTATGGCTTACAAAAGTGTTTGTATTGTTATGAACCCTTGGTAGGCAG
This sequence comes from Ferruginibacter sp., assembly GCA_043770525.1. Lineage (GTDB taxonomy): Bacteria > Bacteroidota > Bacteroidia > Chitinophagales > Chitinophagaceae > Ferruginibacter. The sequence continues at coordinate 9,012 of JAYVID010000044.1, forward strand.
CAACAGTAATTTTCATGAAACATGTAATAAGAAATTTTTTGGACAATTAGAAACACCATTGCTAGAATACAATAAAGACGACTTGGAAAAACTAGCAAACCAAATACTAAGCAGCCAAATGGCAGTAACAGGTGTACAGGCCAAGCTATCGCTTAGTATGCACAGAAAAGAAGAAAAAAATATGGTAAAAAAACTTACCATAGTAGGTTTGTATGGTGACTATATACTAAAACCCCCAAGCGCATATTACGAACAGCTGCCCGAAGTAGAAAGTGCAACAATGCACCTAGCAGATGTATGCGGCTTACACACTGTACCGCACAGCCTTGTACGCTTACAAGATGATACACTTTGCTATGTAACAAAACGTGTAGACAGAACAAAAAAAGGAAAACTACACATGGAAGATATGTGCCAACTAACAGAACGATTAACAGAAGATAAATATAAAGGAAGCCATGAGCAAGTAGCTAAAACATTATTAAAATATAGTGCTACTCCACTATTGGATGTAACTAATTTTTACGAAGTAGTTTTGTTTAGTTTTTTCGTAGGCAATGCAGATATGCATTTAAAAAACTTTAGCTTATTAGAAAAGCCAGGTCTTGGCTACACCCTAAGCCCTGCTTATGATTTACTATCTACCTCTCTTGTAAATAAAGCCGATAATGAAGAACTAGCACTAACCTTAAATGGCAAAAAACGTAAACTGAAATACAACGACTTTTTAGTAGCTTACGAAACAAGCGGGCTTAGCAAAAAAGTATTGGATAAAACGTTGGAAAATTTTTATTACTGCAAAAAACCCATGCTAGAAAAAATGGAAGAAAGTTTTGTAAGTGATGAATTAAAAAAAGATTTTACTATATTAGTAAATGAACGATATAAAACAATGTATGAAAAAAAATAAAATACACTTGAGTTTTCAAGTGCATTTTATATAATACTTTAAATTAACACTACCAGCTACCACTACCAGCTACCACTAGCACCTCCACCACCACCGCTTCCTCCACCAAAGCCGCCAAAACCACCACCACCAAAGCCTCCACCGCCTCCACCGCCAGACCAACCACTTCCGCCACCTCCACTATTTAAAATAGTATTCCAAAAAATAGCATCTGCAATACCTCTTTGCCCACGGCGGCTCATAAAAGTACCACCACCGCCACCGCCCCTGCGAGACAAAATAAAGATCAGTATTATTAAAATAAAAATGAAGAAAAATAAGCTACTACCGCCTTCTGCATTTTTATTTCGTTTTACATTGTACTCTCCTTTTACAGCCTGTACTATTGCATCTGTACCATTGTTTATGCCTCTATAATAATCGTTGCCTTTAAAGCTAGGTATAAATTCATTTTCAATAATACGTTTGCAAAGTACATCTGGCAGTGCACCTTCTACACCATAACCAGTAGCTATGTTTATTTTTCTATTTTTATCTTCTGTAGATATTAAAACAACTACACCATTATTATTTTTTTTGCCTCCTACTCCCCATGCCCGTAATAATTTTACATTAAAGTCTGAAATATCATTGCCTCCTAGGTTTGGTACAATTACTACAGCTATTTGTGTAGATGTATTATCGTCTAGAGAAACTAGTTTTTGCTCTAAAGCATATTCCTGCTCATTGGTAAGTATACCTGCAAAATCATTTACCAGTTTCTGTTGTGCTGGTTTATTTTTAAGCAACAATTCAATATCAAAATTTGTTTGACATAAAACGACTAATCCAACAAGGAAAGCAATAAAAGTGAGAAATAATTTTTTCATTGTTTGTTTTAAATGCGAGAAATATCATTATTTCCCAAAAACAATATCATCAGGCAATTCGTTTTTATCAGACGTGGAATTGTAGGGAAATTTTTCCTGCAGTGTTTGCCCAATAGTATAAATACATTTTACAATGCCATCGCAAATATCTGTGGCTTTAAATTGTGCTAACATATTTTTTACTGCGTTACTCCAATACAGCTCACCTACTTGGTTGTATATTCCTTCATCGCCAAAAAGTACGAGTTCTTTATCCACCATAGCAATGTATAAAAGTACTGCATTTCTATCAGCTGTTTTATCCATTTTTAAATTGTAAAATACTTCCGAAGCCCTATCCATAGGGTCTACATAAGTATTTTTACTTTCTACATATACACGTATTTCTCCACTCGTATTGTATTCTGCATCTCTTATAGCTGCTACAATACGACCTTTTTCTTCATCAGAAAAAAATGGTGCTTTTTTAAATAAAGGAAATATACCCACAGTAGTTTTTTTTATGCTCCAAAATCAACTTTAGTATCTTTTGCACCAGCATCAGATTTAAAATTTTGTTTAGCTTTATAGCCAAATAAGCCAGCTAAAATATTATTCGGAAAACGTACCAATTGAGTATTATAATCAGTAATAGCCTGGTTCCAATCTCTTATTGCTACTGTTACCCTGTTTTCTGTGCCTTCTATTTGAGATTGAAATTCTTTAAAGGCAGCCGTAGTTTGTAAATTTGGATATGCTTCTACACTAATATTAATTGCACTTCTCATTTGATCAAACTGTCTGTTTGCATCAGCTAAAGCTTGTGGGTTATTAGGGTCAATATTAGAAGGAATCTTAGATCTTAACTGAGTAATTTTAATCAATGTTGTATCCTCATTTTTAGCAGATCCTTTTATAGTTGCAATTACATTTTCATACAATTTCATTTTACGTTGAAATTGTGTTTCTACCTCACCCCATTTACCGTTTATACCAGTTTCGGATGTTGCTAAACCATTTCTTACAGAAATAGCCCACAAAGCAAGAATACCAACTACCACTAAAATAATAATGCCTGAACGTTTCATATTTGTTTGTTTTAAGATTAGAGCGTAAATGTATGAAAATTTAATGACTGTCCGTTATTTGGTTT
>JAYVID010000045.1:0-19438 GCA_043770525.1 Ferruginibacter sp.
TAGCTGTAAATGAATTAACGAATGTAACCCTATCAGAAAGCTTTGGTGTAGCACCATCTACTTTACAATACAAAAAACAATTATGTGCACAGTAACATATTTGCCTCAGCAAGATGGATTTTTTCTCACTAGCAATAGAGATGAAAAAAACACTCGAAAAAAAGCAATACTACCAAAAACGTATAATAGTAAGAATAAGAAATTTATTTTTCCTAAAGATGCAGATGCTGGGGGAACATGGATTGTATTAAAAGAAAACAAAGATGCATTGTGTCTATTAAATGGAGCTTTTGAAAACTTTGAAGATAAAGGAAACTATACTACTAGCCGTGGCAAAATAGTATTAGATATAGCCGATACGGAAAACATGCTTGCTACTTTTAATAACATAAATTTAAATACTACTGCACCCTTTACCCTTATAATGATACAAGAGCAAAGCCTTATAGAATGTAGGTGGGATGGAGCATTTAAGCATTTAAAACAACTAGATAGTAAGCAAGCATATATATGGAGCAGTGCTACATTGTATGATAAAAACATGCAAGCAAAAAGAGAACATTGGTTTGAAAATTGGCTAATGCAAAAAAGTAGTTTTAACCAAGCAGAAGTAATTTCATTTCACAAAAATACTGGTGAGGCAAATATAGAAAATGATTTGGTGATGAATAGAGACAATAAATTATTTACAGTAAGTGTAACAAGCATTAACGTAAAAGATGACAATGCTTATATGTACTACAATGATATAATAAATAATGATAGCACTACAGCAAGATTTGAATATGAGCACCAACTCAGCTAAAGAAGCAAAAATCAGCACTCCTTTTTTTATAAAACTATTTAATTGGGAATATTGGAGTATGACGGCTGTTTATGCACCCATCTATTTTTATTGGTTTTATATGTGCATTAAAGCCCGTAATTTATTTTTCTTTAATGCAAGTAACCCTACAATAGAAAATGGCGGCTTTATAATGGAGCGAAAAAGCGACATATACAATATAATGCCTGTTGAATATTACCCAAAAACATTATTAATAAAAGAGGGGCTTACAAGAAAAGAAATAGAAGCTTTAATAAATGAAGCAAATTTTAATTTCCCTGTAATAATAAAGCCAGACATAGGTTGCAAAGGCAAAGCTGTAAGAAAAATAGATTGCATAGAAGATGCTGTAGCCTATATTTTATTTGCACAATTTCCTATGCTGGTGCAAGCTTTGATAAACTATAAAAACGAAGCAGGCATTTTTTATTACCGTTATCCATGGCAAGAAAAAGGAAAAATATCTGGCATAGTAGCTAAAGAATTCTTAACGATTATAGGTGACGGAGTAAACACTATTGAAAGCTTGGTAATGCAAAACGAAAGATACATTTTGCAAATAGATGCTTTAAGAAAAATGATTGAAATAAATCTTAATGAGGTTTTAAAGAGTGGTGAAGAAAAAATATTAGTACCATTTGGCAACCATGCAAGAGGTGCTAAATTTATAGATGCTTCAAATAAAACAAATGAAGAACTAGAAAATAATATAGATATCATTTGCAAAAAAGTACCTCATTTTTATTTTGGCAGATTGGATATAATGTTTTCTAACTGGGATGATTTACAAAAAGGAAAAAACTGCAGTATAATAGAAATAAATGGAGCTGGTAGCGAGCCCACACATATATACGACCCCTCCCACTCTATCTTTTTTGCATGGAAAGAAATAATTAGACATTGGAGAATTTTATACAAAATAAGTGTGTGGAATCATAAACATTTAGCTGCTCCATATTTGCCTTTTAAAAAAGGGGTTCAAATATTTAGAGATGTTGTAAAAGTAGAAAAAAAATTGGATGCAATGTTATAATTATTGGCATCCAATTTTTCAATTAACATTTATTTAAAAAACGAAACATTACATAAAATTGTACTTTATAAAAACAATTTATAATGAAACAATTTTTAATTTTAGCGTTCTCGATTGCACTTTGCACAAGCGTTACACTTGCACAATCCCCTCTTCGCAAAACACATTTTAATGTAGATAAATCTCTAGCAATACAAGGCTACGACCCCGTTGCTTATTTCACACAAAACAAAGCTGTAAAAGGAAATAAACAATTTTCTGCAAGTGCAGATGGAGTTATTTATTATTTTTCGACAACAACAAATAAAGATTTGTTTGTAAAAGATTATGGTAAATACGAACCCCAATATGGCGGGTGGTGCGCTTACGCAATGGGAGCTACAAATGAGAAAGTAGAAGTAGACCCACAAACATTTAAAATAATAAATGGAAAACTGTATTTGTTTTATCATAGTTGGGTCAATAATACCTTAAATAAATGGAACAAAGATGAAGCCAATTTAAAAACAAAGGCTGATAAAAACTGGTCATTACATTACAAATAATAAATACTAAAAAATGAATATTAAAAAATATATTTCAATTACACTAAGAATAGTAGCTGCTCTAATTTTATTACAAACATTGTATTTTAAATTTACAGGTAGGCCCGAATCTGTAGAACTATTTACTAAACTAGGTGTAGAGCCTTGGGGCAGAATTGGCACAGGCGTGATAGAATTAGTTGCAAGTATTTTACTTTTAATTCCTTCTACAATATTTTTTGGTGCTTTTTTAGGCATTGGATTAATGGGTGGTGCTATACTATCGCACCTCACTGTTATTGGTATAGAATCTAAAGGAGATGGAGGGCAATTATTTATGCTGGCAATTGTTGTAATTATATGTTGCATTATAATTGCACTACTTCACAAAAAACAAGGTATAGATTTGTATAATAAAATTCTCAAAAAAAATATTTAACCCTCAAAAGGTTGCTACCTAAATAGCAACCTTTTTTATATTAAAACAAAATACCATGGTACAATGTGGCTTAAAAAAAATAGCGTTTGCTTTTATTTTATCTAGTTTATCACTACATCTTATGGCTCAAGATAGTAGCCGGTTGTCTTTTTCAACTTCTGCTGGCATGCTTTTTCCAATTTCTAATTTTGCAAAATCTTATAAAAACTCTATAGCTTTAAATTCAGGCATAGAATACAAATTAAATAAATTTTATTTTGTTCAATTTGTGTTTGATTTTAATGCAATAAAATACAACCAACAAATAAAAGATGTAAATTCTGATTATCTTTTTCAAAAAACAAATAGCTCCGTATTGCTAGCAGGTATAAATTTGGGAAGAAATTTTTACTTAAATAAAAAAAGTACAGTGTATCTTTCTCCATATATTGGTATGGGTTATGTAAATATTGGAGAGCCACGTCTTCAGTTAGATACAACAAATAAAATTATTAATCAAAATGTAACAAGAATGCAAGGCCTTTTTACAAGGCAAGGGATAAGATTTTCAATAAAAACAAAATTTAAAGCATTGCAAACAATATATTTTGACGGCTCTTATTGGGCTTCAAAAATTAAAATACAAAATAGCACTCCAAAAGCGGTAACATTTGTTGTAGGCTCTAAAATGAGTTTATAAAATAGGATTCCTTTATAATTTTTTGTAGTTTCATGTAAATTGTATTTAACTATTTAATGATATAAACCAATGATTGTTGAAAAAAGAAAAGGACCAAAATCAATAAAAGATTTACCTCTCAATATTTTAGCTTTATTAAACAACGGAGAAATAGAAACTGTAAATTTAATGGAATGGCTTGCCATTGATTCTTTAAAATTACTAACTAATATACTTTCAAAATTAGATAGAAAACAATATCTAAATCCTATTGAAAATGCAGTAGGAAGTCTTAAAAAGAAAACCATCAATACAATTAATGAAGCAATAGGTGAAGGCTTGTATATTGCAGCAAATACTTATAAAGACAAAGCATTATTTAAAATTTTAGCCACAAATAGTTCCGATACTGTTAGATGCTGGGCATGCTATTGTATAAGTAAAAATGAAAAACTTACACTTGCACAAACACTCACTCAAATAAAGCCATTTGCGGCAGATGCACATTTTGGTGTAAGAGAAATTGCATGGCTTTCTGTAAGGCCAATCATAGCTAAGCAAATTGAAGAATCTATTGCAATACTTTCCACTTGGACAACTTCAAAAGATGAAAATATAAGACGCTTTGCCAGTGAAGCCACAAGACCAAGAGGTGTATGGTGTGAGCATATTGATATTTTAAAACAACAACCTGAAATAGCACTGAGTATTTTAGAGCCATTAAAAAATGACAACGCTTTATACGTACAAAATAGTGTAGCAAATTGGCTAAACGATGCTAGCAAAACACAACCCACATTTGTAATAAAACTTTGCAAAAAATGGGAGAAAGAAAGTAAAACTAAAGCAACGGGGTATATTGTTGGAAGGGCATTGAGGACGGTTGAGAAATAATCATATCGCTAAATAATTATGAATTAATTTATAAAATCTTAAAATCTTTCTCTATTGCTTTTATAATTCTTAATGGAATTTTTGTTTCCTTGGCTATTTTTACCCATGCTACTGTAGCTTCGTTTATTTCCTTAATAATTTTAAGTGGATTTTTTATAGCATTAGCTTTAGCAATGGTTAGTACGTCTTCTAAATTTATTTCAACCCTTTTGTTATTTACTGATAATGCCCTAGATACTTTTGTAAAATTGAGAAGTGGGTTTGTAGCATAGGTTATATCATAGGCAGGAGAAAGCTCCCATTTATCATTTTTCTGACCATAAATAAAAGCATGATTTTTTAAATGATCATCCGTATTACAAAAAACTACATTAAAAACCATTCTCTTAAAAAGTTCTGTAATTTGTACAGGAGGTAGTTTTAAAAATATTGCTAATGCAAATAAATTTTCATAGCTAGATACTTCAGGGTTTTTAAAATCCCAACCTGTAATTCCTGTAGCAGTTAATACATGTTGCTTTTCTCCATTCATTCTATCAAATCGTTCAGTCGCAAAATGTTTCCCATCTATTAATTTTGAAGGCATCATTGTTATATCAAGTGTTCTCAATATTAGATAATAACTATACTCTATTAATTCTCTATTATAATCTCCATTTTCTTCTATCGAAAGTTTTACTAAGTAATGATTATAATCAATAGAAAAATTTATATCACCTGGAATTATTTCCTCCGTAATTTTATTTTCTGCTATTAATATTTTAGGCCTTGCACCACCTGCGGAAGTGCCTATTTTAAAAATATTAAGCAAAGCTTCACTATTCAGTCCATCATATTTCACCGTATCCTTTTGGTAAATAACTTTTTCTAATACTTTTGTAATTTCACTTATGTTTATTGTAGCACCCATTGCTATTTTTTTGCTAGGCCTATATTCTAAAGCCCCCATACCCCTATTGCCTACATAAGCTAATTGCTCCAACACATTTATTTGCTTAAAATTTTTATTGGCACTTTCTAGCCAAGTTTTAAAAATAATGTTCCCAAATAAATCAGGTAATGAATCTGCTATCATTGGAGGCAAGCCTCTAAATGTATCGTTATTGTACTTATTAAATACTTGTGTATTACTTATTCGTTTTATAATTTTTGTGAAAGGAAAAATATTCAAATACTTATTGCTTGCTAAAAAGGCGGCATTAAATTGAAAAAAAGATTCGTTTTTATTTTCATCAAAACCAAGTTTTCCAATTTCAATATTGAAACAAAAAACATCTATAATATTATTTTTAGACATAATTAATATAATGAAATGGTATTTTTATTTGTTTCTATGGCTGTATCTATTTGAGTATTTACCTCTTCTAACAAATTAAAGTATTGCAAGGCTTTTAATAACACATCTATCGTAAAATTTTTTCCAGATTCGAGGTTTTGAATCGTAATTCTAGATACTACTAACAAAGTAGCTAGTTCCGCTTGAGATAGGTTTTCTTTTTTGCGAAGTGTTTTTATTGCCAATGCAATTTTTTGTTTTACATGTACAATGGTAGTAATATTGAAGTCCATTTAGCATATTTTATTATGCAAATTAACTAATTAATAGTATAAAAGCAAATTAAATTATGCATAAAATAAATAGAGATAATATATTAGATAGTTCCTTTTAAAAAAACATCAGCATCTGGGGTGGCTGCGCCACCATTTTTCTCAAGGGTTACAATAAACTCATTGGCATTTTCAGGCATCCCACTTAGTTCTATAAAACGATCTCTTATAGCATCATTTATTGTACCTAAACTTACTTGTTTACCATTCACAGTTGCCCATAGTTGATAATCATAATTATCTCCTGATGGTACTAAGTGATGCACCATTACATAAGCCTTGCCTGTATTTTTATCCCAAAACATGGTACAACGGCAAATAGCATGATAGCCCTGCCCCATCATTGCAATGGGAGTAATAGTAGGGTTTTTTAAAATTTCATAATTAGCAGCTGGTAATGAAGCAGGTAATTGCTTTGTAGCAGCTAATAATGCAGCTTGGGTTTTGTTTTCATTATACTGAGTATAATTATAAATAGCACTTACAGCAAACAATAAAAAAGATGCTGCAGCAGCAATTTTTGCAAAACTAAACTTCGCTACTTTTTTAGGCACCACAGTAGCTATGGATACGATTGGTGCTTCTATTTGTGGTGAAAAAGATTGTAAGGTTTGTAAAATTCTATCATCAGTAGCAATACCAGGCAAAAAGCTATGGCGCATCATTTTCTCCTCTAATTCTATTTCAAATTGAAGAATTGCTGCATCAAACAAAGGATCTTGCTTGCGCAATAAATTAAGCTCGCTTTGCTCCTTTTCGTTGCATAAGCCTAGTACGTATTGCTCAATTATACCGGATGATATGTAATCTTGATTATTCAATTATACAAATTGTTTTCTTAATTCTATTAATGCGTTTCTTAGTCTTGTTTTTACTGTACCAATGGGGATTTCCAATGATTGTGCTATTTCTTCTTGAGTATACCCATTATAATAACTTAATTCCAAAACATTTTTATAATCTTCTCTTAATAAATGTACTTGTTTTCTAAGTCCAATTAAATTTATATTTTGTTGGCTATTGTTACTTACATCCAAACTAGATACAAAATTGGAGAGACTTTCGTTTTTTTGTTGACTTTTAAAATTTTTGGATCTGGTGGTGTTTATACTAGTATTTCTAGCAAGTGTATGAAGCCAAGTAAACAATCTGCCTTTAGATTCATCGTATTTATCAATATTTTTATATACAGCTACAAATAAGTCTTGCAAAACGTCATTTGCTATTTCTACATCCGTAATAAATTGTGAAATTACAGAAAATAATGCCCCTCTATAATGAAGATACAAATACTTATACGCATCATTATCTTGGTTGCGCAGAGCAGCCACTAAAGCATCTTCGGTATATGTTTGTTGTTCTTTCAAAAAATATATACAAATATTAAAATTTAATCTCAATAATCAAAATAAACTATTAATAAAGTATTTACCACTTTGTTTTAAAAAAGATTAATAAAAGAAATATGAAAATACTTAACTTTTAATTTTAGTAAAATCAAATAAGCATATTGCCGAAGGCAGTTTTATAAAAAATAAAGCAGGAGCTTTTTTAATTGCTCCTGCCTTTGCTAAAAACTAAAACCAAAACTTATTATTATTATTGAATTACGATTGATTGTGATGCTGAAGTATGTGCACTAAAAAATCCTAAACAACCGCCACTAATATTACTATCAGGATTTGCTGGCACAGTGTTACCTCCTTGTATTTCCAATATCCCATTCAAATACCTAAATACTGATTTATCTATAAACCTCATTTCTATTTTTACTACATCTCCTGTTTTAATTTTCGTATTAGGATTTGGATACAATTGAAAAGGCAAATCACTTCCATCGGTAAATTGATCATCCGCTACAATCAAGGTATTATCTACCTTTCCATTAATAGTTTGTACTACTTGTACATTATCTCCAAAGCCAGGTATATCTGTATAAACCAAAGAAACTATTTTACCTAAAGAAGATGCTGCACCTGGTACATTACCAGGTATTGAAACAGATTCTTGATAAATTGTATCAATAGGAGCATCTCTTGGTATAGTACTTTTACCAACATAAGTTAAACCTGCATTTTGCACACTTAAAGTATATGTTTTACCTATTTGTCCAATCAACGCAGCATTTGTATAAACGCCAGCAGCTGTTTCAGTAAGTATAAAATTATTTCCTAGGTTATCAGTTATTTTTACTGTAGCACCACTAACTGTAGGTGCTGCAACTCTGTTACTAAAAGAAACCGATTTTGTAATTTTTACTCTAGCAGGATTCCCACTGTTATCTACAATACCTTCTATTACAATTTTTGGCTCAGCATTTTTCAAATCTACATTTATTACTTTTTCACAAGATGATAAGGCAAAAGCACAAAACAATCCTACGATTATATTTTCATTTTTCATTACAATTAATTTAGTTTTTTTAAAATTTAAAATTCCATGTTACACTTGGTATAAATCTAAATAGAGATGTTTGCACTGCTTCAGTTTTTGTTCTATCATCTTTATTTTCTCTAAAATTTATTGCAAATGCATTCTCTCTTCCATACACATTGTACAAACCAAAACTCCAACTGCTTTTATACTTTCTCGTTTTATTTATAGAAGGTTCAAAGTTTACTCCAATATCCATTCTATGGTATGCAGGCATTCTATAACCATTTCTTTCAGTATATAAAAATACCGTTTGCCCAGCAGCTTCATATTTACCACTTGGAAAAGTTACCGCACTACCTGTATTGTACACCCAAGTACCAGAAATATTCCACTTTTTAGAAATATCATACATTGCTACAACTGATATATCATGTGTTCTATCTTGCCTTGCATTAAAATATTGATTGTTATTAATGCCATCAATTTTCTTTTCTACTTTTGACAATGTGTAACCTACCCAACCAGTTAATTTACCACTTGTTTTACGCATCATCATTTCTAAACCATAAGCCCTTCCCTTACCATACAGCAACTCCGATTCCACATTATCATTTGCCAATATTTGTGCAGCATTTCTATAATCTATTTGATTTTGTAAATCTTTGTAATACACTTCACTTGTAAATTCATACATTCCATTTTTGCTGTTTTTATAAAATCCTAATGATACTTGGTCTGCTATCTCAGGCTTTATATTATTAGAGCTTGGCAACCATACATCAGTTGGATTTGCAGACGTTGTGTTGGTTATTAAATGTAAGTTCTGCACATTTCTATTGTAAGATGTTTTTATAGAAGTCAATTCATTTAACTTATAACTCAACGATAAACGTGGTTCTATATTGAAATATGTTTTTACTGTTTGCCCTTTTGTATACTTTGTAGTTTTCTTTACTTCACCTTTCCTATCATATTCAAAGAAATTACCCGGCCCTTTTATACTAATATTTGAACTCCTTAAACCATATATAATTTCTAAATTATCAGTAGCTTTCCACTCATGAGATGCATAAAAAGCCGTTTCATAAAATAGTTTTTCTTGCACAGGCTTTATAGCACCAGAAGTAGGTTTTTCAGAAGTTACCGACCCTGGTAATACATTGTGTTTAATAAAGTTTCCACCAAATCTAATTTTAGATTTATTACTAAAACTCCAATCTAAATCTTCTTTAAAATTATAATCTACAATGTTTGAAAATCCTTTAAACTTATCAGTTCCTGCTTTTATTCTTAATTTATAGCTATAGTCACTATAAATTAATGAAGTATTTGAGAACAGTCTATTTCCAAAAATATGGTTCCACCTAAGCGTAGCTGTTTTGTTTCCCCAGTCTGCACCAAAGCTTTCCCCAAATCCTAAAACATCCCTTCCAAAATAACCAGATAGAAACACTCTATCTTTATTTGATATGCGATAATTAGCTTTTAAGTTTACATCATAAAAATACAATGTACGCTTACCTTGCCCAGTATCTTTTTGCAAGGCTAAAAAAGCATCTGCATAAGTTCTTCTTCCACTCAAAATAAATGAACCTTTATCTTTTACAATTGGAGCACTTATATTAAGCCTGCTAGAAATTAAACCTAACCCTCCAGCCACATCAAGTTTCTTTGAATTACCATCTTTCATTTTTATATCAACAACAGATGATAAGCGGCCACCATATTGTGCTGGCATACCGCCTTTGTATACATTTACATCTTTTACGGCATCACTATTAAATGTAGAGAAAAAACCTAGCAAATGCGATGCATTGTAAACAGGGGCTTCGTCTAACAATACTAAATTCTGATCTGCGTTTCCACCTCTTACATTAAAACCTGCATTACCCTCTCCTGCAGACTTAAAACCAGGCATCAATTGTATACTTTTCATAATATCTCTTTCACCAAAAAGCACAGGCAACTTATTAATCTGCGCCATATTTAATTTTTCAACTCCCATTAATGGTTTAGAAATATTTTCATTTTTCTTTTTTGTGGAAATAACTACTACATCTAACTGGGCTTTTTTTGACTGGATACTTACATCTAGCCTTACGTTTTTATCAAGTACAATTTCAATTGTATCTGTTTTAAAACCAGTAAAACTTACTGCCATTTTATAGATTCCTTCTTCAGCATTTATAGAGTAAAAACCATATCCATTTGTGAGGGTATTACTAGGCTTTGTAGTATACAATATTACACTTGCACCTAAAAGTGTTTCCCCAGAGTTAGCATCTTTTATAGTTCCACTTACAGTATACTTTGTTTTGCTTTGTGCAAAAGTTTTTGTAAAACCAAACATCACAAAGCATAAAAACAACATTCCTATATTTTTCATATTTAAATTTTAATTGAGTACAAAATTATATTTCATGTAAAACCAAATTGGCTGTATTATACCAAAAGGCATATTAATTATACAAATCCATCCATTTTGCAATTTAAAATGTAAATAGGTTGGATAAAAGACCTTTATAAAAAATAACCACCTTGGATTATAGAAATAAAAAAATGCACCAAAATAATTTCAGTGCATCAAATTAAAATCCAAGGCTAACTATGAAAAAAAAAATATTCTATCTTTTTATAACTTTATCAGATACAAATTTTTCATAAAATTCATCTTTAAAATTCAAACCAATAGTAATCTCTTCCTCTTTAATATATACAGAATGTGCATCTACAGATATTATATGATCTGTGTTTACTATAAAAGATTTACTTACACGCATAAAATTTTTATTCGGCAACTGCGCATATATCGTTTTTATGTTCATTGCAGTAAGTACCTTTTTTGTTTCAGTTTGAATGATAACATAATCTTTCAACCCTTCAATAAATAAAATTTCTTTAAAAAATATTTTCACAAAACGTCTTTCAGACTTTATAAAAACATACTCATCCTCCACAGATGCTATCTCAGGTTCTACCTTATCATTTTGCAATAATTTTAAATAATTATCTGCTTTGTTAATTGCTCTTAAAAGCCTTTCAATTCTTACTGGTTTTACTAAATAATCAATTGCATCTAATTCATAACTATCCAATGCATATTGTGGGTAAGCTGTTATAAAAATTATAAGCGGTTTATAAATTAAACTTTTTGCAAACTCAAGCCCATTAAGCGATGCCATTTCAATATCAAGAAACATTAAATCTACCATCCTTTCTTTCAAAAATTGGTTTGCCTCTATAGCACTGCTAAAACTATCTAATACTTCAATAGACGATACGCCTTTAAGCATATTTTGTAATCCAATTCTTGCTAGTGGTTCATCATCAATTATTATACAATTCATATTTTTACTTTAGATTTCATTTTTACTATAAGGGCAAATAGAGTTCTATTACAAATTCGTTTGAATTGCTTTTTATTTGTAATTCAAATCTATCTTCATATATTAATTCTAGTCTACGTTTTATATTTTGCAACCCTAGCCCTCCATTTAAATTAGTTTTTATAATTGAAGGTTTAGAATTTTTACAAGTAAAATGTAGCCTACCATTTGTAATAGTATAATGTACTGAAATATAAGAGAAGTTCATATTATCTACACTATGCTTGATTGCATTTTCTACAAAATTTATAAAAATGAAAGGAGGAATTAAAACATTAAAGACCTCAGGTTCAGTATTAATACTAAATTGAAAATTATCTCTACGAATTTTCTCTAACTCCAAATATTGCTGCAAAATTTCAATATCTTTTTTTAGCAATACTTTATCCTCTACTGCTTCATACAATTGGTATCTTAGTACATCTGACAAGCCAAGTACAACAGCCGATGCTTTATCAGCATCCACCGTAATTAGTGTATTAAGATTATTTAAAGTATTAAATAAAAAATGAGGATTTATTTGGTTTTTTAAATTAGTAAGCTCTTGCTCAACTTTTGTTTGCTTTAGCGCTGCTAATTGTGCACTATCAACAACCCATTTTTTAAAAACTTGATACCCAGCACTAGCTGCTAAAAAAACAATTGGAATAAGTGATGAATCTACAAAACTTTTTAAAGTAAACTTTGGAAGTGGAGCAAGTTCTTCTACCATATAAAGAAATTGCTTACTCACAATTATTTCTGATATATACATTAACAAAACAGATAGAAAACAAAATAATAAATAAACTGAAATCTTATTTTTTAATAAAAATTTTGGAGTAAGTACTAATAAGTTTAAATAAATAAAAAACATAGCTACTAAAAATGCTATTAGTGAGGAATACTTTAAACCATTAATAATTACATTAGCGTTTTTCGGACTCAACTTATTTATCATTTCTCCATCAATGCTTGGATAAAATAAAATAGCGAAAAATACAACCAAACAAATATGCCTTGGTATACTCCATTTTTTACCAATTATTATTTGCAATAAAATACTATTTCCTATAATGGCTTCCATAATTATTTAAACTTCCTATTTTAATATTGTTGCAACTTAATTATTGCAAGCTATTTTATTGCAACTTTTATATGAAAAGCTACTATTTAAATACTAAACACTAAAAAGAGGCTACCTTTTGGCAGCCTCTTTTATTAAAACAAAAAACTATAACTATGGTACTTTTACCAATTTAGTGCTAGCTAATTTTTTACCACTTGCATCCATTACGTAAACGATGTAAGTAGCAGGTCTTAAATTACTAACATTTATTCTCATTCTACCAGAAGTATTTAATTGACTAAATAATTGTGTAAATACTTTCGCACCTTTTTCATCATAAATATTTACAGAAGCACCAGCTGATCCTACATCGTTAAAATTATAACGAACATCTATCGAAGTAGTGGCAGGGTTTGGATAAACAAATACTCTTCCATTAGCAATGTTATCAGCATTGGTTACAGTAACTGTATTAGAAACAGCTTCACAACCTGTAATAGGATCTTTTAGTTTTACAATGTATGATCCTTTTGCATCTACAGGTAAAGTAATAAATGTAGAAGCAGTAGTATTAGGTATTACTTGAGCATCTTTTGTCCAAGTAAAAATACCAGTTGCATTTGCAGGGCTTATCGTAGTAAATAAACCTTGGTTTATTGCTGCATTTACATTTGTTGTTGCAGGTAGTGTAAGTACTACAGCTGGTTTATTACTCATCGTCAATTTTGCAATTGCACTTGTATCAGCTGAAATACCAGTACCACATGGTACTGAGTAATAAACCCTGTAAAATCTACCATTTATTGTAGCTGGAGCATTTGGTAATAACAATGGAGCATTAGCAGTAGCTAATAATGTACCTGTAGCTCCTGGTATATTTGTAAACGAACCCGCTGCACCTGTAGCAGAAGATTGCCATTGATAAGTTATATTATTACCAGGTGAAGTAGCTGTAGAATTAAAAGTATAATTATCTCCAATACAACCACTCAAATTTATTGGTTGCAATGTTATTGAAACTGGATTTGTAACTGTTAATAAAGCAGCGCTAGAAACTGTAGCAACACCAGCACCGCATGTACTTAAAATACTTACTCTGTATAAATTACCATTC
Organism: Ferruginibacter sp.; assembly: GCA_043770525.1. Taxonomy (GTDB): domain Bacteria; phylum Bacteroidota; class Bacteroidia; order Chitinophagales; family Chitinophagaceae; genus Ferruginibacter. Next base: position 13,907 of record JAYVID010000045.1, read on the forward strand.
ATAGATAAAACAGAAGCACCAGTTGTATAACTAGCATTAGTAGCTCCAGAAATATCTGTAAATACAGTAGGAGTAGCAGCTAAAGCCATTTGCCATTGGTAAGTAAGACCTGTACCTGTGGCCGCCACATTAAAAGTAGCAGTTTGAGGTATACATGCTTGTTGAGGGGCAGGTTGCGTTCCTATTACAGCTACAGTATTTACTGTAAGCAAAGCAGGAGTTGTGTAAACCGTAGCAGCACAAGTAGTCGTTTTTATTTCTAGTCTGTAATAATTACCGTTCATACTTGGTATAGTAGCTATAGTAGTATAAGAAGGCGTTGTAGCACCAGTACCACCTGCAACTGCAGCATAAGTACCAGCTATACCCGTACTAGAAACTTGCCACTGATAAGTAGCACCTGTACCTGTAGCAGCACCTGTAAAGCCAGCAACTACTCCGTTACAAACTGTAACAGCAGTTGGATTAGCCGTAGCTACTGCAGCAGTATTAACAGTAAGCATTACCGCACTTGAAGTTACAGTATTACAAGAACCGGTAACAACTACACGGTATAAATTACCATCCATTGCAGCAGTAGTAGCAACTGTTGTAAATGTATTTAAATTGGTGCCTACATTATTAAAAACAGTAGGAGCAGCTGCTGTAGCCATCTGCCACTGGTATGTAATTCCTGTACCAGAAGCTACTGTACTAAAGGTAGCAGTTGCAGGAGCACAAACTGTTTGAGCAACTGGTTGCGTACTTATTGCAGTAGTTGCACTTATACCCAAAGTAACAGTACTCGAAGTAACAGTACCAGGGCATGTAGTAGTTGTAACAATTACTCGATAAAAAGTAGGAGTTGTTAATGTTAATGGAGCAGTAATATATGAAGCACTGTTTGTACCTACGTTTGTCCAAGGGCCACCTGCGGTAGTAGCAGATTGCCATTGATAAACAACACCAGTACCTGTAGCAACCGTAGTAAAGGTAGCTGTACCACCCGTACAAGCAGTAGTACTTACTGGCTGTGTTGTAATAGCAGCAGCTGTGTTAACTGTAAGCAATGCATTAGCAGATGTAACAGTACCACATTGTGTAGATATTATACAATGATAACCCATACCATTCATACCAGCTGTTGTAGCAGAAATTGTGTAAGATGCGCTTGTTGCACCTGCACCTGCTATATTAGTATAAGTACCACCAACTGTTGGAGCACTTTGCCATTGATAAGTAACACCTGCGGTAGAAGAAGCAACCGTAAATCTAGCAGTGTCACCAGCACAAACTGCAACAGGAACAGTATTTGTGGTAATTACGGGTGCAGCCCCAGCAGTAATATTAAATGTAATGGTAGTATTTTTTACAGAAGCACCAGTAGCTGTACCAGATACACCAACTGTGTAAGAACCAGCGGCCAAAGTATTTGCATTATTTAAAGTAGCTATTACTGTAGAACCAGGAGTTACAGGGTTTGGTGCAAAAGTAACTGTTGTACCTGCTGGCACACCTGAAGTAGTAGCTAAAATTATAGGATTTACAAAAGTACCAGTAACCGTAGTTGGTATATTAACCGACAATGTAGCAGCCGCTGGGCATGCTGATGTTGTAGGAGTTGTTGTACCAAAGTTGAAATCAGTTGGTGGTGCTGTTAAAGTAAAATTGGTGTTAGAAATATCGAAGAAGATGTTACCAACTGATTCTACTTTAATACGTGCAGTTGTAGTTACAGTTGCAGGCATGGTTACTACTTCAGTTCCATCATTAGGTGTATTTGCTAGCAAAGTAGTAAAGTTAAAACCACCATCTGTAGAAATTAAAATATTTACGTTTGCACAACTCACTGGCGGGGCAGTTGTATTATTTACGCTCCAAGTAATAGTTTGAGTTGAACTTGTAGGCCAATTTACATTTGTATTCGGTGAGGTAACTTGAAAAGGACCAGATGTAGGATCTACTGTAACAATCATATCTGTAAAAGCTGTTTGACCAACTTTGACTGCTCCTGTAGAAACATAAGGAGAATTATCTCTTACTGTTAATCTAAAATTTAAATTTCTACCTACTGAACTCAATGCTTCAATATTTGCAATAGCATCTCCACCTGGTAAAACAGGTGTTACAAATAATCCTGAAAGTACTGTAGATAACCTAGGGCAAGTTCTTGAAGGGCTTGCGGAAGGGCTAAAAGATAACCAATTAGGACCTGTAGCCTTTGTAGGACTAGCTACACTAGCATTACCTGTTGTCGTTGTATTGTCATTTTGCTCCCACTGGTAAGTCAAAACATCTCCTGCATTATCATCTGTAGCAGACCCCGTAAGAATAAATGGAGTGCTCAATGGAATAGTACGATTAGCCACAGGTGCTACAATAGGCGTAGCATTTATAGCGGTAATACTTGTGCTTATTGGGCAAGTTTTAGTTTGTAAATTAGCTTGTATTTGAGCAATTGAAGTTTGATGATAAAATGCAATAGAATGCGGTGCCACATCTTGATTAGTAATACCAGCATAACCCATGATGGTAATACCCGAACCAACCTCTTTATTTGTACCAGACCCTTCATTATTCATAGAAAAAGTGTGAGTGCCTCCTAATTGGTGTCCTACTTCATGTACTACATAATCAATATCGAAATTATCTCCTTGAGGAATACCATCACCAGGAGATGTAATTCCAGAACCCTTCCTAGTATTTGTTGGAACACCATTAACATTTACTGTAGGGCTAACACAAACACAACCTATACAACCTGCATTTCCACCTCCTCCAAAAGCTCCAAACATATGACCAATGTCATAATTTGCTTCCCCTATAAGAGCAGTAATTGTTTGTTGAGTTTGAAGATTCCAGTTTGCAATTTCATTATAATTAGGCGGCGTTGCTAAAGTGTATGGATCTGTTGTGGGATCATAAAATATTAAAAGTGTCGTATTGGGTATAAGATTCAGATGTAATGCTAAATCTTTTTCATAACAACCATTACAACGAGTTAAAGTAGCATTATAAGCAGCTAAAACTATTGCTTGATCAGCTGAAGTACCAGCAGTACTTGCACCAAAATAATTTGCGTACTCACCATTACAAGATTGTGCCAATCTCATAGTTCTGAGTGTGCCATCAGAAAATGAATTTTGCTGGCTACCACCATCCAATTGTTTTGACGTATTATTCATCATATCTTGGTCATCAGTAGAACAAGTCCAAGGTAATTTCCCTTTATCTCTACTTGATTTAAAAACAGCATAGGTGGTGTGATCTTTAGAATATGGCTCAATAAATTCATTGTCCTTGTCTGTTCTAAAAACCATTGTTTGAATTCCTTGTGGAGAAATGCTTATTTTTAATGTTGAATATTTATCAGTAATACCTCTTCCAGAAAAAGCTCTAATTTGAGGAAATTGAGCTTGCAATGCTGGATCAAAATTTGAAGCTTCAAATACTTCAAATTGCTCTAATTCACCATTTATATTTGGCAAAGTAATTACGGCAGAGTGTTTTGAAGCATTATTACCTACAATGGTAAACAATTCTTGTCTTAAAGGATTGATGTTTAGATCAAATAATTTAAATGTTTTTGGAAATGAAAGTCTTGCTACTGCTTTATCAGTTACAATTTTACCACTGCCCTCATTATGAGGGGACCAAAATCTGTCAGATTGGGCAAAAGAGGAAACCGAAAATAATATCACAAAGATGACTAATGTGAGTTTGTAAATTTTACTCATGATTTATGTTTTAATTTTACGCAATTTATTGAAAAAAGATGAAAAGTAGCATTTTTCGACTTGTTATTATTACAAAATAAAGGTAATTTATAAATAAGTATCTGATACAAAAAAGTATTTTTTAATTACAGAATCGAATCAAATAAAATTCAATAATTTAAAATAGTTTTATTTTATGTTTATTTTGTATTTCAAATGAAAAAAAAAATAAACAACCTTTCTTCCACAAAAGGTTATCAAACTATACAAAAATGGCTATCTAGTCAAAAACGTAAGCCTTTCCTTTTTCAAGAGCAAACTTGGCAACATATCATAAATGGCAAAAGCGGACTCGTAAATGCACCCACAGGTTTTGGTAAAACGTATTCTGTTTTTCTTGGCGCTCTCATTCAATTTATAAATAATAATCCGAAAGATTTTACAACGAAAAAAAATAATGGGTTACAATTATTGTGGGTTACGCCCTTGCGTGCATTAGCAAAAGACATTGAAAGAGCCATGAATGAAGTGATAGATGAACTTGGGCTACAATGGAAAGTAGCCAGTAGAAATGGAGATACATCTACCGCAGATAGAGCAAAGCAAAAAAGAAATTTACCCGAAGTACTTATTATTACACCTGAGAGTTTGCATTTATTTTTAGCACAAAAAAACTATGCGGATACATTTAAGAATTTAAAAATAATAGCGGTGGATGAATGGCACGAATTGCTGGGGAGTAAGCGTGGGGTGCAGGTGGAGTTGGCGGTGAGCAGAATACATGGGTTGAAAGTTCAAGGTTCAAGGTTGGAAAAGTTAAAGGTTGAAGGTTCAAGGTTCAAGGTTAGCGAAGCAAACACTACAGCAAATAGCAATCATCTTTCAATCCAAACTAATGAGTCAATATTTATTAATAAAAAAGGAAGTATAAAAAAAGAAAAGAACCTCGAATTTGAACAAACCTTGAACCTTGAACGTTCAACTTTGAACTATCCTCCTTCAACTTTGAACATTTCCGTTTGGGGTATCTCCGCCACAATCGGCAACCTAGAAGAAGCTAAAGATGTACTCCTCTCTTCTTTAAAAACCGAAGGCGTAATTATAAAAGCCAATGTGCAGAAAAAATTTGAGATACATTCTATCATTCCGGATGAGATAGAAAAATATCCATGGGCAGGGCATTTGGGCATAAAAATGGCCACAAGTATTTTACCCATTATTGATAAAAATAAAACTACCCTGCTTTTTATAAATACAAGGGGCATGAGTGAAACTTGGTATCAAACCATTTTAGATATTGCCCCAGAGCTTGCTGGTGCGGTGGCTTTGCACCATGGCAGTATAGAAAGAGAACTTCGTACTTGGGTGGAAGATGCACTACACCAAGGTATTTTAAAAGTAGTGGTATGTACGTCAAGTTTAGATTTAGGGGTAGATTTTCGCCCAGTAGAAACCGTAATACAAGTAGGCTCACCAAAAGGAGTAGCAAGGTTTTTACAGCGTGCTGGGCGAAGTGGCCACCAACCAGATGCAGTAAGTAAAATTTATTTTTTACCTACACACTCGTTAGAATTAGTAGAAGCCGCAGCATTAAAAGAAGCCATTGGAGAGCAATTTATAGAAAGCAGAATACCCATGTTGATGTGTTTTGATGTGCTCATACAATACCTGTGCACACTAGCAATCTCAGATGGTTTTTATCCTGATGCATTATTTGAAGAAATAAAAAGCACGTATTGCTTTAGCGAAATAAATGAGGAGGAATGGAAACAAGTTTTACAATTTATAACCGTTGGTGGTATTGCCTTGCGTGAGTACGATGATTTTAAAAAAGTAG
>JAYVID010000046.1:0-2247 GCA_043770525.1 Ferruginibacter sp.
TGCGTATAGATGCGTTTAGACCTGCCACAGATTTTAAAACCGATATGGATAAATGGATTCAGGCTTTTAAAAATGCTGCTCCAATTGATGCTTCACAAATAGTAATAATACCTGGTGAGCCTGAGCTTGCTTTTGAAAAAGATAGAAGAACAAATGGGATTCCGTTGTTGGAAAAAGTGGTAGAGGATTTGAGGGAATTGGGGGGAAGGTTTGGGGTGGAAATATGAGAAAAGTTGAAGATAGTTGAATATCGTTTGAAGGGTTGAATTGAATTTTAATAAAAAAAACTTAACAAAGCCAAGTTTTTTTATTGAGTTTTTTTGATTATTTTATTTCCACAAGCTAGATGGGTATTCGCCTGCAGCTATAAGTGTATTTAAACTTTCTTTTACTCCTTCGGCATCTTCTTTGTATGTTACACCAAACCACTGAGAGCTGGTGCTTATTACTTCTATTTCTCCTTCAAATTTTGTAATAAAATGATCGGCTACTATTGGAATAAAAAATTCTGCTTTTATATTATCGATATTATTTTTAGGAAATTCTTTAAAAAGCAAATCGGTTAAATTAAAAATAGATGGGTGAAAACACCAAAAATTCATAGATACATTTGTAGTTTCAGCTAGTGGGGTAAATTTTTCATTTTCTTTAAAAATAATTTTACCTTCTTTTCTATAAATTTTAGTACGCTCAGTAATATTTGTTAGAATATTATTTTCATCTACCTCACATACACCACGGCTCACTGTACCATGCTCACTTAACGTATTTGCAAGTTTATAACCTATAATTGCATTTTGTTTTTGAGTACAGTTATTTTGCAAAAAATGGGCTGCTTTATCAAAAGCATCCTGTCCATAAAAATCATCTGCATTTATAACAGCAAAAGGTTCTTTTACTGCATCTTTAGCACACAACATGGCATGTCCTGTTCCCCAAGGTTTTGTTCTTTCTGCTGGCATATAAGTTGCATCTACAAAACTATCTTTTTCTTGATACACATAATCTATGTCTATTTTACCAGCAAGCTTGGGCTCAAAATTGGCTTTAAAATTATCAGCAAAATCTTTTCTAATAATGAAAACTACTTTACCAAACCCTGCTTTTATTGCGCTATAAATGGAATAGTCCATTATCGTTTCTCCATCAGGGCCAAAACCTTCGGTCTGCTTCATACTCCCATATCTACTTGCCATGCCTGCGGCTAAAATTAAAAGTGTTGGTTTCATGTTTAAATTGATAAGTTAGCCTCCTAAATCCCCCACAGGGGTGCTTTTGAAGCCTGTGATTGTAAAAACTATTTACTTTTTGTTTGTTAAATGTTGTTTGATAGTCTTGTGTCTTTTATTATTTGTCTAAAATCTAATAATCAATACTCTTTGTTTTTGGCAAAAATAAACGAATTGCATTACATATATAGTATTCAATTTTTGAATTAGTTTTACATCATGTTTTTGCCATTAGATAATATTACAATAAATGAACTTAAAAGCGATTTTTTATCTGCTAAAGAAATAAAAGTTTCTATATTAAGATTAGATAAAATTCACCCGATAGTATCAGGTAATAAACTTTTTAAACTTCATTATTTTGTAAAAGAGTGCTTACTTACAAACCACAAAAGCTTACTAACTTTTGGAGGAGGGTACTCTAATCACCTTGCAGCAACTGCTTTTCTATGTAAGGAAAACAATATTAAATGTATTGGTGTTATAAGAGGAGAAGCACCAAAAGTATACTCCCATACTTTAAAATATTGCCAAGCTATGGGAATGCAGCTCATCTTTATAAGTAGAGAAGCTTATAAAAATATGGACTTAGAAGAAAATAGGCATGCTTTAAAAAAAGAATTTGGAGATTGTACCATTGTGCCAGAAGGTGGTTTTGCAAAAGATGGGGCAATAGGAGCATCCCTTATTATGGATTTATTAAAAAATGAAAAGCCAAACTATGTTTGTACTTGCGTAGGTACAGCTACAACGCTGGCAGGTTTATTGCAAAACAATGCTCAGCATGCTAACATAATTGCTATTCCTGCTATTAAAAATATGACAGATATTGAGGAAAGAGTTTTAGCTATCACTCAAAAAAAATACGAGATTACAATTTTTGGCGACTATCACTTTGGTGGATATGCAAAATTAAATGAAGAACTAATATATTTTATGAACCAGTTTTACTCTGATTATCAAATACCTACTGATTTTGTATATACTGCAAAAATGATGTATGGAATATTTGATAAAA
>JAYVID010000047.1:0-6215 GCA_043770525.1 Ferruginibacter sp.
TTACTTTTGCCGCGGAGAGCTGGCAGAGTGGTCGATTGCGGCAGTCTTGAAAACTGTTGACTGTTACAGGTCCTGGGGTTCGAATCCCTAGCTCTCCGCATTATAGCATATCAAATAATATTAAATCCTTGCAAACTCAATGTTTTCAAGGATTTTTTATTTGGAGCAACCCCAAATCATTCAAATCCTCTCAAATAAAATGGACTAAATCGAGACCTTTTTTAAGGCTTCCATTTAGGTCTCGGTAAAACGCTGAAACCCTTTACTAGTGTACATTTTGTGGATATTTAATTCCTAAAAATACCAACTATTTTTAGTACATTTATAATGATACAAAATAACGAAAATGAACAATTCCATGCACCTGTCTTTTCAGGTAAAATCATCAAAAACAAACGAATTTGGCAAAGCTCCCATTTATGCAAGGCTTACCATTAATGAAGTAAGAACAGAGTTTTCAATAAAGCGATTTATTGAACCAGATAAATGGATAAACAAAGCAAGTATTGCCAAAGGCAACACCGAAGAAATAAAAAATCTAAATGCAACTATCGTTGCTATTCGTACAAAAATATTTCAGCATTACAACAGGCTTTTAGAAAGTGACAAATATATATCTGTAGAAACAGTAAAAAATTCTTACTTCGGTATAACCGAAAAAAGCAAAACAATTGTAGAAGTTTTTGAATACCACAATGCACAAATGAAATCTTTAATAGATAAAGATTTTGCCAGCGGCACTTATGATAGATATTGCACAGCATTAAGGCATATTGTAGAATTTTTGCAATACAAATACAAAGTGTCTGACTATGCCATAAAAGATATAAACCACGAGTTTATTACCGAGTACGAATATTTTTTAAAAACAGTACGTAAGTGTGCCCACAATACAGCTATAAAATACTTAACCAATTTCAAAAAAATTGTACGCATTTGCTTTGGCAATGGGTGGATAGCTAAAGACCCATTTTACAATTACCATTTTAATTTAATAGAAGTAGAAAGAGAAATCTTAATGGCCCACGAAATACAAGCCATTGCCGATAAAGAATTTTGCACAAGCCGCTTGGCACAGGTAAGAGATATATTTTTGTTTTGCTGTTTTACAGGGCTAGCTTATAGCGATGTAAAAAAACTTTCAAAAAATCATGTAATTATTGGCATAGATGGCGATAAGTGGATTAAGATAAACAGAACCAAAACCGATACAAGAAGCAGCATACCCATTTTACCAATGGCACAAGATATTTTAAACAGGTACGCCAACAATCCAAAGTGTGTAACAGAAAATACTTTATTGCCAGTAGCATCTAATCAAAAAATGAATGGCTACTTAAAAGAAATAGCCGCAGTATGTGGCATTGAAAAAACAATAACTTTTCACATTGCCCGTCATTCATTTGCTACTACTATTACTTTGCAAAACGATGTACCTATAGAAAGTGTTTCAAAGATGCTAGGGCATAAATCTATAAAAACGACACAGCACTATGCAAAAGTTTTAGATAAAAAAGTAAGTGCAGATATGCAATTATTAAAGCAAAAGTTAAGCGTTAATATTTCGGCTGCAAAAGTAAGAACTGCCTAATCAACTAAAATTGTTAGTTATCCACAAAATTCAGTAATATCAATGGTTTTGTGGAAAAACGTTTGATAAAATCACAGTAAACTATGCAAATAAAATGCTAAATTTGTTCGTATAATGTAAATGATATAAATACAGAATTATGGAAATAGAATTTATTACAAAAGCCGACTTTTATTTATTGAAGAATGACATAGTCGATGAAATTAGAAAAGTGTTACAAACCTCCCCTACGGAGCAAAAAGAATGGTTAAAAACATCTGATGTGCTTAGCATGTTAAGTTGCTCACCAGGCACATTGCAAAACCTAAGGGTAAACGGTTCTTTGCCGTTCTCAAAAATGGGTGGCACTATTTACTACCTAAGGGCAGATGTTTTAAAAATGCTGTCCACCAACAAGAAGAATGCTGCTTAAAGTTAGACCTACCACCTAACGCATTCCGACCTTAATCAACAACTAATCTTAAAAGCTAAATGAAAGAAACAAAAAAAGTGCCTAAAAGGCATATCGGCATTGCCATGCTTACACCTAGCGGTTAAACGTTACAATGCTTCAAAAATATTTTTAAACAATAAACAACGAAGCAATGAAACTGTATTTACCTGCAAACCTAGATGTATCAACACTTTTAAAAGAACACCCACCTACTACTATTGAAAATTTTAAAACCGATAGACTTATTTACATCATAAGTTTGGTTATTTCAATACCATCCATCAACAAAGACCTTCTTATCAAAAACGGCTTTACACCAATAAATGCAGAGATGCTGCAAAGAAAGTTTAGGAATTATGACAAGTACATAAATTACCTGCTCTCACATAATATCTTCATTACAGATAATCATTGCATCAATGGCAAAAAGTCCAGAGGCTACAAATATTCGCCTATTTACGAAACAGCAGGCATAAAGCCAGCAACCATCCTTGATAGCCATCTTATAAAATCCATCAATAAACATAGTGCTATACCAGCCGCCAAGGCAAAAAAATACAACCATCTTTTAAAATGGTATAACCACAATCTTACAATAGATTATGATAAAGCTGTGGCTTTTTTAGAGGCAGATTTAATGCGTAAATTGCTCAACCCCTCACTACGTGACCTAGATAAAGAAGACAAGCCTAAAGACCCTCATTTGCAGCATAAATGTGCTTTGCACAATTTGGAAATGATAAAAGAGGGCAATTTTAATTTGTCTATAGATGATAATGTAAAGCGATTGCATTCCACAATTTCAAATTTTCGTAGTATGATGAGGAATTGTATTTCTTATGGCGGCCGCAAATTGCTATCTATAGATGTAAAGAATAGTCAACCATATTTAAGTACCATTTTGTTAAACATTTTGTTTTGGAGAGAGGGTAAGTTGTGTGAAAATTGCACAATTTTAGATATAAATATGTTTTACGATAATAAGTTTAAGAATATATTCAACAATATAGATAATAAACAAACCTCTTTCGTTACCCTAGTAAATTCCTATATAAGCCAAGCAGGTAGCGATTTACAGCGGTATAAAACTTTAGTGCAACAAGGCAAGTTTTATGCCTATTTAGGAGTTGAATTTACAAATATATTAGGACTAGATTATACAGATAAAAAGCATTTAAAACCTATCGTTTTTCAAGTGTTCTTTTCTGCTAGTTCATACTTACACCAAGCAAAGGCAAAACATAAAAGAATATTTAAAAACCTATTTCCACACTTGTACGAAATATTTAGCCTTATAAAAAAGTCAGATAAAGCAAATCTCCCTCGCCTGCTGCAACGCATAGAAAGCCATTTAATACTAAACATAATAACCAAGCGTATAGCAAAAGAAAGAAAGAACCTGCCCATTTTTACTATACACGATAGCATTGTAACTACCGCCGAAGGAGACAACGCAGCTTACATACAACAGGTAATGGAAGAAGAATTTACTAAAGCCATTGGCTTTCCGCCAAAGTTTGAAGTAGAACATTGGGATATTGAGAACTTAGCATTTAATGATAAAACGCCATTTAATAAAGAAGTAAGAATTGCGGCTTAAGTACGGTAAACAAAAATTTTAGCTTATTTTGCCACAAATTATTTCAACGAAGAATGCAATTAAAAATACTTGATAACTCATCGGATAAATATCAATTAAAAAATACTATAAAAGAGTTTTTAAAGTCAGCTGATTATACTGCTGTTTCTATTGCTACAGGCTATTGGGATTTACCCGGTATGGTAGAAATTTTTGAAGAACTTACAGAGTTTCTCTCAAAAGGAAATACTTCATTTAGGCTTTTATTAGGTGAAGAACCTTCGGTAAGGGCTTACCAAGTTAAAAACCCTGCCCATGTAGACCCTAATTTCCCACAAAAATATTTAAAGAAAGATTTAGAAGACCTTGAATTAAAACCCGAATTTCAAAAGGTAGTAACACTCCTTTCAGAACATCTAAAAAAAGACGAAGCAGGTAATTCTAAATTACAAGTAAGGGTTTATAAAAAGAATTTCCTTCATGCTAAATGCTACATTTTTGGTACAGAGCAAGAAAATGCTGTAGGTATAATTGGAAGCTCCAATTTCACCAAACAGGGCATACAGGGCAATTTAGAACTTAACTATCTTGAGAATAATAATGCTACAGTAAATTACCGCAGAGTAAGCATAAACCAACACCCATCTCACCGAAGTTGGTTTGAAGAATTATGGGCAGAAAGTGAAGATTGGAATTTACAGTTTAATACAGAGATTTTAGGATTAAGCCAATTTGGTAATCTGTCTTACTCACCTTATGAAGTTTACATTAGGGTTTTGTATGAGTTGTATGGTGAGGATATAGAATTAGAGGAAAAGATAAAACTAGAGGAAGGTTACGAGAAGAAAAATACGCTAACTATCTTTCAGCAAGAAAGTGTACGGAAAGCATTAAACAGGCTTAATGATAAACGTATAGGCATGTGCTTAGTAGGTGATAGCGTAGGTTTGGGTAAGTCATACATAGCAAGAGATATTATAGAGGAATACGGCTATTTTCAACGCAAAAACGTAATCATTATTTGTCCTGCATCGCTTAGAACTGATTGGGAAAATCACATGAGAGAAATAACCGTCAACGCCTCGGTTTATTCTATTACTGAATTTGCTATTGAAAGCAGCATAATAAAAATTGAACAAGATTTACTTTTACGCAAACGCAATTCTTTAAATAATACAGCAATTGATTTATTGGTAATAGATGAAAGCCATAACCTAAAAACACAAGGAAGTAAGTCCTTTGCAAATATTTTAGAGTTAATTAGTAATGGAGTGTATTGCAAAGAACTTCCAAAAGTTTTAATGTTATCCGCTACACCAGTAAATAATGGTGTAAAAGATTTAGCCAACCAAATACTCTTAGCAAAAGGTGGTAATGAAAAATTTTTTACAAATTACGGTATTGATAATATTATGGGCTTATTTGCAAAAACCCAAAGGCTTTTTAAAAAACTAAATAACGAAGATGTATTTAGTGAGCTGTACCCCATACTCAATAAAATAATGGTGAAACGTACCAAGCACCAAGTAAAAAAAGACTTTCCCGATGCTACGCTTAACGGCAAACCAATCATTTTTCCCGACGAAGTTTTATTCAATGAATTGTATGAGTTGGATAATAAACAAATTAGAAAAACAATAAGCGAAAGCCTAAAAGATTTAAAGAAAAATAATGTTCCATTATATGATGCATTTACAAAAGACCTAACAGTAAAACAAGAGGTAGAGATAGAGCAACAAGGTGTATTAGATTTCTTTGATAATGTGGATTTAGATAAGTTAAAAACTAAAAATGAAACTGAGTTTCAATCTGTGTTTCATTTTATGGATAGGGCTATTAATAATTTAAAACTAGTACCATATAGTTATTTAAGCGAAAAGATTAATAAATCAGAATTTGAAGAGGTACAGGCTAACGCAAGAAAGAATTTAACAGGAGTAATGAAGGTTACTATGTTTAAATCTTTTGATTCCTCTATTTATACTTTTAAAAAACGTATTCAAAAATACAGCACATACCTATCTAATTTCGAACAATTATTTTTTAATCAAAGTAAAGTCGTAAAGCCTGAAATTATACAAAAGGCTATTGCAAAGCATGAATTAGAAGAATACAATGACCTCGATATTATAGAATTAATAGCGGACGAAATAGTAATCTTTAATGAGAGAGAATTATGGAAGAAAGATAAAGATGCTAAGTATAAAATACAAGCATCTGAAATGCTAATTGTGCATGAGGAGTATGATATTGAAAAATTAAAAGCTGCTATACATCAGGATAAAGAAATTATTGGTTTAATTATCCATGTATTAGAAAATATAAAACCCGATGCTAAGCTTAATAAATTAAAAGATTTAGTAAAGGAATTAAAGGGTAATAAAATTTTAATATTCTCTTATTTTGCTACTACAGTTGATTATTTAAAAGATGCATTTGACGATGAATTTTTAGCTGAAATAAATTTATCTAAAGACCAAGTTGCATTTTTAAAAAGTAAAAATGGTAAAGATAAATCTTCATTTGTACAACGCTTTGCACCTGTAGCACAAAAGCAAGAAACTATAAATGGTAAAGTAAATGGTAAAGAGCCATTAATGATTTTAGTTTCT
>JAYVID010000048.1:0-3140 GCA_043770525.1 Ferruginibacter sp.
TGCAAGAGCGATGAGGAACAAACTAGTTTTAAACAAATTTTTAAGGAGCTGTTTACTGATGAATTTGCCAGCTTCGAAAAAAGTTTTTTTGCTGAAACAAATAGAATAGAAGAAGAGAAACAACAAAAGAAAAGTAAAATACTACAATATGCTGCTGTATTAGTTTTATGCAGTTTGCTAGCCTTTGGAATATATAAATTATGGCTATATCAAAACCAGCCTCCCATACCCAATTACGAAAACTTACTTACCCACCCTTTTTATGTAAATAAAAATGATTCTGTTGCTTTTTCAGAAAACCCGGTTTTTATTAATGCCAAAGACACTTCTAAATTTAATCTTGAATACAACATTCACAAATCAAAAAAAATACGAAAAGGGTTTTCAGTAAAACATAGTTTTGATACTTATGGAAAAGACTCAATTTCAGTAAAAATAAAATCTTTAAAACCAGGTATAGATAGCACATTACACTTCTCTAAAATTTTTATAGGGCCTGAAAAACCAACTATAGCAACAGAAAAAGATGAAATTGAAACTGACGAAGAAAATACTTTCTTAGCAAATATAGATACCGCAATAAATACAAGTTTTTATTGGGAAATAAAAAATATAAACGATAGCAAGGATACTATTAACAAAATTTATTTAAACCAAAAAACAATAAAGCATTCGTTTAAAGAGGAAGGAGAATATTTAGTAACGGTGAAATATGATAAAGCCTCTTCAACATTTTTAAAAGATTTTCCTGATGATAAACTTGCTGCCACATTTTACCAAAAAGTAAAAAAACCTGGCCTACAATTAACTTCCAATTATACATCTCCAGAGCAAATAAGCAATACTAACATTAACAAATGGTGGCTTATTGGGTTATCATTATTATCATGCTTTTTGTTTTACTTAACCTATAAAGTTTTTGAGAAAAATAATCAGCACAAAGTGGCTAGCAGTAATATAGAAGAAGATTTTTTTAGCGGCAATAAACCACCATATGATCTTATATTTTTAAACAGAAATAAAAATATAAGTTATACTTATGATTTACTTCGTTTATCAAATCATTTAAAAAAGAGAATTGAGAGCAAAGATGCTTATTTAGATATATCAAAAACCATTAAACAAAGCATTGCAAACAGAGGATTTCCTACGCCTGGGTTTTCACAAAAACAACAATCAAGGCAATGTCTTTTTCTGATAGACCAAGCATACAAAAACAGCCAGCAAATTAAACTGTTTAGTTATTTGGCTATGTATCTACTTCAGCAACAGGTAAAGCTGGATTTTTATTTTTATTTTCAGACTCCCGATAAATTTTATACAGATGTAGATGGGCCTCGTATTTCATTACAAACTCTAAAAGACAGGTACTATAATTGTACGCTTATATTTTTTACGGATGGTACTAATTTTCCTGAATACAATGCGTCTCAAATAAAAGAAAATATTACCAATGGCTTTGCACATTGGCAGCAGCGCTTATTGGTAACCCCTGTAAATTATAATGATTGGGGCAGAAATGAAAAACTGCTTTCCAGCTTTTTTAATGTGGTGCCTGCAGATGTGGTAGGACTGTTAGAATTAATAAGGGCAATGGATACCGATAGTACAGATGTAAAAATGTTGCAAGGGCAATATTACACCTACGAATCTAAACATGTTGAATTTAATACCGTAAAAGGTTTACAAGAGTATTTAAAAGATGAAGAACTCTTTCAATGGTTGTGTGCACTTGCCATACACCCAAAAATATATTGGGAACTGATACTGGAAATAGGAAAAGCTATTGTTGTAAATGATGCAAAAATAAATTACGAAAATCTTTTAAAAATTGCACGAATACAATGGGTGCACGAAGGAAATTTTCCTACCGCTACAAGGTTGGAATTATTAAAAATGCTTACTGCTGAAAATGAAATAAAAGCAAGAGATACTTTTTTAAAAATGCTGGATGAGATAACCATGGGCGATGAGCATTTTTCTTATGAAGAAAAACAAATAAGTAGGTATGTAAATAGTTTTGTTTTATATGCCTCAGGAATAGAAAAATACAGAAATGATAAAAATATACAGGATGGAGAAGAAAAGTTTATCTCACTGTATAAAAAAGAAAATTTATCTGACAATGCATTTAAAATTTATATAGAAAAAAAAGAAACAGCACAAGGAAATTGGAATACACCCATCACCAATGAAAACGAAAATATTGGAATTGAAAAATACATACATAATAAAGAGGAAGCACAACTGAATAAAATTAAAAATGAGCGATTAAAAAGAAATAAAAAACTTGCACGTTATGCTGCATGTGCTGTAGCGCCTTTAATTTTACTGCTGTACATACTATTAAATAAAGATACCATTGCCCAAAGCAGCGTAAACAATTTCTTAAAACTTGCGGATACTTCTGTACAAACAAGTAATAATATTGAAGTAATACTGGATACCAAAAATTGTTTTTACAAACTTTTAAATGAATCAAAAGATACTAGTGCAACATTAGAAATTTTTAATGATGAAAAAATACTCGTCAGCAAAACGGTAACCCCAAAAGATAGTATATCGGTTAGTGAAGTTTTAAAAAATGTGAGTTTGGACAGCAACAAATACCTGCGCTGTAAACTTATCTTAAACGGACAAACGTTTGTAAGTGATCTTCCGCTTTTAGCTGGCACTCATCAAATAACTGTTGTAGGATGCGAAAAAAATGCTTTAAATATTACATACAATAAAGGTTACAATGAAGATACAACTGCCGTGTTTAAAGCGTTTGAAGAAACTGATTATTTAATTAATGTAATGCCTACAACTGACTATGAAAAGCCAAAAACCAATATGGTAATTTTTGATAGTGCCATAGGAAGAAACGACATGTTTACCTATGGCAATAATTTAATACAGGCGGGCTTTCCTTTAAAAAATATTACCATACAAAGTGGGGAGAACGCTCGGAAGGATATTACGATTACAGGAGAAAAAGAATTAAATGTGTTACCAAATTTTACAACAAATAAACTTCGTGAGTTATTATTGGGAGATACCATAAAGCCTGTAGAAAAAGTGAATAAATTATCCATTCAATTTATATACGGAGAGCGGCAATCCTCATCAAAAATAATGCAGACAAAAGCATGTTTAAA
>JAYVID010000049.1:0-2680 GCA_043770525.1 Ferruginibacter sp.
ATAGGACGTACTCGTGCAGGCAAATTATGGTTTGGGGGGATCATTGTTGCCGTACTTGTACTCCTATTTTTACCTTGGACACAAAATATACGTGCCAAAGGAAACATTACTGCCGTAAAACAAGAGCAACGACCACAAGAAGTGAATAGCATTATAGCAGGCAAAATAGTAAATTGGTTTGTAAAAGAAGGAGACTATGTGCAAGCAGGTGATACAATTTTACAATTGGGGGAAGTAAAGCCAGAATATTTTGATCCACAATTATTACAGCGTACACAACAACAAATTGCAGCTAAACAAAACAGTGCCGCAGGGTATGAAAGCAAGGCTGCCACTGCACAAAACCAAACCAGTGTATTGGCTACCGGTAGGGATTTAAAACTAGCATCACTAGAAAATAAAATACAACAGCAACAACTAAAAGTAAACAATGATGAAATAGATTTGGTTGCAATAAATAATGAGCTATCTGTTTACAAAAGACAAATTGATGCGGGTAAAACTATGCTAGATAGTGGCGCTATTTCTTTAGTAGATTTTGAAAAACGAAAAGTGAATTATCAAAATGGATTAGCAAAAAAGAATAGTGGAGAAAATAAATTATCGCAAAGTAGGCAGGAATTATTAAACTTGCGGATAGAGCAAAATATTGCTACGATGGATTATAACGATAAAATTTCTAAAGCAGAAGGAGATCGATTTGGTTCATTGTCTAACGCTGCATCTACAGATGCTGACATAAGTAAGTTGCAAAATACCTACAGCAATTATGATGCACGAAACAAATTGTATTTTGTAACTGCATCCCAAAGCGGACAAATAACCAAAGCAAAAAAAGCTGGTATAGGTGAGTTATTAAAAGAAGGAGATATGATAGCGGAAATTGTACCTGATAAAATTGATTATGCTGTAGAAATGTATATAGACCCAATGGATTTGCCACTTGTAAGCAAAGGACAAACCGTACGTTTTATTTTTGATGGGGTACCAGCAATAGTATTTAGCGGATGGCCAAAAAGTAGTTATGGCACATTTGCAGGCGTAGTGAGTGCAGTAGAAACAAATGTGAGTAGCAATGGAAAGTTTAGAGTGCTGGTGATTGAAGATGCTAAAGAAAAAAAATGGCCAGAAATTCTTCGTATGGGAGGAGGTGCACAAGGCATAGCATTGCTTAAAGATGTACCTGTATATTATGAATTGTGGAGGCATATTAACGGCTTTCCACCTGAGTATTATAAACATGAAGATGATAAAAAGGAAGAGAAGAAATATTAAAATTTTAATGAAAAGAATTTTTACAATATTGTTTTGCTTATTATTTTTAAGCATAAATATTTTTGCACAAGAAAAAAAAGTACTTCCAATAGATGATTTTATTGCTAAAGTAAAAGCACATCATCCTTTGGCTAGAGTGGCCAATATACAAATAGATAAAGCAGCTGCAAATTTATTAATGGCTAAAGGTGGATTTGACCCTGCACTAGAAATGAATGCTACCAATAAAACATTCGATAAAAAAAACTATTACAATTATAATAACGCTGAACTAAAAGTACCATTACCCATAGGTGATTTGAAAACGGGTATTGAAAATAATGGAGGGCAATTTTTAGAAAGTGAAATATCAAGAGGAAGAAGTAGTTACTTAGGAGTAGAAGTTCCATTAGCAAAAGGCTTGTTAATAGATAAACGTAGGGCTTTTTTACAACAAGCAAAAATAGCTGTACAACAAAATGCAGCACAACAAAGAGTATTGCTGAATGATTTATTATTGGAGGCTTACGTATCCTATTATCAGTGGGCAGGTGCTACAAAATTGTACAATGTATTTAGCAATTATGTGGCTATAAGTAGCAATAGACTACGATTAGTAAAAACAGGTGTTGTAAATGGAGACAGACCAGCCATGGATTCTACAGAAGCTATTACACAGCTCCAAAATTTTGAATTGTTACAAGCAGATGCATTTATAAAACTTACAAGTGCTACATTGGATTTAAATAATTTTATTTGGGATGGCAACGGCGCAGTACAAAACATTGCAACAGATGTAATGCCCGATACCACACTATTTTCTAAAAATAATTTGCTACAGCAAATGGGAATATTATTACAAAGCAACAGCTTACAAAACCCATTGCTACAACAATACAAATTTAAAATAGATGGTTTGCAAATAGAAAAGAAATTAAAATACCAAAACCTATTACCTACGGTAAATTTGAAAGCAAATTTATTAAACAGTAATTATTTTGTAGCAAAAAATTTAGGCACATCATTGCTAGAAAATAATAATAGATGGGGCATAAATATTAAAATACCATTAAGATTTAGAGAAGGCAGAGGTGAATATAAATTAGCTAAACTTAAAATAGAAGAAAGTACTTTAGAGCTGAAACAAAAAACACAAGAAGTAGAAAATAAAATTAAAGATTATACCAATCAGTTTTTGTTTTTGCAAAAGCAGATACTTACAGCCAATGAGGCCTACAAAAATTATAATAGTTTGCTAAGAAATGAAACATTGCGCTTTAACAATGGTGAAAGCAGTTTATTTTTGGTAAACAGCAGAGAAAATAAGGTGTTTGAAATGGAACAAAAATTAATTGAATTACAAGTAAAACTAATAAAAGCAAAATATACATTGGATTGGGTAAATGGTTTAATAAAATAACATCGC
>JAYVID010000050.1:0-24233 GCA_043770525.1 Ferruginibacter sp.
ATAATAACAAGCAAAAATAAAAAAATATTTTATTTGCAAATTGCGAAAAAAAAAATTAGCAAAAATCAAAATTGCTTATTCCCTTATCCACAATAAAGAAAAAATTGTGTATAAAATAAATGCAAAAATATTTTCTATTAGCAAAATTTATTTTTAATATTGTGTAGGGAAGTTACTATCCCTGTACTTACTAACCCATCTTTATAAAAAAACTCAACTTAAAACAGTTGGGTTTTTTGTTTTTTATAAGGTTCATATTTTACATTTTTATACCTCTCTAAAGTTTAACAAAAAAAATTAAATTTATATTCAACATTTTTACATTTATAATTTTTATTATTAAAGAATAATTAAAAGTTATATTGCAATCAAATATTTAAAGTATGTTAAGATCAATGACGGGTTTTGGAAGAGCAGAACAAACCGTAGGTGAAAAAACTTTTTTAGTAGAAGTAAAAGCACTTAATGGAAAACAATTTGAATTGCAATTAAAACTTCCTCCCTTATTTAAGCCTTATGAATTTGAAATAAGAAACATTTTACAAGAAAACCTAATAAGAGGAACAATAGATTGCTATGTAAACATTAAACAAAATGGTACAGCAAAACCAGTTGTTATAAACACTGATCTAATAAAATCTTACTATGCACAAATTAAAACATTGGCACAGGAATTAGATATAGATACAAATGCTGTTTTAAGTTCTCTTTTAAGATTGCCAGAAGTAGTAACTCCCTCTTCTGAAGTATTAAATGAAAAAGATTTTGAAATTTTTACACAAGTGCTTTTAGCCGCTATAAAAGAATTGAATAACCACAGGGTAGATGAAGGTAAATCGTTAGAAAAAGATTTATTACAACGGATAGCAAATATAAAAACAGAGGAAGAAAAAATTTTGCAATTTGTACCTGCACGCCAGCAAAAAATAAGAGATGAAATAAATACACTATTAGAAGAAAATGTAGGAAAAGAAAACATAGATAATAATAGAATGGAACAAGAGCTTATTTACTACATGGAGAAAATAGATATACACGAAGAGCAAATAAGACTTAGACAACATTGCGAATATTTTGCTGAAATTATAGATAACAATGAAGATGGAAAAGGAAAAAAATTATCTTTTTTGCTACAAGAAATTGGAAGAGAAATAAACACTACAGGAAGCAAAGCTTATGATGCTGGTATACAAAAATGTGTAGTAACTATGAAAGATGAATTAGAAAAAGCCAAAGAGCAAATATTAAACGTTTTATAAAAATATACAATAATGAATTTTAATGCAAAAGCTTCAGTGATTAAAATTGCAAGCTTCTTTTTTATTACGCTCTGCACATTTAGTGCTTGCCATCATACTGATTTGTTTGAAAAAAATACTGTAATTCAAAATTTAAAATGGAAAGCCGATTATTATGCAACTGGTAGCTTTGAAATTACAGATACGACACATAGTTACAAGGTTTTTATAGTATTAAGGCATACTGATGCATATAAATACAATAATATTTGGCTAAATGTAGGTTTACAACTACCAGGTGATACAATGAATTTTCAAAAAATAAATGTGTCGCTTGGGAATGATGCACAGGGTTGGTTAGGTACTGGTATGAATGATATTAGAGAAATGAGAGAAAAAATAGCAACATTAAATTTAAAAAAAGGACAATACAAGTTTAGCATTGCTCAAATTATGAGAGATAACCCAATAGAGAATGTGATGAGTGCTGGATTAAGAATTGAAAAAGTACAATAATAAAGCGTTAAATTTTTTAAAAACTACTTATTCTAACTAGTTTTTAAGGTTAAAAGGGAAAGATTTCTTAATTTGCGCACAATTAATCTAGTATATCTTCGTTTTTAGGTATACATACAATAACTTTTAAACCAGCACAGTGAAGCGTACAATCCTACAATTACTTATAGCTCTAACCTTTTCTATTGGAGCTAAATCACAAACGAATTATGAAACCGTACAAACAGGAGAGTTTGGTTTTACACTTGGTGGAGCTCATTATTTTGGAGATTTAAATACAAGAGCTTCTTTTAATAGGCCTAAACCAGCTTTGGGTGCCTTTTTTCGTAAACAATTTGGAAACTATGTAAGTGCAAGACTATCAGGCCATTTTGCTCAATTAGGCTATAGTGATACTTATAGCAAAAATGAATACCAGCGTTTAAGAAACCTTAGTTTCAACTCAAACATATTTGAAATAGCATTACAAGGAGATTTTAATTTCTTCAAGTTCATACCATCAGATCCAACTTATTCATTTACTCCTTATGTAACATTGGGTGTAGGATTATTCAACTTTAACCCTTACGCATATTTAGATGGTCAAAAATATTTTTTACGTGAGTTAGGTACAGAAGGGCAAACTGTAAATGGTGGATATAAAGGTAGAACACCTTATGCTACTACTGCATTAATGGTCCCTTTTGGAGTAGGCTTAAAATACAATCTTACAGAAAAAATAAATATTTCTTTTGAAATAGCACATCGTTTTACTTTTACCGATTATTTAGATGATGTGAGCACTACCTATGTAGGCGGAGATAAATTTCCTCCTGGCCCATTGGGTTTAAATTCAGAAGCCTTTAGCTTACAAGATCGTAGCTACGAAATAAATGGTAAGCCATATTTTATAGAAGGTCAACAAAGGGGTTTTAGCAAACAAAAAGATCAATATATCATAGGTGAAATTGGCGTTTCGTTCAATTTAAGCAGATATAGATGTCCTACGGTTTATTAATATTTTAATAATTATATTTTTCAAAAAAAGGTTGTAAGTTATTACAGCCTTTTTTTATGTTTATAGCACAAAAAACACTACTTTTGCGCCCCTACAAGTGCGTTTTTACTGGTACTTGCTAGTGCATAAAAACATGAGCTTACTACCACAAATAGACAAAACAAATCTGCCTTCACACATTGCCGTTATTATGGATGGAAATGGACGCTGGGCAAAAGAACAGGGTAAGGATAGACTATTTGGTCATATAAATGGGGTAAATAGTGTGAGAGACGTTGTGGAAGCTGCTGCAGAACTAAGTATTGGATATCTTACCCTTTATACATTTAGCACAGAAAACTGGGATAGACCTGCTTATGAAGTAAATGGCTTAATGGAATTGTTGGTAGATACTATAAAAAAAGAAGTACCCACACTCAACAAAAACAATATACAACTTCAAGTAATAGGTCATGTAAATATGCTGCCTAAAAATGCCTATAACCAATTAATGGAGGCTATTGAAGAAACTTCCAAAAATACTGGCTTAACCGTAATTATTGCTTTGAGTTATAGTAGCAGATGGGAAATGGAAGATGCAATAAAGCAAATTGCAATAGATGTAAAAAATAATGTGTTATTGCCAGATGATATAAATGCTGATACTTTTAGGCAATATTTAAATACAAGTAAATTTCCTGATCCTGCTTTACTTATTCGTACCAGTGGTGAGTATAGGCTAAGTAATTTTTTATTGTACCAACTTGCTTACACTGAATTGTATTTTACAGATACTAGATGGCCCGATTTTAGAAAAGAAAACTTTTATGAAGCTATTGTAGACTATCAAAAAAGGGAAAGGCGATTTGGTAAAACTGGAGAACAGGTTAAGAAAACCTAAAAATTTCGTTTTTTCTGTCAAAAACACAACGTTTAACAAATACTTTTAAATATACTGGGTAATTTGCCCCCTCTAGATAAAGAAAAACAACATTGATGCTACGATTTTACAAATTTTTACTAATTACTGCTTTTTTTATTTTTAGTGCTACTGATATGTTTGCACAAGTAGATTCCAATACTGTATCTATAAATCCTGCCCTTTTAGAAATTTTTAAAAGCACTTATTCAAAAAAATATACCATAGCTGGTATTGATGTAAAAGGCTGCAAAAGTTTTGATAAAAACTTAATTATCTCTATTTCTGGCCTTGCCATTGGCGATGAAATAAACTTACCTGGTTCAGATGCATTTAACAAAGCAATCTCAAAACTTTGGAAACAAAGTTTAATTTCTAATGCAGAAATAAACATCACTAGCCTTGTAGAAAATAAAATTTTTGTTGAAATTGTAATAACGGAAAGACCACGCTTAATGGACTATCGTTTTATTGGTATTAAAAAAGGAGATAGAGATGATTTAACTGAAAAATGTGGACTTGCAAGAGATAGGGTATTATCAGAAGATATGAGACTTAGTGCAGTGGAAATTATTAAAAAATTTTACTACAAAAAAGGGTATAGAAATGTATCTATTAGAATGGAAGAAAAAATAGCTGTAAGTATGGCCAATGCTGTTGAATTAGATTTTTACATTGATAAAGGAAAGAAAGTAAAAATTAACTCTATTAACATTGCTAACAATGAAGCAATATCTGATGCAAAGTTGAAAAAACAGATGAAAGGTACAAAAGAAATGACCAAAATAGACTTGTATCCTGTGAAGCCTGCAAACCCTTATGGTGACTCTACAAAAGGTAAAACATTTAAACAATATGTAAAAGAAACAGGGTTTTTGTTTCCTACTAAAACAAAAGATTTTTTAGATCCTTATATTCGTATCAGACCTTTTTCTGGTGCAAAATATTCTGAAGTAAAATTTACAGAAGACAAAGAAAAGCTATTGGATTATTACAATGCACAAGGCTTTAGAGATGTTGTAATAGAAGCTGATACTGCTATCACAAACGAAAAAGGAAATATAGATTTACATTTAAAAATAAATGAAGGGCACAGGTATTATTTTGGTAACATGACTTGGAAAGGAGTTACAAAATATCCTGATTCAATTTTAAATATAATACTAGGTATTAAAAAAGGAGACGTATACAATTCTGAAACGCTTTCTAAAAGGCTTGGAAAACAACTCACTGCAGAAGGAGGAGATATAGGAAGCATATATCAAGATGATGGATTTTTATTTTTTAATGTAGATGCAGTAGAAACTGCAGTATACAACGACACCATAGACCATGAGATACGAATGCGTGAAGGACCACAAGCTACTTATGGTAAGATAACCGTATCTGGAAACGACAAAACAAAAGATTATGTAATTTTAAGAGAATTACGTACTATACCTGGAGAAAAATTTAGTCGCCAAGATATTATTCGTACACAAAGAGAGCTTTCTCAATTGGGTTTTTTGAATGCAGAAAAAATTAATCCGAATATTGTGCCCAACAATGCAGATGGTACGGTGGATATAAATTGGCAAGTAGAAGAGAAATCTGCCGACCAAGTAGAACTTTCAGCTGGTTTTGGTGGTGGTATTGGCCTTACCGGTACATTGGGTTTTACATTTAATAATTTCTCTTTAAAAAATATCAATAAAAAATCTAGTTGGGATCCGCTCCCATCTGGTGATGGTCAAAAATTGAGCATTAGGGCACAATCTAATGGTCGTGCATTTAGATCATACAATTTTTCTTTTACCGAGCCATGGCTGGGAGGTAAAAAAAGAAACTCATTTTCTATTAGTTATTTTAATACTAAGTACGCTAATGCCTTTGATCTGTTTGGACAACCATGTGCAGCCTGTGGTAAAAATTCTTATGTAAAAACTACAGGTATAGGTATAGCTTTGGGTAAGCAATTAAAATGGCCAGATGACTTTTTTAATCTTATATACGCTTTAAACGTACAACAGTACAAACTTAAAAACTATCCAAATATTTTTGCTGGTTTAAGCGATGGCAACTCTACCAATGTAAGTTTAAAGCTTACATTACTTAGAAATTCCATTTCCAATCCTTTATTTCCAACTACAGGATCAAACGTTTTATTAAGTGGTCAATTTACATTACCCTATTCACTTATGGGCATCAATTCTGGTTCAGAAAATCAATACAAATTACCTGAGTTTCACAAATGGCGCTTTAATAGTGAGTGGTATGTACCTATTGGAAAAGCAAGAGGTGCAGATAAAAACAAACAATTTATTTTAAAAATAGCCGCTAAATATGGCTTTATTGGTAGATACAGCCAAAACCTCGGTGTATCACCTTTTGAGCGTTTTCAAGTGGGTGATGCTGGGTTGAGTAATACAAATGCATTACTTGGGTATGATATTATTGCACACAGAGGTTACCCTGTATACAGCAGCTCTAACCCTAAAATAAATCCTGATGGCAACACACCATCGGAGTTTTTTACCATATTTAATAAATATACAACAGAGCTACGTTACCCTTTTAGTACTTCTGCTAGTAGTACAATATATGGTTTAGCATTTTTTGAGGCAGCAAATGGGTGGTATAGTTTTAAAGATTATAATCCCTTTAAATTACGTCGCTCTGCTGGCGTAGGTATGCGTTTCTTCTTACCTATGTTTGGATTGCTTGGTTTTGACTATGGTGTTGGTTTTGATAGATATAATGCAAATAGTGGTATAAAAGGTGCAGCTAAATTTACTTTTATGCTTGGGCAAGAGCCAGAATAATTGTTTAATAATTATTTGTTAAATACTATATTTGAGTTGTATTTTTTAATTTTATAAACGTCTAATACAAAAGCACAAAATGAAAAAATTATTATTTGTATTATTATTTTCTACTTCAATACTAGCTACCCAAGCACAGCGCTATGCAATTATTGATTCCAAGTACATTTTAGATAAAGTACCTGAGTATAAAGAAGCTCAAAAAAAACTAGATAATTATAGTGATTTATGGCAAAAAGAACTTGACCAAAAACAAGTTGCTATGGATAAAATGTACAAAGATTTTGATGCAGAGCAAGTTATGCTTACAGATGCATTAAAAAAGAAAAGAGAAGATGAATTGTTTAACAAAGAAAAAGAATTGAGAGACCTTCAAAAAAAGCGTTTTGGTTTTGAAGGAGATTTGTTTAAAAAAAGACAAGAGTTGATAAAACCAATACAAGATAGGGTTTACAATGCAGTACAAAAATTGGCTGTAGAAAAACAATACGATTTTATACTTGATAAAAGTGAAGGAATAACTGTTATATTTGCCGACCCAAAGCTAGACAAGAGTGATGACATTCTTAGAAATATGGGCGTTAAATAACTAAAAAAAGTTGCAAGTGCATGCAGCATTAAACAATTTAAATTGCACTATTTAAAATAAAAAGAAAACTAAAAAGAAGATGAAAAAATTATTACTAGCAGCTGCTACAGCTTTGTCAATCTTTACAGCAACTGCGCAAAACAAAATGGGTTACATTAATGCAAATGAATTATTAGGTTCTATGCCAGAAGCTGCAAAAGCAGAAACTGCAATGAATGAGTTTAAAGGCACTTTATCTCAAATGTATCAAGATTATGTTGTTGATTTTAATAATGCAGACAGTACATTTAATGCAGACTCTTTAAAGTGGTCTCCTACAATGAAAGAAATTAAGAGAAAAGAAGTAATCACTAAATTTCAAACTGTACAAAACTTTCAACAAAATAGCCAAGAGGAAATGCAAAAAAAGCAAGAGGAATTATTTGCACCAATTAGAGAAAAAGCAATTAATGCTATTAATGCTACAGCAAAAGAAAATGGATACGGATATGTTTTTAACGATGAAACATTATTGGTAAAACCTGCAGGCGATAATATTATTAATTTAGTAAAAGCTAAATTGGGTATTAAACCCCCAGCTGCTGTAAAACCAGCAGGAGCAGCACCAAAACCAGGTGTAAGAAAATAAAATATTTCAATATTTTTAAAAGCCCTTGATATTAAGTTATCAGGGGCTTTTTTTATACACTACTTTGCATAATTAAGACTTTTGTATCGGCGGGATATTCGCACACATTATACTATAAATTTTATGAAACTTTGCTGCGAAACCCCGAGGTGTAATGAAACCTAAATTTTTTAGAACCTAATACCAATTCTATATACTAAGGCTGTAAAACAAAATTTTCTAAGTACAGATTTTAAATATGTGTTGGTTGTATTATAATTTATTGTGCTTTTATGTGTCGGGGGTTCACAGTTACTTTTTTTAAAGTTTAATGTATAAGCTTGTGAAAACTCAGCCGAGACTAAAAGCAAAGATTTTCTCAGCTATCCCTGTGGTTCTCTGCTAACCCTGCGATAAAAAAAACAAAAAAAGGCTATCCCTTTTAAGAAACAGCCTCTTTAAATTTATAAATTAATTTACTTGTATTGAGGTATAATGGTATTAGCCAATTCTACCATCTTTTTCAACCCGTCTTCTGGTAAAGCACCTTTTTTAAACTCTGCCAATACCTCTGGTAATTTGTTGTTCATTTCCATTAAAAAATGTTCTTCAAATTCTTTTACTTTTTTCACGGCTACGTTTCTCAACAATCCTTGTGTACCCAAGTATATTATGGCAACTTGTTTTTCTACCGCATAAGGAGTGTATTGTGGTTGTTTCAAAATTTCCACATTTCGAGCACCTTTATCAATTACGTTTTTAGTAGCAGCATCAAGGTCACCACCAAACTTAGAAAACGCTTCCAACTCTCGGTACAGTGCTTGGTCAAGCTTAAGTGTACCAGCCACTTTTTTCATCGATTTTATTTGTGCATTACCACCCACACGACTTACAGATATACCCACATTAATAGCTGGACGAATACCCGCATTAAATAAGTTACCTTCTAAGAAAATCTGACCGTCGGTAATAGAAATTACGTTTGTAGGTATATAAGCAGATACGTCACCAGCTTGTGTTTCAATAATTGGCAATGCCGTTAATGAACCACCACCTTTTACCAAATGCTTAATAGATTCTGGTAGGTCATTCATTTGACGAGCTATTTCATCTTTAGAAACTACCTTTGCTGCTCTTTCTAATAAACGACTGTGCAAGTAGAATACATCACCTGGGTAAGCTTCACGCCCTGGAGGACGACGAAGCAATAATGAAACCTCACGGTAAGCCACCGCTTGCTTAGACAAATCATCATAAATAATTAAAGCAGGACGACCGGTATCTCTAAAGAACTCCCCAATAGCTGCACCCGCAAACGGAGCATAGAATTGTAATGGAGCTGGATCAGCTGCAGAAGCTGCTACAATGGTTGTATAAGCCATTGCACCATTTTCTTCCAATGTTTTCATTACACCTGCAATGGTAGATGCTTTTTGCCCAATAGCTACATATATACAATAAACAGGCTTACCGGCTGCAAAAAATTCTTTTTGATTGATAATGGTATCAATAGCAATAGCAGATTTACCTGTTTGTCTATCACCAATAATCAACTCACGCTGTCCACGACCTACAGGTATCATAGCATCAATAGCTTTTATACCTGTTTGCAATGGTTCAGTTACTGGCTCACGAAAAATTACACCGGGTGCTTTTCTTTCTAAAGGCATTTCATACAAATCACCTTTTATTGGCCCTTTACCATCTATTGGTTCGCCCAATGTATTTATTACACGACCACACATACCCTCACCTACTTTTATAGATGCAATTTGGTTGGTTCGTTTTACTTTATCACCTTCACGTATAGCTCCACTTTCACCCATCAATACCACACCTACGTTGTCTTCCTCTAGGTTTAAGGCAATAGCTTTTACACCATTATCAAACTCTACAAGCTCACCCGAGCGTACATTGTTTAGCCCGTATACACGAGCAATACCATCACCCACTTGTAATACAGTACCTACTTCTTCTAAATTTGCCCCTGCATTAAAGTTGCTTAATTGCTGGCGAAGTATCGCCGAAATTTCGTCTGGTTTAATTTCTACCATAAAATTATCTGTTGCTTTGTTAATTTGTATGCATAAGCCTTTTAAATTAAAATAGGCTTGTTTTTCGGGCGCAAAGGTAGGAGTAAACGGGGGTAATTGCAAAAAAAGTATTTGTTGTTTACATTTTTATTTATTGTTAAAATGTAAAATCTTTATTTACATTCTTTTTCTTAAAAAATGACAGTTCACACTAAAAAGTTATGCAGCTTGGTTACTTTTCTCTCAAAATGATGAATAAAAGTTTGTACATTGCCAATCAATAATTTTTTTGAATTTTAGACGTTAAAACAAATGTTTTTTATAACACTTTTTAAACTACCAACAATAACAATATGAAGAAAATTTACATTCTAATTCTAACATTTACTATTTTTTTATCAGCTATTGCTCAACAAAAAGATTTAGTAGTAGCAACAGAACTTGTAACAAAGCATAGTAAAGAGATAGGCTTTACTCAAAAAAGTTTAGAAAACTATGTAGTGAGTAGTAGTTACAATTCAGATGGAATTCAATATGTATATCTTACCCAAACATACAAAGGTTTGTCTGTACGAAACCAAATGAAAGTACTTTCATTTAAAAATGGAGCTCTAAGTTCTAATGCCGGTTTATTTATTGAGAATATAGAAAATCTTGTAACTACACAAACTACCATTCCTGATGTAAATGCAAAAGAAGCTGTGAATGCTGCATTTTTGGAGGAAAAACTTGCTATACCAAATTTAACAACACAACCAATTGTATCAAATAAGTTTGATTTTGGAATGGCAACAAATGTTTCAGAAAAAATTACTGGGGAATTAATGTGGTATCCTGTAGAAGTGAAAGGTAAAATAAGTTCAGTAAATCTTATTTGGGCAGTAGTAGTAGCACCAAAGGGTACTGATGATATGTGGCAAATATTTGTAGATGCAACTAATGGAAATATATTAGGCAAACAAAATTTTACAGTACATGAAAACTTAGAAAACAAAAGCCAGACTAAAGAAAAAAAAAAGGAAGAAAGGTCTTTAATAAATTTTCCAAAAAAAGAAGAAAAAAAAATTAATTATAGCAATTTGTTTGCTAGCCCAACAGCTGTTGCAAACGCAAGTTATTTGGTTATTCCTTATCCAGCAGAAAGTCCTACCCATCCTGGAGGTACAGCTGCAGTAAGATCAAACCCTTGGGCTGCTGCAACAGGAAATGCAAGTTCCTTAGGATGGCATAGTGATGGTACAAATGATTATACTATAACAAGAGGCAACAATGTTTGGGCAACTGAAGATAGGGCTTCTTCTGACCAAAATTCGGGTTTACCAGCAACATCGTCTACATCACCAGACCCGTTAACTTTTAATTTCCCTCCACTTTTTACAGGCCAACCTACTAATTTTAATAATTTTCAAAGATTTGCAATAACCAATCTTTTTTATTGGAATAACATCATGCATGATATGTCTTACCAGTATGGTTTTACTGAGGCTGCTGGTAATTTCCAAAGAAATAATCAAGGACGTGGTGGTAATGGAAATGATGATGTAATAGCATTGGCGCAAAGCGGCACAGGCACAAATAATGCAAATTTTTCTACACCTGTTGATGGTGGTAGACCAAGAATGAGGATGTATTTATTTGATGCTGCCGGTTCTAATATAAATATGAGGGTAAACAGTCCTGCTTCTATAGTAGGTAATTATTTATTTACAGAAAGTGTTTTTACTTCAAGCGCTACACCTGCACCCAATGGAACACCGTTAAATAATAAATTACAAGACCTTGGCCCCATTACTGGGCAAGTAGTTTACTTTAACGATGATGCAGCTGGAACAACACATTTTGCTTGTGGAGTTCCTGCAAATGGTGGTTCATTAGTTGGAAAAATAGCGTTGGTAGATAGAGGAAATGGTGGCGTTTGTGCAAATGCAAATGGTGTGCCTTTTATTTTAAAGGTAAAAAATGCTCAAGATGCAGGTGCTATTGCTGTAATAGTAGTAAACAATGTAGCTACACCTTTAACAAATGGCATGTCTGGTTTAGACCCTACTGTTACAATACCTGCAGTAATGATAAGCCAAGCGGATGGCGCTTTATTAGCAGCACAACTTTCAAATAATGTAAATGTAACTTTAAGCGCTATTCGTATCGATGGTGATCTTGATAATGGAGTAATAGCCCATGAATATGGGCATGGAATTTCTACTAGACTTACAGGTGGCCCAGCAAATAGTTCTTGCTTAGGTTCCAATGCCCCAGCAAATAATTATTGTGGAAATACAAGAGAAAATGGCTCTGAAGGTTGGAGTGATTTTTTTGGATTGATGCTGTCTACCAATTGGGCAACTGCTCAATTAACTGATGGGGTTTTACGTAGATCTATTGGTACTTATGCAAATGGAGAAACTCCTGCTGGAGCAGGTTTTAGGATAAAACCTTATTCTACAAACATTGCTGTAAATAATGAAACTTATGCAAATGTTGGTGATGCTACTTACTGTGGTGGAATTCATAATATTGGGGAAGTTTGGTGTACAGCAATTTGGGAAATGACATGGGGTATAATTCAGCAAGAAGGAGTGATTAGCCCTAATTTGTATGAATATTCACCCACTTCAAATGCTGGAAATATTATTGCAATGAAACTTGTAACGGAAGGTTTGAAATTACAACCATGCAATCCTGGTTTCGTAGATCAAAGGAATGCAATACTAGCTGCTGATAGAAATATTTATGGTGGTCGTCATGCATGTGCTATGTGGACAGCTTTTGCTAAAAGGGGATTAGGTTATGACGCAAATCAAGGAAGTTCCAACAGTGTTTCGGATCAAATAGCATCTTCTGCATTACCTCCTGCCCCTACAATTGTTACACAACCTATAGATGCTACAGCTGCTGTTGGAGCAAATGCAAATTTTAATACAAGTGCTGGATCAGATGTAAATTTAATTTACAATTGGCAAGTAAGCACAAATGGTGGAACTACTTGGAATAATGTTTCACCAGTTACTATTACAGCTTCACTTAATTTGAATGCTGTAACTGCTGCAATGAATAATAATAAATATCGTTGTCAAGTTTTTATTGGTTGTGATATTACAACATCTGCTGTTGTTACATTAACTGTTACAGGAGGTGTTACTCCACCAGTAATAAGTACACAACCAGTTTCTACTACTGTTTGTGTAGGTGCCAATGCAAGTTTCACTTCTTCTGCTACACCTACAGGTGCAACTTATAGCTGGGAAGTAAGTACAAATAGTGGAACAACTTGGGCCCCAATTACCCCAGCTGCTACAACTTCTACACTTACTTTAAACAGTGTTTCTATATCAATGAATAATAACAGGTATAGATTAATAGCTACTAATACAGCAGGTACTGCTACCTCTAACCCAGCTACACTTACTGTAAATACAGTACCTACGGCACCGACTGTAATAGCAACTGTTGCGTATTGCCAAGGTGCAGCTACCAGCATTTTAACCGCTACAGGTACAAATTTATTATGGTACACAACTGCATCTGGTGGTACAGGAAGCACAACTGCTCCTACTCCAAATACAAGCAGTGCTGGAAGTACTATTTATTATGTAAGCCAAACGGTAGGTACATGCGAAAGCCCTAGGGCTGCAATAACTGTAGGAGTAACAGCAACTCCAACTACACCTGTTTTTATTAATACATCTATAAATTATTGTCAAAATGGAGTGGCTGTTCCTTTAGCACTTGTTTACCCAGGGCCTGACCCAGGGCCTCCTCCTTTTTTAGTTACATTATGGTTTACTGTACCTACAGGTGGTGTAGGTTCGGCAACGGCTCCAACTCCAAGTACAAGTTTAATTGGAACAACCATTTATTATGTAGCCTATGAAGAAGATGGTTGTGTTGGACCAAGAGCACCATTAACAGTTAACGTTACCGCTGTACCTACTGCACCTACAGTTACATCCACCATTAATTATTGCCAAGGGGTAACAGCAAGTGCACTTACAGCTTCTGGTTCAAATTTATTGTGGTATACAACCCCTACTGGTGGTACAGGTAGTTCAACAGCACCATTTCCTAATACTTCTACTGTAGGCACTACTTCATATTATGTAAGCCAAACTACAGGTTGTGAAAGCCCTAGAGCTACCATCACAGTAAATGTAGTAGCAGGTACGGCAGCACCTACAGTTACAAGTTCATTTACATATTGTCAAAATGCTACAGCAGCAATATTAACTGCTACAGGCTCTAGCTTACTTTGGTATACAACTTCTACTGGTGGTACAGGAAGTAGTACTGCACCTACACCTAGCACTGCTGCTGCCGGTACATTTACTTTTTATGTAACACAAACCATTGGGATATGTGAAAGTCCAAGAGCTGCTATTGTTGTAACAGTTATTGCAACGCCATTGGCTCCAACAGTAACAGCTATTGTAAATTATTGTCAAAATGCTACCGCATCAGTATTAACTGCTGTGGGTACTAATTTAAAATGGTACAATACTGCATTAGGTGGAGTAGGTAGTACTACTGCACCTTTGCCTAGTACTAGCAACTTAGGTACTACAATATACTATGTAAGTCAAACTTCTACTGTAGGAAGTTGTGAAGGGCCAAGAGCATCCATTACTGTAAATGTTTTATCAGTATCTCCAGCCCCTACGGTTGTTTCTCCTGTAGTATATTGTCAAAATGGTAATGCTGTTCCTTTAACAGCAACTGGCACCAATTTGCTTTGGTACACTACCGCTTCTGGAGGTACAGGAAGTGCTACTGCACCTACTCCAATTACAATCACTGCAGGAAATACTACTTATTATGTTAGTCAAAATTCAACCTGTGGAGAAAGTGCAAGAACGCCGCTTGTTGTAACTATAAATCCAAAACCAGCTGCTCCTATTGTAACAACCATTCAATATTGCCAAGGAGCTACTGCTAGTGCATTAACAGCAGCAGGTTCTAATTTACTTTGGTATACCAATGCTACAGGCGGTACAGGTGCAGTTACAGCTCCCATACCTTCTACAGCATCTGTGGGTACAGTAAATTATTATGTAAGTCAATCAGTATTAACCTGCGAAAGTGCTAGAGCTTTATTAGCTGTTACAACCAATGCTACACCAGCTGCTCCAACGGTAACAACACCCGTTACATATTGCATCAACTCAGTAGCTGCTCCACTTACCGCTACTGGTACTAATTTAAAATGGTACAATACAGCAACTGGCGGGGTAGCAAATACAACAGCACCTACGCCAAGTACAACTGCAATTGGTTCTACTACTTATTATGTGAGCCAAGTGAGTGGAATATGTGAAGGGCCAAGAGCCGCAATTGTAGTAAATATAACTGCTGTAACCGCAGCACCAACTGTTACAAGTCCATTGGCATATTGCCAAGGTAGTACTGCGGCTACATTAACAGCAGGAGGTACTAATTTATTATGGTATACAACTGCAACTGGAGGTACAGGTAGTGCTACAGCACCAACCATTTCTACTACTTCGGTAGGGTCTACTACTTTTTATGTAAGTCAAACAGGAGCTTGTGAAAGTGCTAGAACTCCTATTGTTGTAAATATTACAAGTACACCTACATCTCCAACTGTTTCTGCAAATACAATTTCTTATTGCCAAGGTAGTACTGCAGCGGCTTTAATAGCAAGTGGTACAAACCTGCTTTGGTACAATGCTGCAACTGGTGGTACAGGAAGTGCAACTGCACCAATACCAAATACTTCATCTGTTGGTAGTACGGTATTTTATGTAAGCCAAACTACAGGTGTATGCGAAGGCCCTAGAACTGCAATAACAGTAAACGTAACTGCTGCACCTAGTATTACAACTCAACCACAGGATATTACATCTTGTTCAACTTCGGCTACTTTTAATGTAGCAGCATCTGGTACTAGTTTAACTTATCAGTGGTTTGAGAGTACAGACAATGGTGTGTCTTATACAGCCATTACTGGGGCAACTTCAAGTACTTTATCATTAACAGGACTCACTCCTGCTCAAGCCAATAACAAATACAGAGTGGTTGTTTCTTCTGGTACTTGCACTAGTGCTACTTCAAATGCTGTAATGACAAAAGTTGGCACCAATCCAGTAGTTACACTTAACTTAACTCCAAATGGAACATATAATCCACTTACATTTAAAGGACTAGCTGCATCGGTTTCTCCTACTGGTACTTATGTTTATGAATGGAAAAGAAATACACAAGTAGTTGCAGGTAATACAACTGCGACTTTAACAAAATTGAATGGCTTGGTAGATGAATTTGGAAATTACCAAGTAAGTGCAACAGACCCTGCTACTGGTTGTTTGGGTGTATCGAGCATTGTAACAATAGCTGATAACCCTACTAGTAGAGAAAAATTGCTTGTAGCTCCTAATCCAACAAGAGGGTTATTAAGCGTAACTTATTACAGTGAAAATATTAATAACCAAGCAAGAACCATTCATGTATATGATGAAAAGGGAAGTAGAATTTTTGTAAAAACATTTACTATTTTTGGTAGATATGGTATTATGAATATTGATTTAACAAAATATACAAAAGGAACTTATGTATTAGTTTTAGCTGATGCAAGTGGAAAAAAGATAACTAGTACAAGAATAATTAAAAACTAAAATTATTTATTATAGCTTTTAAACTATCCCGGTCAAAGTATTTGATCGGGATTTTTTTAATTTATTTGTTTTGTAATAATTAAGCAAATACTTTGTAGTTGGGCTATGCAGTAATGGCTGGGTTTTCGCAGTTAATTCTTTTAATGTTAAATGCTTACTATTGTGAAATCCCCTATGAAACGAAAACTCTAAACAAAATATTAAATCATTGCTTTTTCTAAAAAAACCTATAAGGTCTTTACGAGCTCCATTAATTTACAAAGTCTGTAATAAGACCTTATAGGTTTGTGAAAGTAGCTTACTTCTTTAATTCTAATAAAATGCTTCTATCTCAAAGAGATGATATCTTTAAAAAAATGTAAATGTTAAGTATCCTCGAAATGTTCGCTTCAATCTACGCTTCAATAAAAGTTGAAAAAAGGATTACTGCTGAGCATAGCAGGGATAGCAGCGGAAATCCTTTTTTGAGGAACGAAAAAAAGATTGCAGTGTATAGCCCTGTACATAAGTTCATCTATGTTCTTCTTTTCATGCTCCAAAAATTTCTGTTCGAAATGGAATCTTTTTGATAGATAATTAAATTAATAAACAACAAGTTGTATAATTTTTATGCTTCGCTTTGAGAAGATGATGCATAAAACTAACCTCCATTTAATTGCGTTTCTTGACTAAATAACAAGAATTAACGATTTTTTAAAATATGTTCGTAAATATTTGTTTTAAAGCATTAATTTCACCCATTGGTATATAATAAATACATACATTTTATGAAGAAAATTTTCCTACTTACAATTACTGTTTTATTTTGTTGCATCTCAAATGCACAAATAATAGATAAAGAAAAAGTTGAAGCATTGCAATTGGTAAAAGAAAATAGTGTTGCCTTACATCTTACTGAGGAGCAAATTGAAAACACTGTTGTAACTAGTACCTACAAAAACAAATTTGCTGGTACAACCATGGTTTATTTGCAACAAACTTATAAAGATGTGCTTGTATACAATCAAATACAAACTATTGCATTTAAAAATGGCAAAGTAGTTTCGCAAAGTGGTTTTTTCATAAAAAATATTGAAAGAATAGTAAATGTAAAAAGCGAAAACCCTCTGGTAAATGCAAGTACTGCATTAATGGCTGCAATAAATGATAGAAAATTGGTTTCTACTACAGCTCCAATAACGCTTGAAAAAAATGCTAATGGCCAAAAAGAAACCTTTGGTAACATGGGTATAGCTAGAGAAAATATAACGGCTAATTTATATTGGTTTCCTATAGAAAGAGGTAAAAAAACAGTAAAACTTGGTTGGCAGATTTATATTATTCAAAACAATAGTGCTGATTATTGGTTGGTAAATATTGATGCCACCAATAAAAGCACTTTAAGTGTAGACAACCTTACCGTTTATTGCAATTGGGATGCAACTGATGGAAAAGAAAAACACAAACATTCAAATACTTGTACAAATATTGAACCAGCAAAAAAGAATGAAATAAAATTATTTGATGTAGATGCTATTCTTAATAAAAATTTATTGATTGCTGCTAGTCCAACAATTGTAAGTAATGCCACTTATAAAGTTATACCTTACCCAGCAGAAAGCCCATTACACAATGGTGGTACACCTACATTGGTTACCAACCCATGGGATTTATCTGGGCCAGGCAATGCAGCTACGCTTTTGAAATGGCATAGTGTAGGTGCAACAAATTATGATTATACAAGAGGAAATAATGTATGGGCGCAAGAAGATAGAAATGGGAACAATGGTAGTGCACCAGTTCAAAATGTATCTACCACCTCCCCCGATCCATTAACTTTTGATTTTGAACCAGATTTTACAGTAGACCCTACACAAACTACGCCTATTGCCAATCAACAATTTAACACAACCAATTTATTTTACTGGAATAATATCATACATGATCTTACTTACCAATATGGATTTGATGAAAATAGTAGAAATTTTCAAGCCGATAACTTAGGTAAAGGTGGTATAGGTGGGGATTTTGTTTTTGCAGATGCACAAGATGGTAGTGGAACCAACAATGCTAATTTTTCTACTCCTGCCGATGGGGGTAGTGGAAGAATGCAAATGTTTTTATGGACTGCACCTAACCCTGATAGAGACGGGGATGTTGACAATGGCATAGTAGTTCATGAATACGGTCATGGAATAAGCAATCGGTTAAGTGGGGTAGGCAGTGGTTGCTTAGGCAATGCAGAGCAAATGGGAGAAGGATGGAGTGATTATTATTCATTAATGTATACACAAAATTGGGGAGCTTCTAACTTAAATACTGGTTTTGATTCACCAAGAGGAATTGGTACTTATGCAAATAACCAACCTCCAACAGGATCTGGCATTAGAAGCCAGCGATACTGCACCAATTTTGCCATAAATAATAGAGTATACGCATCAACGATTACAACACAACAGCATAGCAGAGGAGAAATATGGTGTGCTACCTTGTGGGATATGACATGGGGTATCATAAACCAAGTAGGAAGTATAAACTCAAACTTATTTAATGGTAATGCTGTAGGCGGAAATTCTATTGCATTAAGATTGGTTACTGAAGGTATGAAATTACAACCTTGTAACCCAGGTTTTATTAGTGGTAGAGATGGAATTTTACAAGCAGATCAAATTTTATATGGAGGTGCATATAGGTGTACTATTTTAGAAGCATTTAGAAGAAGAGGTATGGGTTTAGGTGCTTCAGAAGGTTCAACTGCTAGCGTAACAGACCAGATACCGAGTTTTACAAATGGCGGTGCTAATCTTCGTTTGATACAAACAAGTAGCTACACCGTACCAGAAGGACAAAATATTACTTATATAAATAGGGTAAAAGCAGATGTGTGTGCTGCTTTTACAGGTTATACCCTTACAGATACATTGCCATTAAATGTAACTTATGTAAGTGGTGGTAGTTATAATGCAGCAAATAGAGTCGTTAGTTTTCCAGTATCACAAGCAGCTGGTACTACAGTAGATTATAATTTTGTGGTGAACATAAATAGTGGTACCTATTTTACACCCGTTACCATTTTAAATGAGCCTGTACCTGCTAGCATTCCTGCTTCGTGGAATGCAGTAACTACAGTGCCTGCGGGTGGAGCTTTGTGGACAGTGTCTTCTCTACAAACAAGCTCTGCCCCCAATGCTTTTTATTGTGAAAACCAAGTAATATCTACAGATAAAAGATTAGAAATGGCGAGTGATATTTTATTACCTAATAACCAAAGCTCTTTACCCAAATTTAATTTTAAACATAGATTTGACACTGAAGATGGCTGGGATGGAGGCGTAATTGAAATAAGTACCAATGCTGGAACCACATGGACTGACCTAGGCAATAATATATTAATAAATAAATACAATGCTTCTTTAGGAGCAGGTACCGGAAACAATCTTTCTAACCGTTTAGCATACACTGGTCTTGTTTCTACATTCTTGGGCACAAGTGTAAACTTGACTCAATTTAGAGGACAAAATACAAGGCTTCGTTTTAGATTTGCATCAGATGATAATACTGCCGGTGTAGGTTCACCTTCAGGTTGGTTTGTAGATGATATAACAATTGTAGATACGGCTTCTGTACAAATGAGGTCTAGTCTATTTAATGCTGCTGCTGTAAGAATTGCAATAGCAGATACAATGACTCAAATTTTACAAGGGGCTGCTTTACCACCTACTATTATTACACCACCAAATAATACAACAGTATGTGCTGGAGGTAATGCTACTTTTTCTGCAAGTGCTTCTAGTGTAGGTTTAAACTATAGTTGGGAAGTTAGTACTGATGGAGGTATCAATTGGAATCCGGTTTCTCCAGCAGTTAATATAGCTACACTTACACTTAATGCTGTAACTGTTTCTATGAATAACAATCGTTACAGACTAATAGCAAGCAATACTGCTGGTACTATTACTTCATCTGCTGCTACACTTACTGTTACATCTGCTCCTACTGCACCTGCCGTTGTTTCACCACTTAGCTATTGTCAAGGTTTTTCTGCTCCGGCTTTAACAGCCACAGGCAATAACCTATTATGGTACACAACTATTACAGGAGGTACTGGGTCTGCTACAGCTATCATTCCAACAACAACTTCGGTAGGAAGTACTACTTATTATGTGAGCCAGACCATAGGCTGTGAAAGCCCTAGAGCTAGTATAATTGTAAATGTAACAACAAGTCCTATAGCACCCACTGTAACAAGCCTTTTATCGTTTTGCCAAGGCGCAACTGCAAGTGCACTTGTAGCAACTGGCAGCAATTTACTATGGTATAATGGCTCCGTTGGTGGTTTAGGAAGTGCAACAACTCCTATAATAAATACAACAAATGCAGGTACTTTTAATTTTTATGTTACACAAACTAGTGGTACTTGTGAGAGCCCAAGAGCATTGATTGCAGTTACTATAAAAGCTACTCCAGCTGCACCTACAGTAACCACACCTGTAGTTTACTGCCAGGGAACAACGGCAATCCCTTTAGTAGCTACAAGTACAGGTACCACATGTTGGTATAGCACACCTGTAGGTGGTATTTGCTCACCTACAGCTCCTACTCCCTTTACAACTAGCATTGGAAATAATATTTATTATGTAAGCCAAACTGTAAATGGTTGTGAGGGACTATTAGCTCAGATAACAGTAACAATAAATACAGCCCCTACAACAGTACCAACAGTTGTAACTCCAATAGCATATTGCCAAGGCACTACTGCTACTGCATTAGCTGCTACTGGTACAGGTATTTTATGGTTTACTAATCTTACTGGTGGCGTGGGTACTAGTGTTGCACCAATACCATCTACAGCTACAACAGGTACTAGCTTGTATTATGTAGCACAATCTGTAGGCTCCTGCGAAGGTCCAAGAACATTTATAACTGTAAATGTAACTGCTGCTCCTACAATCACAACACAACCACAAGACATTACAACTTGTACCACCACCGCTAATTTTAATGTAACGGCTACTGGCACAAACTTAACTTATCAGTGGTTTTCTAGCACTGATGCTGGCGTTACTTATTCACCTATAAATTTAGCAACTTCAACTGCTTTGGTAATAAATGGACTTACAGCTACTCAAGCAAATAATAAATACAGAGTAACAGTAACATCGGGCTCTTGTACTATTGTTACTTCAAATAGTGTAACAGCAAAAGTGGGAACAAACCCAGTGGTTACATTAGCCATTACACCAAATGGCAATTATAACCCTTTAACCTTTACTGGCCTAGCTGCTGGCGCAAGCCCAACAACAAGTTCTTATACTTATCAATGGAAACGTAATACTGTAATTGTACCAAATGTTATTGGTACCACCCTTACAAAAACAAATGGCATTGTAGATGAATTTGGTACTTATCAAGTAAGTGCAATAGATGTAATAACAGGCTGCATAGGTGTTTCAAATATAGTAACAATAGAAGATAATCCTACTATAAGAGGTACGCTATTGATAGCACCAAATCCTACTAGAGGAAATATTAGGGTTACTTACTACAGCCCTTCGGCATCTACACAAAAAAGATTTATTAATTTATTTGATGAAAAAGGTAGTAAAATAATATCTAAAGAATTTAATATTGTAGGTAGATATGGATGGATGGAACTTGACCTTACAAAATTTGTTAAAGGAACTTATTTTTTAATTTTAGCAGATGAAACGGGCAAAAAAATAACAGGAAAGAAAATAATTAAAAACTAAAAAAGTGTTTTTCAATATTATCCCAACCATAAAAAATGGTTGGGATTTTTTTTATCCAATATCCAACAATACTTTTACACCAAATGAACAATAAATTTTCAATTGGTGTTTTTGATAGTGGGTATGGTGGGCTCACTATTTTAAAAGAAATATGTGCTCAATTACCTGAGTATGATTATATTTATTTAGGCGATAATGCAAGAGCCCCTTATGGACCACTATCATTTGAAACAGTGTATGAGTATACATTACAGTGTGTAAAATGGTTTTTTAAAAATGGTTGCCCATTGGTGATATTGGCTTGCAATACAGCATCAGCAAAAGCTTTAAGGACCATACAGCAAAATGATTTACCAAAAATAGATAAAAGTAAAAGGGTGCTTGGCGTAATACGACCAACATCAGAAATAATAGATGAATATACCAAAGGCAATCATATAGGTATTATGGCTACTGAAGGTACTGTAAAATCAGCGTCTTATTTAATTGAAATAGAAAAATTTCATCCCAGCATAAAAGTTACACAAGAGGCTTGCCCTGCTTGGGTAGAATTGGTAGAAAATGGAAAACATCATTCTATAGAAGCAAATGAGCCTGTAAAAAGGCATATTGAGCAATTACTAAAAAATGATGATAAAATAGATTGCATTTTACTTGCTTGTACACATTACCCATTGTTAATAGATAAAATAAAAGAGTTTGTACCTAATGATATAAGCATCTTACCACAGGGAGAAATTGTAGCCAAAAGCTTGAAAATGTACCTAGAAAACCATAATGAAATTGTAGAAAAGTGTAGTAAAAATGGTAAAAGGCAATTTTTTACTACTGGTAATGTAGCAGATTTTAATAGCCATGCAAGTACATTTTTTGGAGCAACAATAATGGCAGCCTCCATAAAATTATGATTTTAGCTTAATTTATTGTTATAATGTGGTAAAAATGTTTTACTTTTGCCGTCCTTTCACAAGCGGTGGGGATGGTGCCCTGCCTGCGATAATGAGAATAAACAATATTTGTAAAAGGAAAAAAACATAAAAAAATGCCAGGAAAAAAAAGAACCTACCAACCCCACAAACGTCGTAGAAAATCTGTACACGGATTTCGTGAGCGTATGAGTACTGCTAATGGCCGCAAGGTATTGGCAAGTCGTAGAGCAAAAGGACGTCATAAATTGACAGTTTCTGATGAGCACGGTTCAAAAAAATAGACAATAATTGCTTGCCTTTTTGGCTATAGTATATTACAAAGCCCTCTTTTATTGGAGGGCTTTTTTGTGCCTTTAGTTTTAGTAAAAATGACTTTTACAGAAGGAGAAAATAATACTAATTTGAAATAATAATCAATCCAATCGTTATAATCTTAGCTCCCAGATTTAAAGGATTTGCGCAGATTGAATTGGACTAATTTGCATAATCAAATGGTATAAAAACGCATTTAGTCTAATTATTAAAATAAAAATGCCTACAAAAAAGCCCACACTCACATGCAGGCTTTCAAAAAATTTATACAAACAAATCACAACTCTACTGCACCTTCCACCAACACCGTTGTTTTATTGTTTATTACTTCTACAAAACCGCTCTGTATTGTGTATGAGCTAGTAGCTGTTTTATCTTTTAATATTTTAAGCTTACCCTTAGATAACGCACTAACCAGTGGAGCATGCTTGTCTAAAACTTCAAACAAACCATTAATGCCAGGCAATTGTACGCCATACACTTCGCCACTAAAGATTTTTTTTTCGGGTGTTAATATTTCTAAAGTCATAAAGTATTGAGTACTTAGTATTGAGTATATAGACTAGCTCTTTTTAAATTAAAACTTTTTAATAAATAGCTAGATATTACTTTTTACAATTTTATACAATTATTTAATATTATCTAATTTGGCATTAATGAATTATAAAATGAA
This sequence comes from Ferruginibacter sp., assembly GCA_043770525.1. GTDB lineage: Bacteria > Bacteroidota > Bacteroidia > Chitinophagales > Chitinophagaceae > Ferruginibacter. Next base: position 23,949 of record JAYVID010000050.1, read on the forward strand.
AGTGTCATTTTATAAACTTGTACAGCTTCATCGATAACTTTATCTGTTCTTTCTTGTGTTATATAATTAAATCTTCTTGCAAGTTCCAGTTGGGTTTGTAATTCATTATTTGACCCCATTGAAATTTCAAGAAAATATCTAAACTGATTGTTTGTTGCTCTGCCTGCACCTTCAGAAATATTACTAGGTACTGAAACCGCACTTTTCTTTACTTGAGCAGATAAACCATATTTCTCTTCCTTCGGGAAAAACTCATCTACTATTTTATAAACCTCTACTGCCAAA
>JAYVID010000051.1:0-11101 GCA_043770525.1 Ferruginibacter sp.
CAAGTAAAAAAGAAAATTCTATTCCTCACAGAAGAACATCAATTAATCAAAAAATGGATGGACGAAAAAAATGGGTGACCCATTGCGGAAGACAGGAAATGTTATAAAATATTTAAATGTAAAATAAAAAGGGGCTGTCTCAACAATGACACAGTCCCTTTTTTATTGAATTATTTTTTTACTTGTGCCTTACTCGCCTCAAACTCCCTTCTAATAATATTCAAAGCAGCACCAGCTTTAAACCATTCTATTTGTTGTGCATTGTAAGTATGATTTACTGCAATAGTTTCGCTAGTTCCATTTGCATGGTTCAATACTAAAGTAAGTGGTTGCCCCGGAGCAAATGTTGTAAGCCCTACAATATCAATGCTATCATCTTCTTGAAACTTATCGTAATCTGCTTTATCTGCAAATGTAAGCCCAAGCATACCTTGCTTTTTAAGATTGGTTTCGTGTATGCGTGCAAAAGATTTTACGAGTACAGCTCTCACACCTAAGTGGCGTGGCTCCATTGCTGCATGCTCTCTGCTAGAACCTTCACCATAGTTTTCATCGCCCACCACAATGCTACCAATATTTGCAGCTTTGTATGCACGCTGTACATCAGGCACAGCGCCGTACTCACCTGTGAGTTGATTTTTTACTGAGTTCGTTTTGTCGTTAGCAAAATTTACCGCACCTATCAACATGTTGTTGCTGATATTATCTAAATGCCCTCTAAATTTTAACCATGGTCCTGCCATAGAAATATGATCGGTTGTACATTTCCCTTTTGCTTTTATCAGCAATTTCAAACCATTCAAATCGGTACCTTCCCATGCGGCAAATGGTTCAAGAATTTGTAAACGCTTGCTATCTCCTGCTACCAATACATTTACGCCACTACCATCTTCTGCTGGTGCTTGGTAGCCTGCATCTTCCACAGCAAAACCACGTGGAGGCAATTCCCATCCTGTTGGTTCATCTAATTTTACTTGCTCGCCTTTATCGTTGGTCAATGTATCAGTCAATGGATTAAAATCCAAAGTACCTGCAATAGCCATTGCTGTTACAATTTCTGGCGAGCCTACAAATGCAAATGTGTTTGGGTTACCATCTGCACGTTTTGCAAAGTTTCTATTAAAGCTATGTACGATAGTATTTTTTTCTGCTTTCTCTGCGCCCACACGTGCCCACATGCCTATACAAGGGCCACATGCGTTTGCAAAAACTGTCGCACCTATTTGTCCGAATGTATTTAAGAAACCATCTCTCTCAATGGTGTAACGTACTTGCTCTGAACCAGGTGTAATGGTAAATTCTGAATGTAATTTTAATCCTTTTGCAATTACTTGTTTTGCCAAAGATTCTGCACGGCTAATATCTTCGTAAGAAGAATTTGTACAACTACCAATTAAACCCACTTCTATTTTTGTTGGCCAACCATTTGCTGCTGCCGCTTCTTTCATTTTAGAAATTGGCGTAGCCAAATCTGGCGTAAATGGGCCATTCAAATGCGGCTCCAAAGTATTCAGATCTATTTCTATTACTTGGTCAAAATAGGCAGATGGGTTTGCATATACTTCAGCATCGCCTGTAAGATGTTCTTTTATTGCATCGGCCATGGTGGCTATTTCTGCACGACCAGTAGCACCTAAGTAACGGCTCATGCTTTCATCATATCCAAAAGTAGAAGTGGTAGCACCAATTTCTGCACCCATATTACAAATGGTTCCTTTGCCCGTACAACTCATGCTCGTAGCACCTTCACCGAAATATTCTACCACTGCACCAGTACCACCTTTTACAGTAAGTATGCCTGCTACTTTTAGTATTACATCTTTTGCTGATGTCCAACCGTTTAATTTTCCAGTAAGTTTTACACCAATCAATTTTGGCATTTTCAATTCCCATGCAAGCCCTGCCATTACATCGCAAGCATCTGCGCCACCTACACCTATGGCTATCATACCTAGCCCACCAGCATTTACAGTATGGCTATCAGTACCAATCATCATTCCACCTGGGAAAGCATAATTTTCCAACACTACTTGGTGAATAATACCAGCACCTGGTTTCCAAAAGCCAATTCCATATTTATTAGAAACAGACGATAAAAAATCATACACTTCGCTACTTTCTGTAACGGCTCTTTTTAAATCGGTTGCACTATTTTCTTTTGCCTCTATCAAGTGGTCGCAATGCACCGTGCTAGGCACAGCCACTGTTGTACGACCACTCTGCATAAATTGCAACAACGCCATTTGTGCCGTAGCATCTTGCATGGCTACACGGTCTGGTGCAAAATCCACATACGAACCACCTCTTTCAAAAGGCGCTGTGTGGTTGTTTTCCCAAAGATGCGCATACAAAATCTTTTCTGTAAGCGTAAGGGGTTTGTTAATTAGTTTTCTTGCAGCAGCTACTCTTTCAGGAAAAGCTGAGTAGAGTTTTTTAATCATTTCAATGTCGAATGCCATGGTGTTATTTTTATTTTATTTTTGTTTATCAACTTTTAGTTCTTTGTGGAGCTTTGGTGCCTGCCCCGCTTTTTTTGCGGGGGCGTCGCACATTTAATCTTCATCTATCTATTTAGCTTTTATTATGCACTAGAAAAAGTAGAAAGGTAATTTTTCAGATTGTCTAAAGTTTTGTTTTCAAAATCAAAGATTGTATATAGCTTTTCAATTGTTTCTTTCTCATCTAATCTAAAGTTTTTATTGGATCTTCTTTCGTTAAAATTACAAGAATCCCATTTTAAGAAAATATGTAGCCAATCATCGGATATTTCTTTATTTGTATAATCAACTTTTTGTTGGAAACAATTATTTACACAATCTGCAATTATGCTATCGTTTATTTTTATTTCTTTTAGAACATCTATCAACTCTCCAATTCCATGAGAGTTCTGCATAAGAAAATAAGAAAATTCGATTTCTAAATCCTCATAATTACAAATTACTGAAGTAAGCTCAATAGAAAAATTACATTCAACCCTGAATACATTTGATATTGCATTATTTAAAATACTAAACCGATTTACATATCCATTAATTGTTTCATCATCCTTATCTACAATAAAACCAATTTTAATACTCGAAAAAGTTTCTAAAGCCAAATCCTTTTTGATAGTTTTTAATTCATCAATAATAGTTTGTTCACTTAATCCTTTTGCTAAAGTAGATAAACCAAATTGTACCTTAATACTTTTGTCTATTAAATATTGTTTGTATGCTTCAATAAAACCTTTATCGTTTTTGCCTTCTACTATTATTCTATTCACCTCTAAAAGTTTTTTCATTTTCAAGTGAATATTCTAGTTCTTGTGCTTCATATTTTTGTGCAACAATTTTATTTGTTCTAACGTTACGCATCATTTCAAAATAAGCACTAGTTTTTTCGCCATTAATTACTTCGAACTCTTTGGATACAATATTAAACTGTTCAATCATTTCTTTACTGTGAGTAGTAGCAAAAATTTGAATATTTAATTTCTTAGCAGCAGCAAATATTTTTTTCCAAAATTCATAATATGCTGTGTAATGCAATCCGTTCTCAATCTCATCTATTAATAAAATGTATTCTTTGGAAGTATCTTTCTCAAAAACTTCTCTTTCAATAATTGGAGAAAAATAACGCATTACACTTTTTATGGCATCCCCAAAACTGTTCAAATTAATATAGTTTCTATTATGCAGTTGCTTAATTCTAGGTCGCATACCATCTCTCCCAATTGTTCTTACATGTGTTATTGAAGGGTCAATTTCCATTAAAATATCTAAAAATTCCTTTGTTCTTTCTTCTACCTCTACTCTATAAAAAATATCATCAAAATCAATATCAGGAAGTGAGTTTGTTTGAGAAATATAAGCAATATTTAAATCTGATTGAAACCAAGTTTTCACTTCTTCATTCTTTTTTAGTTCTGTATTAAAAGAATATAGTGCATTTTTGGCTTCCCATTGATTTGCACTTACTGAAACAATACCCTCAACCTTTACACCAATTCTTAAATCTTGAGAAACTAAATCTTCCACCCTTTCATTTCTTAGCAAAGCTATTTCAGTAAGAATATTTTCCTTGCTCCTTCCTTTACTTAAACACATAATACCCTCCAACAAACAAGTCTTCCCACTATTATTCTTCCCCCCAATAAGGTTTATCCTTTCAAACCCCTCGGCTTTAAAGTCTTCAAAACACCTAAAATTTTCTATGTGTATATTCTCTAGCATTTGCTATTGCGTTTGCGCAAATCTACAAAATTTGCTTTACTATAAAAAAGAAGTTGTTTTTTATGTAAAATAAGCCTACTTTAGTATTGTGAAACAAGTAAAACACTTTATTGAATGGCATGTATTTGGTGTTTGTAGCGCCATAGGTGAGCGTATGGGTATTGCTACTACTACCATTCGCAAATACTTTATTTACTTATCTTTTGCTACTATAGGTTCTCCTGTATTGGTATATTTTTTCTTGGCTTTTTGGATGAATGTAAAACGCTATGTGTTAAATGCTAGGAGAAACCCATTGAGGCATTTATAGTATCTAGTACTTAGTATTCAGTATAAAGATTGGTTCGTTCTAAATCAAACTTTCTTTATTTACCTTTTATACTCTATTTTTTTACAAATGAGTAGTGTACTTGTAAGTAAAACTTGTCTGTAATTTTTCAAGCTTATTATTTGTTATATACTTTTTACTTTATTGGATTAATCTAAATACTAAGTACTCAATACTCAGTACTTTTCTTTCCCCTGTTTCCTCATTATCCTTGTTGTATCATTAGTCAATTTAAAATCGAATTTTTCATATAACCCATGTGCATCTTTTGTAGCAAGCATCCAGCTTCTAAAGCCCTGCAATTCCTTATTGTCTAAAATTGTTTGCATTAGCCATTTACTTAATCCATTTCCTCTGTGAAGTTCTACAATAAATACATCTGCTAAATATCCAAAAGTAGCTTTATCTGTAATTACCCTTGCAAAACCTACTTGCTTATCTTTATAAAAAATACTAAAGCACACGGAGTTTTCTATTCCTGTTTTTACGACAGCTATTGGAATATTTTTTGACCAATAGCTTTCTTTGCTTAAAAAATCAAACACTAGGTCAATATCTATTTTTGTTTTGTCGGTTGTTATAAAATAATCCGTAAACATAGGTTTAGTTTTTGGTATCATATTCTCCCTTTACCGCATAATAACCAAATACCATTAACCCAATGGCAATAGGAATAAATATGGTAATGATGATTATCCAAGGAATGGGTTTATTTATATCTTTTGTACCATGCCCAATATTTTGGATAGCACCATTTATTAAAAAGAAAATAACAACTGGTGCAATAAGCATCCATAAAAAGCCCATTATTTTTTTTATTTGATTCATTGTTTTATTATTTTTTCACGCAAAGTAAATAAGATTGCAAAGTTCGCAAAGTCGATTTTTTAACCACAAAGAACACTAAGGTCACTAAGTTATTTTGTGTTCTTTGTGAGAACTCTTTGTGTGCTTCGTGGTTACGGCTCTTTGTTGCTTTGCGTTGAGCCATTACTTAAATACAAACACCCAATTACAAAACACAAAGCTGCTACACCTATTGGATACCAAAGCCCCACCAATGGATCGTTTACAAAAGTAGTGGATAGTAATGTAGCAATAAAAGGCACCAACCCACCAAATACACCATTGCCAATATGATACGGCAAACTCATACTTGTATACCTTATTTTAGTAGGAAATAATTCTACCAAAAATGCAGCTATTGGGCCATATACCATAGTTACAAAAATTATCATAAGCCATACTAGAAAGATGAATTTCCATTTGAGGAAATTGGAAAGGATGATATCTGAATAAATGGGTTTTGAATCTGATTTATTAGCGGCATTAGGAAAAGTAAAATCGGTATTTTCGGCGTTGCCAAATGTATTATACATTTGATAGGCTGTATCTTTAGAATTTTGAGTAAATGTTATTCCATTTTCTAAAACCCAAATACTTTTTACTTTTTGAATTTGTATGTATATATTATCTCTTTTAATTGTATCATAAGTTACTACAGGATTTATTTGTCCTTCAATTTTTGCATATTTCCTTGGCAACTCATTTGTTATCCACTCCCTCGCATTCGTATCATCCAAAAATGTTTTAAATATTGGCCTGTAAAAAAGCACTCCTAACAACATGCCCAACATCATTATCCATTTGCGCCCAATTTTATCACTCAGCCAACCAAAAAATAAAAAGAACGGTGTGGCTAAACCTATTGCCCAAAGTAAAATTCCACGGCTTTGCATAAACTCTAGCTTGCAAGTATTTTCTAAAAAACTTTGTGCATAAAACTGCCCCGTGTACCAAATTACGCCTTGCCCCATTACTGCACCGAACAATGCAAGCAACACTATTTTAAAATTAGCTTTGTTGCCAAAACTTTCTTTTAATGGATTTGTAGATGTTTTACCTTCTTGCTTAAGCGCAGCATACAAAGGCGATTCACTCATTTTTAATCGGATGTAAATAGATACACCCACGAGTAAAATAGATACCCAAAATGGATAACGCCATCCGCCCCATTCTGCTGAAAAGGCTGCATCGCTCATGCTATTTTTTACTAACATGATAACGGCTAATGCTACAAACAAACCTAGTGTGGCCGTGGTTTGTATCCATGCGGTAAAGTATCCTCGCCTATGTGCAGGTGCGTGCTCGGCTACATACGTGGCTGCGCCGCCGTACTCGCCGCCGAGTGCTAGGCCTTGTACCAATCTGAGTAATAAAACCAACAATGGTGCAGCTATGCCAATACTTTTATAACTCGGCACCAAGCCTATTAAAAATGTGGAGCCACCCATTAAAACTAGGGTAAGTAAAAAAGTGTACTTCCTACCAACCATATCTCCCAACCTGCCAAATACCAATGCGCCAAATGGACGCACTAAAAAACCTGCGGCAAAAATGGCTAGGGTACTTAGTAGTGCAGCAGTATCATTTCCTTCGGGGAAAAATTGCGATGCAATGGTTTTGGCAAGCATACCAAAAATATAAAAATCGTACCACTCTATTAATGTACCAAGCGAAGAAGAAAATATTACTTTGCCAATTCCTTTGGTAGAAACATCTGCCATGAAAATATTTTTAAAAAATTTATCAATCGTTTGTTTGAAAGAATTGGTATAAATATATTAATTTGGTGGTAATGAAGTAGTTTTTATTTTGAAGATGTGGTTTTTGAATTGCGAATACGCTGTATTCGTAAATGCGAACGCAGTGCGTTCGCAATTGTGTCCGCACTGCGGACACAATTGTAATAGACTACAATTCAAGTAGTTTTTAAATTTTGATTATTAAAAAGATAGTTTTGTAATGCTCGTAAACCAATCAATAATACCTGATATAAAAAACATTATTGCTACCGCAAAAGATAAAGCAATAAGAGCAGTAGATAATGAGCGTACTATTATGTATTGGCATATTGGCAAACGAATATTTGAAGAAGAACAACAAGGGAAAGATAGGGCTGAGTATGGCACTTATCTCATAAAATATCTTTCTGAGCAATTGCAACCTGAGTATGGTAGTGGGTATTCTTACCGTCAGTTAAATTGGTATAGACAATTTTATCGGACTTTTCCAATTGTGAACGCAGTGCGTTCACAATTGAGTTGGACTCAGTATAGAATTATCATTCGCATTGATAATCAAGACAAAAGGGAGTTTTATATTGCTGAAACAGTGAAAAATAATTGGACTGTAAGGCAACTAGAACGCCAAATTTATAGCAGCCTTTACGAACGCCTTTTAATGAGCAACGATAAAGAATCTGTACTGGCAGTTGCTAAAAATGAAAAACTTCCATCCGAAGCAAAAGAGATAATAAAAGACCCAATGAACCTAGAATTTTTGGGGTTAAAAAAAGAAGCTGATTATTACGAAAAAGATTTAGAGCAAGCTATTATTACCCATTTACAAGATTTTTTATTAGAAATGGGTAATGGCTTTTCTTTTGTAGCTAGGCAAAAAAGAATACATATTGAAGGAGATGATTTCTTTGTGGATTTAGTTTTTTATAATCGATTATTAAAATGCTTTGTGATTATAGAAATAAAAACAGATAAACTTACACACCAAGATATTGGGCAATTACAGATGTATGTAAACTACTACAACAGGGTAGAAAAATTAGCTACCGAAAATGAAACAATTGGTATATTATTATGTGCATCAAAAAATGATGGCGTTGTAAAATTTACTTTGCCTGAAAATGAAAAAAATATAATTGCTAGTGAATACAATTTATATTTACCTACTGCACAACAATTATTGGCTGAGGTAAATAAAGAATTAGAAAATTTTGAAGAAAAAATAAAATCAGATGAAGCGTGAGTAAAATATAACACCCATCTACGCTTCAATAAAAGATGAAAAAAGAGATACTGTTGAAAAGCTGCGGGATAGGAGCGGCACCGAAGCGAAGCGCAGGTACAGCGGATAGCCCGAACAAATGTTGAAAAAAAATCAAAAGCTGAAAGCCAAAAAAATAAAAAATCATGAGTTACCCATATCAAATAAATTCTTTAGCACAATACCATGCAGATTATAAAGCTGCTGCGGAAAACCCCGATGTATTTTGGGCTAATGTAGCGGATAATTTTTATTGGCGAAAAAAGTGGGATAAGGTTTTAGATTGGAATTTTACTGAACCAAAAGTAGAATGGTTTGCAGGATGTAAATTAAATATTACAGAAAATTGTTTGGATAGGCATTTGGAAAAACTAGGCGATAAACCTGCTATTATTTGGGAGCCAAACAACCCTAATGAAGCTACTAGAACCCTTACCTACTCTGCGCTACACCAACAAGTAATACAATTTGCACAAGTGCTAAAAAACAATGGGGTACAAAAAGGCGATAGGGTTTGTATATACATGGGCATGATACCCGAGCTTACAATTGCGGTGCTGGCTTGTGCAAGAATTGGTGCGATACATTCAGTAATATTTGGTGGCTTTAGTGCACAAAGTATTGCTGATAGATTGCAAGATGCAAAGGCAGCATTTATTATAACCTGCGACGGCGCATACAGAGGCAATAAAGAAATAGCTTTAAAAGCAGTGGTAGATGATGCATTACTACAAGCAAATAATGTACAAAAAGTAATCGTATTTGCCCGTACAAAAACTCCTGTAAGTATGATAGCTGGCAGAGATGTGTGGTGGGATGAAGAAATGCAAAAAATAAATATTACAGCAAATGGATTTGGCGAGGCAACAGAAATGGATGCCGAAGACCCACTTTTTATTTTATACACAAGTGGTAGCACAGGCAAGCCCAAAGGCGTTGTACACACCTGCGCAGGCTACATGATATGGACTACGTATACTTTTGTAAATATGTTTAACTACCAACAAGGTGATATACATTTTTGCACAGCAGATATTGGTTGGATAACTGGGCATAGTTATATTGTGTATGGCCCATTGGCTGCAGGTGCTACTAGTGTTATGTTTGAGGGTATTCCTACTTTTCCTGATGCGGGCAGGTTTTGGGATATTGTAGACAAGCACCAAGTAAATATTTTATATACTGCACCTACAGCTCTAAGAAGTTTAATGAGTTTTGGAGATGCGCCTTTGTTAGGAAAAAATTTAACCTCGTTAAAAACATTGGGCACAGTAGGCGAGCCAATAAATGAAGAAGCATGGCATTGGTACGATGATAATATTGGAAAAAACAAATGCCCGATTGTAGATACTTGGTGGCAGACAGAAACGGGTGGTTGTCTTATTACAAACCTTGCTGGTATTACTCCTGCAAAGCCAAGTTGGGCAACGCTTCCGATGCCGGGTGTGCAACCTGTACTAGTGGACGAGAAAGGAAATGTTATTGAAGGAACCGATTTTGCTGCAGAGTGCACAAAAGCCTCCCCCTTCGGGGGAGGCTTGGAGGGGGCTGGAAATCTTTGTATTAAAGCTCCATGGCCTGGCATACTTCGCACAACGTATGGCGACCATGAAAGATGCCGAGTAAATTATTTTGCAACATACCCCAATTTATATTTTACTGGCGATGGTGCATTGAAAGATGCAGAAGGCAATTATAGAATAACGGGACGGGTTGACGATGTGCTAAACATTAGCGGACATCGCATAGGCACTGCCGAAGTAGAGAATGCCATAAACATGCATACTGGTGTGGTGGAAAGCGCTGTGGTGGGTTATCCGCATGATATAAAAGGGCAAGGCATTTATGCTTATGTAATTTACAACGGGCAGCATGGTGATGAAAACCAACGCCGCCAAGATATAAGCTTAACCGTAGCAAAGATAATTGGCGCCATAGCCAAGCCCGATAAAATACAATTTGTAAGCGGCCTACCAAAAACACGTAGTGGAAAAATTATGCGGCTCATACTTAGAAAAATTGCTGAGGGGGAAACGGAAAACTTGGGTGATGTTACAACATTGTTAGACCCTGATGTGGTGGCGGAGATTAGGGATGGGAGGGTGTGAGGAAAGTTCAAGGTTCAAAGTTCAAGATTCGATTCAAATTTTGGATTTTAAATAAAAAATGTTCAATAATCAATCTTGCAAAGGCGGACAAGTTATTCAATGCTCAATTTTCAAGTCGAAAACTCCTACCTAAACAGTATTCTAATCAAAAAATAATTAACTTAAAATACATTATTATCAAATCGTTTCTTTTCTTTAAATTGTTTTATAAGTTTACAAATAGGGTAAATTAAGAGTATAATTCCAAAACAAATAGAAGTAGGCCCGTTAACACCAAATGGGTCATTTCCTGCTTTTCTTAAAATTTGAACATTATTTAAGTACATATAAATTCCTGAAAAAATCAATATTATAGCACATAAAATTAAACCATAAATTGGAAATGAATGGATGGGAGGTTCATACTTTGGCTCTTTAATTTTTTGGTTGCTATCGTTCATGATTTGTAATTTTTTCTTTAAATTTTTCTATGTGGAAAAACATTTTATTTTGTGTAAGTTTATATTTTGTAACATTAGTGTCCTAATATAATCAGAACATTTTTAATTGGTTATGAGATGGTTCTTTGACATATTGTATTAAAGCGTCCTCAAACAGTTGTTTTAAAGGTG